>JAYSEC010000030.1:0-21893 GCA_041914085.1 Nocardioides sp.
GTGGTACGGCGGGCAGGCGGCGGTGCCGAGCGAGCGGATCTTCTCGTCGAGGAACTCCATCAGCCGCGTCGGGTTGAGGACGGCCTTGGTCTCCTGGAAGAGGAACGACTTGTTGGCCGAGCCGCCGCCCTTGGCCATGAACAGGAACTTGTACTCAGGCACGTCCTTCGCGGGCGTCGAGTAGAGCTCGATCTGCGCCGGCAGGTTGGTGCCGGTGTTCTTCTCCTCGAACGTCGTCAGCGGCGCGAGCTGGGAGTAGCGGAGGTTGAGCCGGGTGTAGGCGTCGTACACGCCGCGGCTGATCGCCTCGCCGTCGTCGGCGCCGGTGAGCACGCCCTCGGACTTCTTGCCCATCACGATCGCGGTGCCGGTGTCCTGGCACATCGGCAGCACGCCGCCGGCGGAGATGTTGACGTTCTTGAGCAGGTCGAGGGCGACGAAGCGGTCGTTGCCGGAGGCCTCGGGGTCGTCGATGATCTTCCGCAGCTGGGCGAGGTGGCCGGGCCGGAGGTAGTGGCTGATGTCGTGCATCGCCTCCTCGGTGAGCCGGCGGATCGCCTCGGGCTCGACGGTGAGGAAGGTCCGTCCGCCGACCAGATGAGTCGACACGCCCTCGGTGGTGATCAACCGGTAGGGGGTCTTCTCGGCGCCGTTGGAACCGGCGGTCGGGAGCAGGTCGGAGTAGCGGAACTCAGCAGCGGTCACGGCTGCCGATCGTACGCCGGGCCGGGCACGCCGACGGAGCCGGTCCGCGCCCGGGCGCACGGACCTGACGGGACCTTGCCGGACACACCGTTCATCGGCCGTATCGCGAACAGCCACTCGCGAGTAGCCTCCGAGACGACGGGGCCCGTGAGGCTCCGCGCGGCACATCACCGGCCGTCGGCCGGCGACCGAACCTGGGAGGGCACGTTGAAGCTCCGCACGTCACTCGTCTCACTCGCCGCGATGGCGACCCTGGCAGCCGCCGCCGGCTGCGCTGCTCCGGAGAAGGAGGCCGACACCACCACGGAGAGCGGGGTCGATGCAGCCAAGGCGACCTCCGCGGAGGACTTCGGCGGCATGGAGGACCTCGTGAAGGCCGCCCAGGACGAGGGCGAGCTCAACGTGATCGCGCTGCCGCCCGACTGGGCCAACTACGGCGAGATCATCTCCACCTTCGAGGAGAAGTACGACATCACGGTCAACTCCGACCAGCCCGACGCGGCCTCGCAGGACGAGATCAACGCCGCCAACGACCTGGCCGGCACCGAGCGGGCGCCCGACGTGTTCGACCTCGGCCAGTCCGTGGCGCTGGCCAACACCGACATGTTCGCGCCCTACCAGGTCGAGACCTGGGACGACATCCCGGACGAGTTCAAGGACCCGGACGGCGCGTGGGTCAACGACTACGGCGGCTACATGGCGATCGGCTACGACTCCTCGGTCGTCCCCGACGTCACCTCGGTCGCCGACCTGCTGAAGCCGGAGTTCAAGGGCAAGGTCGCGCTCAACGGCGACCCGACGCAGGCCGGTGCCGCGTTCAGCGGCGTGATGATGGCCGCGATCGCCAACGGCGGGTCGGCCGACGACATCGCCCCCGGCGTGGACTTCTTCGCCGACCTCAAGAAGGCCGGCAACTTCCTCACCGTCGACCCCGACTCGAGCACGATCGAGCAGGGGACGACGCCCGTCGTCATCGACTGGGACTACCTCGGTGCCGCTGCCGCCGCCAACGTCGACACGTGGAAGACGGTCGTGCCCGAGGAGGCCGTGGTCGCGGGCTACTACTTCCAGGCGATCAACGCCGACGCGCCGCACCCGGCCGCCGCCCGCCTGTGGCAGGAGTTCCTCTACAGCGACGAGGGCCAGAACCTGTGGCTCAAGGGCGGCGCACGCCCGGTCCGTGGTGACGCGATGGCCGAGGCCGGGACGATCGACGAGGACCTCTGGGGTGCGCTGCCGGAGGTGACCGGGGAGCCGGTGATCCCGACCGACGAGCAGACCACCACCGCCGGGGAGTACCTCGCGGCGAACTGGTCGAAGGCCATCCGCTGAGCGCGACGACCACGAGCGGGGGGACGGGCCGGCGGTTCGCCGTCGGCCCGGCCCTCCCGCTCCTCCCGTTCCTGGCCTACGTCGCGGTCTTCCTCGTCGTCCCGACCCTCACCGTGGTGGTCGGTGCCTTCCAGGACGGGGACGGCCGCCCGACGCTCGGCAACCTCGACGCCCTCACCAGCGAGGCCGCGCTGACCGCGCTCAGGGGCTCGCTCGTCCTGTCGGCGTCCACCGCGCTGATCGGTGCGCTGCTGGGCGCCCTGCTGGCGTACCTCATCGTCTCGCTGCCGCCGCAGAGCCTGCTGCGCCGGTCGACCCTGGCGATCAGCGGGGTGCTCGCGCAGTTCGGCGGCGTGGTGCTGGCCTTCGCGTGGATCGCCACGATCGGCCAGGTCGGCATCGTGACCAAGGCGTGGATGGAGCTCACCGGCGCGAACCTCTACGGCTCCGGCTGGCTCTTCGACCTGCCCGGGCTCGTGGTCGTCTACTGCTACTTCCAGATCCCGCTGATGGTGATCGTCTTCGCGCCCGCCTTCGAGGGCCTGCGTCCCCAGTGGCGCGAGGCGGCGGTCAACCTCGGGGCGAGCACGTGGGACTACTGGCGCCACGTCGCGCTGCCGCTGCTGACGCCGGCCTTCCTCGGCGCGACGCTGCTGCTGTTCGCCAACGCCTTCGCGGCGTACGCCACCGCGGCCGTGCTGGTCAGCCAGGGTCAGCCGATCGTGCCGCTGCTGATCCGGCAGGCCATCACCAGCGAGGTGCTGCTCGGCCAGGCCAACGTCGGCTTCGCCCTCGCACTGGAGATGATCGTCGTGGTGACGTTGGTGATGGTCGCCTACAACCTCCTCCTGCGTCGTACGGCGCGGTGGATGCGATGAGGCAGTCCACGTCCTTCCGGGTCCTCCGCGCGCTCGGGATGCTGCTGTTCGCGGCCTACTTCTTCGTGCCGCTGCTGGCGATGTTCGACTTCTCCACCCAGGTCCGCGGCAGCGCGCCGGGGCGCACCTGGGACAACTGGCAGCTGATGGTCACCGACGAGGACCTGCGGTCCTCGATCATCGCCTCGCTGCTGCTCGCGCTGTTCACCGTCGTGCTGATGGTCGCGCTGCTGGTGCCGACGATGGTCTGGGTGCGCCTGCGCGTCCCGCGGGCGCGCGGGCTCATCGAGTTCCTGTGCCTGCTGCCGCTGACGATCCCGGCGCTGGTCATCGTGGTCGGCATCAGCAACGTCTACTCGTGGGTGACCTACCTGCTCGGCGACAGCGCGCTGGTCCTGACCTTCGCCTACGTCGTGCTGGTGCTGCCCTACTCCTACCGCGCGATCGACGCCTCGCTCTCCGCGATCGACGCCGCGACGCTCTCCGAGGCGGCCCGCTCGCTGGGGGCCGGGTGGTTCACGGTGATCGTGCGGATCATCATGCCCAACATCACCGGCGGCATCCTGGGTGCGGCGTTCATCTCCGTGGCCCTCGTGCTCGGGGAGTACGTCTTCGCCTCCCTGCTCCACTTCGACACCCTGCCGGTCGCGATGGCCGCGCTCTACAAGAGCAACGGGCCGGCCGCCATGGCCGCCGCGCTCGCCTCGATGATCTTCGTCGCGCTGCTGCTGCTCGGCCTCACCTTCCTCAGCCGCGACCGGCACAAGCAAGGAGCCTCCTCATGACCGACCTGCAGACCGAGCGCGGCCTCGCCGTCGAGCTGTCCGACCTCACCCGCGTCTACGGGTCGGTCCGTGCGCTCGACGGCCTCACCCTGCACATCGAGCCCGGTGAGCTCGTCGCCCTGCTCGGCCCGTCCGGGTGCGGCAAGACGACCGCGCTGCGGATCCTCGCCGGCCTGGACCAGGCCACCTCGGGCACGGTCTCGGTCGGCGGCAGGGACCTCACCCGGGTGCCGGCCAACAAGCGCGACATGGGGATGGTCTTCCAGGCCTACAGCCTGTTCCCGCACATGACGGTGATCGACAACGTCGCCTTCGGCCTCAAGCTGCGCGGCAGCGACGGTGCCGCCCGCCGCAAGCGGGCCGGCGACATGCTCGACCTGGTCGGCCTCGGCGAGCACGCCGACCGCTACGCCCACCAGCTCTCCGGCGGTCAGCAGCAGCGCGTCGCCCTCGCCCGCGCGCTCGCCATCGAGCCGTCGGTCCTCCTCCTCGACGAGCCGCTGTCGGCGCTCGACGCCAAGGTGCGCGTGCAGCTGCGCGACGAGATCCGCCGGGTGCAGCTCGAGGTCGGCACCACGACTCTCTTCGTCACCCACGACCAGGAGGAGGCGCTCGCCGTCGCCGACCGGGTCGGCGTGATGAACGCCGGTCGGCTCGAGCAGCTGGCCCCGCCGGCCGAGCTCTACTCCGCGCCGGCGACGAGGTTCGTGGGGGAGTTCGTCGGACTGAGCAACCGGCTGCCGGCGACCGTGCACGACGGCGTCGCCTCCGTGCTCGGCCGCGACGTGCCGGCCCTCGACGGCTCCACCTCGGGTCCCGGCTTCGCCCTGGTCCGCCCGGAGGCGGTGTCGGTGGTGGCCGACCCCGCCGGCGACGCGACCGTCACCACGGTGATGTTCCTCGGGCCGCTGTCGCGGGTGACCTGCCAGCTCGCCGACGGGACGGACGTCGTCGCCCAGCTGGCCAGCGCCGACGCGCTCCGGCTCGAGCCGGGCGCCCGGGTGCGGCTGGACGTCGAGCCGTCGCCGGTGCTGGTCGTGGCCTGACCCTCGTCGACGTACGTCGTTCCGGCGAGGGTCGCCTCCCGAGCGCCGTGAAGGTGGCGGCAGACCGCATCGGAAAGCCGCGCCGGGGTGTCGTGTGCCGCCACCTTCGGATGGCGGTGGGTGAAGGTGGCGGCAGACCGCATCAGAAAGCCGCGTCGGAGTGTCGTGTGCCGCCACCTCGAGGTGCACACCTCGATTTGCACCATAAGACATAGAGTGCAAAACTGCACTTTGTGACGGATAGTGCAATCCAGCGGCGGGGTCGGCGTGGCACCGAGCTGCGCATCGTCGACGCCGCGCAGCGGCTCGCCGACGAGCGCGGCAGCATCGACGGCTTCACCATGGAGGAGCTCGCCGAGGCGTGCGACGTCTCGCGCCGCACGCTGTTCAACTACTTCCCGAGCAAGGTCGACGCCGTGCTCGGCCCCGACGTCGTGCTGCCCCCCGAGGCGATGGACACCTTCCGCACGGGAGGGCCGTCCGGCGACCTGATCGACGACCTGCAGGCGCTCGTGCTCGCGATCCTCGAGAACGAGGACGTCGACCAGCCCACGATCCAGCGCTTCGACCGGATCGTGCACGCCAACCCCGTCCTCCTCATCACGCTCAAGGAGCGGATGCGCCACATGGTCGAGCGCCTCGTCGAGGCCGCCGTCCAGCGCCCCGGCGGCGACCTCCCGCCGCGCGACGTCCAGGTCGCCATCGCCGTGCTCGGCGGCGTCGTCGAGGTCGCCGTCACCACCTTCGTCGACGACCCCGAGCAGGACTTCGCCGAGCTCATCGTCTCCGGCATCGCCACGGTCCGCCGCCTCTTCGGCTGACCCCCCGACCCGATCCACGCCCACCTACCACCTGAGGGACACACCACCCATGGCTCGACTCCTCCACCGCCTCGGCCACACGGCCTACCGGCGCTGGTACGCCTTCATCGCCGCCTGGCTCGTCGCGCTCGTCGCGGTCGGCTTCACCGCCACCGCCATCAGCAAGCCGATGACCGACGCCTTCTCGATCCCGGGCATCCCGTCCGAGAAGGCCGCCGACCTCCAGGAAGAGCTCTTCCCCGACGCCGCCGACGCCTTCGACCAGGCGAGCGTGACCGTCGTGGTCGCCGCGCCCGAGGGCCACACCCTCGCGGAGAAGAGGTACGCCGACCGCGTGGGCGCGCTCGTCGCCGACCTGGCCGAGCTCCCGCAGGCCCCCGCCCCCGAGGCCATGGTCGACCCCGTCGCGGCGGCCGCGGGCCAGGAGCAGCAGATGGTCGACGCGGTCGTGGAGGCCGGTGGCGACGAGGACCAGGCGCGGGCGGACTTCGCCGCGCTGTCCCCGCTGTCCGACGACAAGCGGATCGGCACCATCACCTACAACCTCGACGTCGACAAGGTCACCGACGTGGAACCCGAGACGGTCGACGCCATCAAGGACGCCGTCGCCGACGCGAACGCCGGTGGTCTGGTCGCCGAGGTCAACGGGTCGGGCCTCGTCTCCATGCCCGAGGGCGGCTCCGCCGAGCTCATCGGCATCGCCGTCGCCGTCGTGGTCCTGCTCGTCGTCTTCGGCTCGGTGGTCGCGGCCGGCATCCCCATCGTCACCGCCCTCATCGGTCTCGGGACAGGCCTGCTCGGCGTCGTGGGCGCCACCGCGTTCTTCGACATCGGGTCGAGCACGCCGATGCTCGCCAGCATGATCGGCCTCGCGGTCGGCATCGACTACGCCCTGTTCATCCTGGCCCGCTACCGCAGCGAGCTCGACCACACCGACGACCGCGCCGAGGCGATGGGCGTCGCAACCGGCACCGCCGGCTCGGCCGTCGTGTTCGCCGGCCTCACCGTGCTGATCGCCCTCGCCGCCCTGTCGGTGGTCGGCATCCCGTTCCTCACCACGATGGGCCTCGCCGCCGCCGGGACCGTCTTCGTCGCCGTGCTCGTCGCGCTCACCCTGCTGCCCGCTGTGCTCGGCATGCTGAAGGGCAAGGCGTTCGGCGGCCGGATCCGCCGCTACCGTCCGAAGCGCGACGAGCGCGGCCGTGTCCTCAACAACGGCGTGCGGTGGGCACGGCTGGTCGGCCGCGCTCCCGTGGCCGCGATCCTGCTCGTCGTCGTCGGCCTCGGCGCGCTCGCCGTACCGGTCAAGGACCTGCACCTGGCCTTCCCCACCGACTCCACCGCGTCGCCGGAGACCACGCAGCGCCGGGCGGCCGACCTGGTCGCCGAGGGCTTCGGTCCCGGCCGCCAGGGTCCGCTGATGGTCGTCGTGGACGCCCGTGACGTCGACGAGGCCGACCGCGGCGCCGCCTTCGGCGACGTCGTCGAGTGGGCCGCCGGCCTCGACGGCGTGGTGAACGCCCAGGTCGTGATGACCAACGAGGAGGGCACGGGCGCTCAGGTGCTCGTCACCCCGAGCACGGGCGCCGACGAGGTCGCCACCGAGGACCTCCTGCACGAGATGCGCGACGGCCAGGCCGGCATCGAGGAGCGGACCGGCACGACCACCGGCGTCACCGGCATCACCGCGATCCAGGCCGACGTCTCCGAGAAGCTCGCCGACGCGCTGCCGGTCTACCTCGCGGTCGTGATCGGGCTGGCGTTCGTGCTGCTGATGCTGGTCTTCCGCTCCATCCTGGTGCCGCTGACCGCCACCCTCGGCTTCCTGCTGTCGGTGCTGGCGACCCTCGGCGCGACCGTCCTGGTGTTCCAGGAGGGGATGTTCGGGATCGTGGAGGGCGCGCCGCTGGTGTCGTTCATGCCGATCTTCCTCATCGGCGTGGTGTTCGGCCTCGCCATGGACTACCAGGTCTTCCTGGTCACCCGCATCCGCGAGGCGCACGTGCACGGGGCGTCGATGCGCGAGGCGGTCGTCGACGGCTTCCGCAACTCGGCCCGCGTCGTCTCCGCCGCTGCGGTGATCATGACCTCGGTGTTCGCCGCGTTCATGCTCACCGACGAGCCGATCATCAAGTCCATGGGCTTCGCGCTCGCGGCCGCCGTGCTGTTCGACGCGTTCGTCGTGCGGATGGTCCTCGTGCCGGCGCTGCTCTACCTGCTCGGCGAGAAGGCGTGGTGGCTGCCCCGCTGGCTCGACCGGCTGCTGCCCGTCATCGACGTCGAGGGCGAGTCGCTCGAGCGCGGCCACGCCTCCGCGCAGTGGCGCGACGAGCGGGAGCCCGAGCTGGTCGGCTGACCCCGGCTCACCGCCAGGGCGCCACCAGGGCCGCGAGGTCGGGTGCCAGCTCCTTCTGCAGGAGCGGCCCGAAGGTCACCCGGTGCACCCCCATGGCCTGCAGGTCCTCCAGCGAGCCCGCGGCCGAGCCGGTGCGGGGGTTGGCGATGACGTTGACCGGCCCCGACAGCGCCTCGAGCAGCGCCTCGAGCGACCCGGCGTCCGGTACGCCGACGGGGTAGACGCAGCGGGCGCCCGCCTCCTCGCACGCGCGGAGGCGGGCGACCGCCTCGCCCACCGGGTCGTCGAACTGCCCCTTCTTGAGGAACACGTCGGTGCGGGCGTTGACCACCACGTCGACGCCCGCGGCGTCGGCGGCCCGGCGGATCGCGCCGATGTAGTCGGCGTGCTCGGACGCCGAGCGCATCCGGCCGCCCTCGGAGTGCACGGTGTCCTCGATGTTGAGCCCGACCGCGCCGGCCTCGAGCATCCGCTCGACCAGCTCGGCCGCGGGCGTGCCGTAGCCGGACTCCAGGTCGGCGGTGACCGGGACGTCGGGCACGGCCCCGCAGATCCGTCGTACGCCGTCGAGGGCGTCGTCGAGCGTCATGTCCTCGTTGTCGCCCTGGCCGCGCGAGTCCGCGAGCGGGTGGCTGCCGATGCTCAGGGCGGGGAAGCCGGCGTCCGCGACGGTGCGGGCCGACCAGGCGTCCCAGACGTTGGGCAGGACCAGCGTGGTGCCGGTGTGGTGGAGGTCGAGGAGGGTGCGCGCGCGCTCGGCGATGTCCATGCCCCGAGGCTGCCACGGTCGCGGTGACGGGCATAGAGGGGCGGGCGAGCGCGTTCAGCACACGTGGAGGTCCTCGAGTCGGTCGTCATCGGTGCCGGGCAGGCCGGCCTCGCGGCGTCGTACTTCCTGCGCCAGCGGGGCATCGAGCACGTCGTGCTCGACGCCAACCCCGAGCCGGGCGGCGCGTGGCAGCACCGCTGGTCCTCGCTGAGCATGGCCGACGTGCACGGGGTCGCGGACCTGCCCGGGTCGGCCGCGCCCGAGGTGTCGCGACGTGCGGCCAACCGCGTGGTGCCCGACTACTTCGGTGACTACGAACGCAGCCAGGGGCTGCCGGTGGTGCGCCCGGTGCGGGTGGACCGCGTCGACAGCGACGGCGAGCTGCTCGTGGTGCACGCCGGCGAGCAGGAGTGGCGCACGCGCACCCTGGTCAACGCGACCGGCACCTGGACCCGTCCCTTCGTGCCGTACTACCCCGGCATCGAGACCTTCCGCGGCGAGCAGGTGCACACCGCGCAGTACCCCGGTGTCGACCACTTCCGGGGTCGGCGGGTCCTCGTCGTCGGCGGGGGAGCGTCGGCCGTGCAGTTCCTCGGCGAGCTGGCCCCGGTGGCGGACACGCTGTGGGTCACCCGCCGTGCTCCGGTCTGGCGCGACGAGTTCGACTCCGCCGCCGGCCTCGCCGCGGTCACCGCGGTCGAGGAGCGCGTACGACGTGGGCTCCCGCCCGCCAGCGTCGTCAGCGTGACCGGCCTGAAGCTGCGGCCGCAGGAGCAGGAGGCGGCGCGGCTCGGCGCCTACGAGCGGCTGCCGATGTTCGCCCGTGTCGAGCCCGACGGCGTCCGCTGGGCCGACGGCCGCTTCGAGCGCGTCGACGTCATCCTCTGGGCCACCGGCTTCCGGCCGGCGGTCGACCACCTCGCGCCGCTGGGCCTGCGCAGCCCCGAGGGCGGCATCGCGCTCGTGCCGGTGCCGGGCAACGTGCAGGGCGCGACCACCGCCGAGCGCGACCCCCGCGTGCAGCTCGTCGGCTACGGCCCCTCGGCCAGCACCATCGGCGCCTCCCGCGCGGGGCGCCAGGCAGCGCTGGCGGTCTCCCGCCACCTCGGAGCCCGGCGCGCCGACGCCGCGGCGGCGGGCTGACCGTCAACCTTCGTCAGCCGGCGTCAACCACCCTTCGGCCGGTCGCACGGTTGTCGTGACGCCGTACCCGACCGGGGTCGGCCACCACGAAGGGACACGACCATGAACACCGCCATCCACACCGGGGACGTCGTCCGCCGGGGCTCCATCGCCGTAGCCGCTGCAACGGCCTTCGTCGCCTTCGCCGCGTGCGGGACCGAGGTCGCGCCACCGACGCAGGACATCGGCGGCACGCAGCAGGAGACGACCGACGCGCCGGCCCAGCCCACGAGGACCTCGCCCACCCGAGGCGAGTTCGGCGACGAGTACGGGACTGCCAGGCCCGGCGAGCGCTCGGGGAGCACCTACGACCCGATCGACCGCACTCGGGACTGGCACTGAGGGTCGCTGCGCGCCGACTCCCTACCGCGCCGCCGTCCCGGCGATAGCCCGGGACAGCGGCGCGTGCTCGCGGGCGTCGGCCGCTGCCTTCCGGAGCAGTCGAGCCGCGACGGTGCCCTGGCCGTCCCGCAGGGCGCACTGCGCTGCGCGCCACCGGCAGTACGCCGCGTCGTGGGGACGGTGGAGCGCGTCCCACAGGCTCGCCGCGTGGACCCAGGACTGCGCGTGGTCCCGGACGAGGAGCCGGTCGAGCTCGTTGCGCCAGCTCGCGGTGTGCGCCTCGAGGTCCGCGCCGAAGGCCTGCGGTCCGAAGGGGTCGGTCGCGCTGCCCGCGCGCACTGCTTCCACCTGCCTGCGGAGCTCGGCCCTCCCCGCGCCGTCGGCACGGGCGGCGTCGGCGAGGTCGGCAGCGGTCCGGGCGTGGAGCGCGAACGCCGCGGCGGCCTCGAGGGCGAGCGCGTCGGTGCCCAGGAACCCGAGGGCGCGATCGAGACAACCCGCCGCTGCGGCGGGGTCCCCGGACCAGAGGTGGACGTCGGCGGTCGTGCAGTCGCAGCTGGCCGCCGCCACTGCGTAGTTGTCGATCGAGGTGATCCGCTCGAGCCTGGCCAGCGCCCCCCCGGCGTCACCGCGCCGGAGGTCGACGGCGGCCTGCACCCTCTGGCACCGTCGGAGGTCGGTGCCGAGGTCGCCCACGACGTGGGAGGCGAGCACCCGGGCGGCCGCGTCGACCGCACCCTCGCGCAGGTGGGCCTCGGCCGTCCGGGAGAGCACGTCGTCGACGAACACCCCGCGCAGCTGCCAGCGCTCGGCCTGCCTGATGGCGGGGGCCAGCACGGTGGCGACCACCTCGGCCCGGGCGCCGGCCGGGAGCAGCACCTCGGCGGCGTACGCGGCGACCCTGATGGACCCGACCGGGTCGCCTTCCTCGTCTGACGCGGCGACGGCGTCCCGCGCCAGGCGCACGGCATCCTCGGGCTCGTGGTCGACGAGGCGGAGCCAGGCCAGCTGGGCCAGGAACAGCCGCTCCACGTCCGGCGCGTCGATCTCCCGGGCGATGACGAGGCCGTGGTCGATGTCGTCCCGGGTGAGCTCGTGGCGCCCCAGCGACGACCTGATGTTGATGCGGGTCTCCAGCGCGTGGGCGGCCTCCCGCGAGGGTGGCTGGCGCAGGTGCATGTCGATCGACTCGTCGAGCTGTCGCAGGCCGAGGTCGAGGTCGCCGAAGCCACACTCGAGGTCGGCGGACCGCAGCAGCACCTCGGCCCGGCCGGTGTCGGGGAGCTCCTCGGCCATGGCGTCGTCGATGATGACCCGCACCGTGTCCACGTCCTCACCGGAACGGATGGCCGCGTCGATCCTGTGCACCAGGACCTCGGCGAGGCTCACGCGGTCCGCGCCGTCGACCGCCACGGACGTCCGGCAGAGCTCCCGGGCACGCGTCCACTCCGGGTACGCCTCGCGGGACGCGAAGCGCGCCTCGGCGGACCGCGCGGCCCGGACACGCCAGACCAGCTCCTCCTCGGGCCGGTGCGCCGCCCGCCAGTGGTTGGCGACCTCGGCGGCGGGTGGGTCGGGGAGCGTCGCGAGGACCTCGGCGACGCTGGCGTGCACGCGGGCCGCCTCACCGGGGACGAGCCTCTCCCGCACGGCGGCACCGAGCAGCGGGTGGGCCAGCCGCACCTCGTCGTGGTGGCCGCTGACGATCCGCTGCCGCACCAGCGTGCGAAGCGCCGGGGTGGGGTCGTCGTCGATGCCGGTCGCCTGCACCAGCTGGTCGACAGTCAGCGACCGGTCGGCGACGCCCAGCGTGCGGGCGAGGAGCCAGGCGTCGGTCCCCAGCCCGGTGAGGCGCTTGGCCAGCAGCACGGACAGGGCGTCGGGGAGCGCGTCGTCCGACAGCTCGGTCGTCGCGAGGTGCTCGGTGAACAGTGGGCGTCCGAGGCTGCGGGCGAAGATCCGGTCGACGCGCTCACGCGTGGGCGCGGTCCCGTCCACGAGGGCGAGCTGTGCTGCGGTCTCGTCCCGTGACAGGGGCGCCAGGTGGACCCGTGGAGATCGCGTGCCGACGCGCTCCCACCACGCGAGGTGGTCGGGGCCCGTGTCCGGGTCGTCGGTCCGCCACGTCCCGACGACGGGCACGGACGACCCGCGACTGGCGAGCATCTCCAGCAGGTCGAGGGTGCCCGGGTCCGCCCAGTGCAGGTCGTCGAGGACCAGCGCGAGCGGGCGGTCGGCTCGGAGGGCATCGAGCAGGAGCACGAGGGCGCTCATCAGGCGTTGCCGCGCGAAGTCGGTGCCGAGCGTCGGAGGCGCGTCGACCTCGAGCTCGGGCAGGAGCGGTGCGATGGCGGTCGGGAGCCACCGTGGGCACCCGCCCAGCACCCGTGCCGACCACGACGCGTCGTCGACCACCCCCAGGTCCCGCAGGAGGTCTGCCACCGGCATCAACGGGACGGGGGTGGAGAGCGGGCGGCACCGTGCGGTGGCGACGACCACCGCGCACGTCCGGGCTGCCGCTCCTGTCAGCGTGGACTTCCCGATGCCGGCCTCGCCGGTGACGAGGAGCAGGCCGCTCCCGGTCTCGAGGTGACGGCGTACGGCGTCGAGCTCGGCGCGACGGCCGGCGATCCGCGGTGCGGGCGTGCGGGTGCGGTCGGTGGGGGCGGAGGCGGCGAGCCAGAGGTCGTGGAAGTGGGTGAGGTCGCCGTGCATGGCCTCGACGAGGAGCTCGAGGGTGCCCCAGGTGGGGAGGGCCGGCTGGGAGAAGGCCTTGGAGACGGTGGTGTGGGAGACGCCGGTCTCGCGTGCGAGGGCGCGTAGCGAGGGCCACCCGGCGCGGTGGTGGAGGTCGTGGAGGGCGTCGTTGAGCGTCCGAGACGGACCCGCGAGGTCGGGTCGGGGCAGTGCGCTCATGGGCCCTCCAACCACCCATTCCTGGGTCGAGGATCCTCCGGAGGTCCCTGCTCCGGCAACCCGCTTCTGCGCCGCTGTCAAGGATCGTCACGAGACGTCAACCCCGGGTGCGGCGGATCGAGGGTGGTGTTCATCGCCGGACCCGAACCGGCCCACCCGAAGGAGCACTGCCATGTCCACTACGTCCACCACGTCCATCGCCACCGTGCGACGGGGCTTCGCAGCCAGCGCTGCCACCGTCGCCCTCGTGACACTCGCTGCGTGTGGCAGCGAGGTCGCCCCACCCAAGAACGACATCGGTGGAGCAGGCCCCAAGGAGCCCCTGCCCACCTTCACGCTGGAGGACTGCCTCGACCCCGGGAAGCAGCCCCCCGTCACCACCTGCCCCTACCCGGTGAACTCCGGCGACGACTTCGCGGGCGCGGCGAACCGCATGCGCTACGACGACGAGTACGCGCGGCCCGGCCGCTGAGACCTCCTTCGGGGGGTGGGCGCGGCGGAGCGGGGGTGCCGCCGCGCCTACCGGCTGACGCACGTCATGGGTCACCGCCGCGCGGGCTCGCTACTCTGGCGCCATGGGGGAGATCGAGAACCGCCCGCACGACCCGTCGCAGATGCGCATCTCCGACGCCGACCGCCAGCGCGTCGCCGACGTGCTGCGCGACGCTGCCGGCGAGGGACGTCTCGACCTCGACGAGCTCGAGGAGCGACTGGAGCTCACCTTCCAGGCCAAGACCTACGGCGAGCTGGTGCCGATCACCCTCGACCTGCAGGCGACCGGCCCGGTGACGCCCCCGGCCTCCGCTCCCGTGCGCCGCCCGTCCCACCTGCCCGCAGTCGGGCACAACTCCTCGACGGCCATCATGAGCGAGTGCAAGCGCCAGGGCGTCTGGGCGGTGCCCGAGCACCACAGCGCCTTCGCGTTGATGGGCAGCGTCCTCATCGACCTCCGCCAGGCGCAGCTCGCGGGGCACGAGACGCAGATCAACGCCAGCGCGATCATGGGCGAGGTGAAGGTGATCGTCCCGGCCGACATGCACGTCGTGGTCGACGGGACACCGATCATGGGCGAGTACAACCAGGCCAAGGACAAGGTCCCGGCCGACCTGCGGCCGGACTCCCCGACGGTGCGGATCCGGGGCATGGCCCTGATGGGCTCGGTCACCGTCCAGCGGCAGCCGCCGCCCGGCACGCCGAAGAAGATCCTCGGCACCTACTGAGCAGCGCGCGGCGCCTCACGTGCGGGTGAGGTGCACCAGGGTGACCGTCTCCGGTCGGCGCCGCGGGATCCAGTAGCCACGGGTCCCGAGCACCGCCCCGAGGACCGCGACGCCGTCGGTCGGGCCCGCCTCGGGCAGCGCCACCGACCGGCTGACGGCACGGTGGTCGACGGGCCCCGCCCAGCGGAGGTCGTACGACGCGTCCGGTTGCAGGCCCGGCACGCGCAGCACGGTGCCACGGTTGCTCGCCGACTCGTCGAGCTGGACGTGGGCCAGCACCGCCTCGCCGCCGTCGCGGGCCACCACCCCGTGCAGCAGCACGGCCGGGTCCGCGGACTCCGGACGCACCGTCCGCCCGGCGTGCAGGAGGTGGCGCAGCCGCTTGTGCAGCCCCACCCACCCGGCGAGGGCGGTGAGCTCCTCCTCGGTCGCGGTGCTGAGGTCCCACTCCACGCCGAACGCACCGAACAGGGCGGTCGCCGCCCGGAAGTCGAGCGGCAGCGTGCGGCCGGTCTGGTGCGCCACCGGCGCGCTCACGTGGGCGCCGAGGTACTCCGGCGCCACCAGCTGCGTCGTCCAGCGCTGGATGTGCTGGCGGGCCAGCGCGTCGGTCATGTCGGAGGTCCAGACGCGCTGCGTACGCTCGAGGACCCCCAGGTCGATCCGGCCGCCGCCCGACGCGCACGTCTCCCAGTCGATGCGCGGGTGCAGGCGGCGCAGGGAGTCCAGGAGCCGGTAGAAGGCCAGCGTGTGCTCTCGCACCGC
The DNA here is from genome assembly GCA_041914085.1 of Nocardioides sp. Classification (GTDB taxonomy): domain Bacteria; phylum Actinomycetota; class Actinomycetes; order Propionibacteriales; family Nocardioidaceae; genus Nocardioides. The sequence continues at coordinate 15,118 of JAYSEC010000030.1, forward strand.
CGACGACCCGCCCCGCGCGCCGGACCCGGCCTCGAGGAGCTCGCGGTTGTGGTCCCACTTGACGTAGTCGATCGGTGCGGAGGAGAGCACGGCGTCCACCCGGTCGTGGACGTGCTGCCACACCTCGGGCCGGGACAGGTCGAGCACCAGCTGGTTGCGGTGGAGCTGCGGCACACGGTCGCCCGCCGACAGGATCCAGTCGGGGTGGGCGCGGTAGAGCTCGGAGTCGGGGTTGACCATCTCCGGCTCGAACCAGAGGCCGAACTCCATGCCGAGGGAGCGGACGTGGTCGGCGATCGGTGCCAGGCCCTCGGGCCACACGTCGGGGTCGACCCACCAGTCGCCGAGGCCGGCGGTGTCGTCGCGCCGTCCGTGGAACCACCCGTCGTCGAGCACGAAGCGCTCGATCCCGACCCGTGCCGCCCGGTCGGCGATCTCGTGCAGCCGGGCGAGGTCGTGGTCGAACCACACCGCCTCCCACACGTTGAGCACGACCGGCTGGTGGCCCGGGTGGGCGGACAGGGAGCGCTCGTAGGTGTGGAACGCCTCGGCCAGGCCGTCGAGCCCGGCCTCGGACGCCCCGAAGACGACCCACGGCGAGGTGTACTCCTCCTCGGGCCCCAGCCTCACCTCGCCCGGCTGGAGCAGCTCGCCGCCGCCCAGCGTCGTGCCGAGGTCGGGGGAGCGCTCGGCGCGCAGCAGGCTGTTGCCGCTCCATGCGACGTGCACCCCGAGCACGGTGCCGGTGCGGGTGCCGAAGCCGCGCGTGCCGAGCACGGCCATCGTCGCGCCGCCCAGGCCGGGACGGCCCTCGCGTCCCTCGCGCAGCCACATCCCGTCGGTCACGGTGTGCCGCTGCGGGGTGCGCTCGCCCTCGTGGCGACCGGTGAAGTCGAGCAGCTCGACCAGGTCGTCGGCGGCCGGCAGCACCACCTCCAGCCCGGTGAGGACGTAGGTCCCGGGGCCTGTGCTGCGCACCGTGTGGCGCCCGCGGAGCAGGCCTCCGGGCAGTGCCTGGAGCTCGGTGGTCAACCGCAGCCCGGCCGCGTCGTCGTACGCCGTGAGGGTGAGCGTGTCGTCGGTGGCGGACAGGTCCTCGACGAGGAAGCGGGTCGACCAGGCCGCGTCGGAGCCGGGCGCGTCGACGCGGTGCCCGCGCAGGTGGGGCCGGGTGAACAGCTCGTGGGCGTGCTCGCCCAGCAGCGGCACACCGGGTCCGCGGAACGTCGAGGGGTAGCCCGCCGGGCCCGCCGTCGTCGAGGTGGCCGGTCCGGCCCACAGGATGCGTGGGAGGAGCTCACCCGAGATGTCGAGCTCGAGGGTGAGCCGGGTGGGCGCGGAGGGGTGAGGGGGAGGGAAGAGCATCGCTCGCTTCCGAGGGGTCGAGGTGGGGTACGCCGCCCGGCGGCCGGCGCCGGGCAGCGTACGGGTCGCCGTCACCCCTTGACGGCTCCGGCGGTCAGGCCGCGGACGAAGAACCGCTGCATCAGCAAGAACACCACGATCGGCAGCACCATGGACAGGAAGCCGCCGGCGGTGATGAGGTGCTGGCCCGACCCGGCCTGGCCCATGAGGTTGTTGCGCAGCGCGACCGTGATCGGCGCGTTGTCGCCGGGGCCGACGAAGATCAGCGCCACGAGCAGGTCGTTCCACACCCACAGGAACTGGAAGATGGCGAACGCCGCGAGCGCCGGCACCGACATCGGCAGCACCAGGCGGAAGAACGTCTGGAAGTGGCTCGCGCCGTCGATCTTCGCCGACTCGATCAGGCTCTTCGGGAGGGTGGCCATGTAGTTGCGCAGGATGTAGATCGCCAGGGACATGCCGAAGCCGATGTGCGCCAGCCACACGGCCGGGAACGTGCCCGCCAGCTCGAGGTCGCCGTAGATGCGCAGGATCGGCACGAACGCGATGTAGTTGGGCACCACCAGCAGGCTCACCACGGCGAGGAACAGGAAGTTGCGTCCGGGGAACTCCATGAAGGTGAACGCGTAGGCCGCGAACGCCGCCACCAGGACCGGGATGAAGGTCGCCGGCAGGGTGATCGCCAGGCTGTTGATGAACGCCTCTCCGAGGCCGCCCCGGTCGATGGCGGTCGTGTAGTTGTCGAAGGTCATCCGGCTCCACGCCGACGGCGTCCAGAAGAGGGTCCACCAGCCGGTGTTCTGCGCGTCGTCGCGCGGGCGGAAGGAGGTGAGGAGCAGCCCGATCACGGGCACGATCCACAGGAAGCACAGGATGAAGACGACGATCCGGGCGAACCAGCCCGCCTTCTGCGGCTGCCCCTCCCGGGAGGAGGTCGCTCGCCGACGGGTCTTCGGCGCCGGTGTGGCCGCCGCCATCGTGGTCTGGGTCTGGGTCATGCCATCGACTCCTCACGGCGGAAGTTGCGCACCTGGTACCACATGATCGGGACCGTCGCGATCATGAGCAGCACGACGATCGCTGCGGCCGCGCCGTTGTTGAAGTTGCTGAACAGCTGGTTGAAGAACTCGTTGCCGATGACGTTGGTGTTGAAGCCGCCGTTGGTCATCACGTAGACGATGTCGAAGATCTTCATGACACCGATGAGCGTGGTGACGTAGACGGTGAGCACCGATCCCCAGATCTGGGGGACGACGACGCGGAAGAAGATGTCCCGCTCGTTGGCGCCGTCGATCCGCGCCGCCTCGAGCGTGTCCTCGGGGACGCCCTTGACCGCTGCGGAGAGCAGGACCATCGAGAAGCCGGCCTGCGCCCAGAGCAGCATGAGCATGAGGAAGAAGCTGTTGAGGTGGAAGTCGCTCACCTGCAGCCACGCCACCGGGTCGAAGCCGAGCGCCGTGACGATGGCGTTCTGCAGGCCGATCTGCTCACGCCCCTCGGGGCGGTAGTTGTAGACCAGGCCCCACACGGTGCCGGCGCCGACGGCGCTGATCGCCATGGGCAGGAAGATGATCGTCTTCGAGGTCCGCTCCCACGTGGGGTTGAGACGGTCGGCGAGGACGGCCATGGCGAGGCCCAGGACGACGACGAGCACGGGCACGACGATCATCCAGAGCAGCGTGTTGAACAGCGTGTCCTGGAAGCCCTCGGACTGGAGGAGCCGGCTGTAGTTGTCGAAGCCCACCCACGCCGTGCTCTGGGCGTTGGCGAAGCTGAACACGACCGTCTGCACGGCCGGGTAGACGAGGTAGAACACGAGGGCGGCGTAGGCGGGAAGGATGTAGAGGTACGGCTTGATCCGGTCCTCCCAGCGCCCCGGCAGCAGCTCGGCGAGCTTGTTGAGGAGCCAGTAGAGGACGACGGCGGCGGCGACACCCACACCGACCGTGATCAGGGTGTTCAGGATCTTCAGGACCATGTGTCTCGCTCCTGGCAGGGCCGTGAGGGCGGTGGAGGGTGCGGGGACGGGGACGACCGGGCGGCGGCCGTCCCCGTCACGGGACGCGTCAGCTCAGCTGGCGGGCCAGCTCTCGTCGATGTTGGTCAGCGTGGTGTCGAGGTCCTGCTGGTCGCTGATCCACGCCGTCATCTCCTTCCAGAAGCTGCCGGCCCCGACCTCGCCGGGCATGAGGTCCGACCCGTCGAAGAGGAAGGGGTCGGCCTGGTAGGCGACGTCGGCGATCTGGCGGGTCAGGTCGCTCGGGTAGAGCGACGTGTCGAACTCCGTGTGCGGCGAGATGAACGAGCTGGTCGGCGCCGCCTCGGTGCCGAGCTCGACGTCGGCGAGCATCTCCATCACCGCGCGCGAGCTCTCGTTGTCCTCGAGCAGCGTGGCGAGGTCGCCACCGCCCATCACCGGGTTCTCCCCGCCGGCCTCGGCGGGCGGGAAGCCGAAGACGCCGATCCGCTCGTCGACGTTGTCGACCACGTCCTGCGGCATGAAGTCGGCCGAGACGACGAAGTTGCCCTGCTTGAACAGCCAGCAGCCCGGCTCGTCCTCCCACATGGTGTCCTCGGCGTCACCGAAGGCCACGCTCGCGATCGAGTCCCGCCCGCCGGGGACGCTGCCATCGGCCAGGACGTTGGTCTCGAGGAAGTCGGCCGCCTGGCGCACGACGTCGGAGTCGAACTTCACCTCGTTGGCGACCCACTGGTTGTAGGTCTCGGCGCCGCCGTAGCGCATGATCAGGTCCTCGAACCAGTCGGTGACCGGCCAGCCCGTGGCGGTGCCCGACTCGATGCCGAAGCACCACGGCGTGCCGCCGTCGCTCTTGATCTGCTCGGTGAGCGCCGCGAGGTCGTCGAGAGTCTCGGGTGCCTCGTAGCCCGCCTCGTCCCATGCCTGCTTGTTGTAGAACACCAGGCTCTTGACGTTCATGCTGATCATCAGGCCGTACTGCGTGCCGTCGATCTGCCCGGCCTCGAGCGTGCCGGGCGTCATGTCGGCGATCGCGTCGGCCGGCACGATGTCGTCGGTGAGCTCGACGGCCTTGCCGCGGTCGACGATCTGCTTGATCACGCCGGGCTGGGGGATCACGGCGATGTCCGGCGGGTCGTTGGCCTGGATGCGGGTGAGGATCAGCTGGTTGATGTTGTCGACGCGCTCCACGTTGACCTCGATGCCGGCGGCGTCGGCCTCCTCCTCGATCTTCTTCTTGAGGCCGTCGAAGACGAGCGGGTCGGTGGTCGCGAGGATGTCGACGACGCCGTCGTCCTCGCCGCCACCCCCACCGCCGCCCCCGCCCTCGTCGCTGCCGAGGCATCCGGTGGTGGTCAGGGCGAGGGCGAGCGCGCTGACGCCCAGTGCCGCTCGGCGCCGTGTCGAAGTCAGTCGCATGGGGGTGCCTCCTTGGCTGGCCGGGCCTATCCGCGCCGGGCCGGTTCGTCGTACTGTGACCTACGCCACTGCTGAATCGAATCAGCCGCATCATGTGCGGCTGCCGGTCCGGGTGTCAAGCAACGGTTCGGACACATTCGGCCGACAGGCGTCCCGCGCCTGCGGCAGGATCTGGCGCGCCATGGAGGAGGGAGGAGAGCGGTGAAGACGCGACGGGTGGTGCTCTCCGACGTCGCCGCCGAAGCGGGCGTGTCGACCACGACGGCGTCCTACATCCTCAACGGCCGGGCCGACGAGATGCGGATCGCGAGCGAGACCGAGGAGCGCGTCCGGGCCGCTGTCGCGCGCCTGGGCTACCGCCCCAACCGGAGCGCCCGCAGCCTCCGCACCCGGCGCACCGCGACGGTCGGGCTGGTCTCCGACCAGATCGCCGGCGAGCAGTACGGCAGCAGCATGCTGACCGGCGCCAGCCTGGCGGCGCGCGAGCTCGACCACCTCGTGGTCATGGGCGAGAGCGGCGGCGACCCCGAGCTCGAGCGGCTGCTGATCGAGGAGATGCTCGAGCGCGAGGTCGACGGGGTGGTCTATGCCACCCGCACCGCGCGCACGGTGCGGCTTCCCGACTCGCTGCGCGGCACCCGGTCGGTGCTCCTCAACTGCGAGGACCCTGACCAGAACCTGCCCGCCGTCGTCCCCGACGACGAGGGTGGCGGCCGCCAGGCGGCCGCGGTGCTGCTCGACGCGGGCGTCGACGACGTGTGGGTCGTGGGCGAGGACCCGACACCCGAGGCGACCGCCGGACCACGTCGCATGTGGGGCGTCCGGGCCGGGCTCGCGGCGAGCGGCGTGGCGCTCGGGGGCGTGGTCGCCTGCGACTGGTCGGTCACCGAGGGCTTCGAGGCGACCAGCCGGTGGCTGGCGGCGGGGCACCGCGCCCGCGGGCTGGTCTGCATGAACGACCGGGTCGCGATGGGCGTCTACCAGGCGCTGGCCGAGGCCGGCCTGAGGGTGCCCGACGACGTCAGCGTGGTCTCCTTCGACGGGTCCGCGCTGGCCGGGTGGCTGCGACCGGTGCTGACCTCGGTCGAGCTGCCGTTCACCGAGCTCGGCGCGCTCGCCGTGCGCCGCCTCCTCGACGCCGACGACCGGGGCGGGACGGTCTCGGTGCCGATGACCGTCCGGCACGGCGGGTCGGTCCGGCGGGCCTGAACCGGACTCCTCGCGGTCGCGTCGCCGTCCGGCGTGGACACCCGCGTTGCCCGGTCGGACCGCGGAGCCCTACTGTGACTGGCGTCACTTCACTACGGATCGTCCGGCACGTACCTGCCGGTGAAGGAGCAGAAAATGGCATCAGTGACGTTCGAGAAGGCCCAGCGGTGGTATCCGGGGGCCGATGAGCCCGCGGTCCCGGGCATCGACCTGGAGATCAAGGACGGCGAGTTCATGGTCCTCGTCGGCCCGTCCGGGTGCGGCAAGTCCACCACGCTCCGCATGCTGGCGGGGCTGGAGGAGGTCAACGACGGTCGCATCTTCATCGGCGACCGCGACGTGACCAACGTGCCGCCGAAGGACCGGGACATCGCGATGGTGTTCCAGAACTACGCGCTCTACCCGCACATGTCCGTCGAGGAGAACATGGCGTTCTCGCTCAAGATGGCGAAGGTCCCGGCCGAGGAGCGCAAGCAGCGGGTGGCCAAGGCCGCGGAGATCCTCGGCCTGACGGAGTACCTCCAGCGCAAGCCCAAGGCGCTGTCCGGTGGCCAGCGCCAGCGCGTGGCGATGGGTCGCGCGATCGTGCGGGCACCGCAGGTGTTCTGCATGGACGAGCCGCTGTCCAACCTCGACGCGAAGATGCGCGTGCAGACCCGCACCGACATCGCCCGGCTGCAGCAGGACCTCGGCGTCACGACCGTCTACGTCACCCACGACCAGGTCGAGGCGATGACGATGGGCGACCGCGTCGCGGTGATGAAGCTCGGCGTCCTCCAGCAGGTCGACACCCCGCTCAAGCTCT
>JAYSEC010000031.1:0-21399 GCA_041914085.1 Nocardioides sp.
AGCACGTGGGCGGCGGCAGCCCGGCGCCACCCGCGCCACTTCAGCAGCGGCGCCATCCGCAGGCCGTACAGCGTGTTGCGGGTGCCGAGGAGCAGCGCGGTGGCAGCCCCGGACATCGGTGCGCCCCCGGCGGCCACGACCCCGGCCAGCGCGAACTGGCTGGCGCCGGTGAACATCAGCAGCGACAGCACGCACGTCTGCGCGACGCTGAGCCCGGAGGCGACCGAGACCGCCCCGAACCCGATGCCGTAGGCGCCGGTCGCGACGCCGACGGCCAGGCTGTCGCGCACGATCCCCGAGCGCTCGCTCGCGGTCAGGACTGGCTCGGGCACGCCCCGAGGCTAGTGCGGCTCGCCGCAGCTCCTCGTCAGTGGGTACGACGGCGGACGCGCGCCGCCCGGACGTGCCCCTGGTGGTAGCCGTGGTGGAAGTCGTGGACCAGCGCGAAGGCCGCCGCCACCCCGGCGGCGGCACCGGCGAGCAGGCCGACCCGGAGGTTCAGCGGGACCTCGGGCATCGCCCCGAGCCAGAAGCCGATGCCGACGCACACGACCAGCGCGGCGAGGACCAGCGCGAACCGGTGCAGAGCGGGAAGCGGACCGAACATGGCGAAACCCCCGTGGCTGGCCGGCGGAGTAGCCGGCTCCTCCATGGTGACGCGCGCCACCTGGAAAACAAGGTCCGGAGGGGTGGAGTTTCCGCGGGCCGCCCGTGGGCGGCCATCGCGGACGGCGCTGGTGCGCGCGTCAGGCGATCGCGGTGTGGAGCCGGACCTGCTTGACCGTGGTGGCCCCGGTGCCGTCCAGGTCGAGCTCGCGGTGGGCGGTGTCGGGCGCCCACCCGGCCTCGGTGAGGAAGGACCGCAGCGCGTCGTCACCGGCGTTGACCCAGGTCACCGCCCGGGTGAACCGGTCGGCCGCGAGGGTGTCGACCGCCGCCTGGAGGAGTCGGGAGCCGTGGCCCTTCGACGTCTCCTCGGGATCGAGGGTGACCTCCGCGAGCTCGCCGTCGGCGACGGGGTCGCAGTCGGGGTCGGCGGCCGGGGAGGTGAGCGCGAAGCCGACGACCCGGTTGCGCTCCAGCGCGACCAGCACCCGGTTGCGCGCGTCGGCCGGCCGGGTCAGCGCCTGCCGCCACTGCGCGGCGACGGCCCCGGCGTCGGTGGGCAGCACGTCGGCGGGCAGCACGTCGGCGTACAGCACCGGCCATGCCCGGAGCTGCACCGAGGCGATCGCGTCGGCGTCGTCGGCCCACGCGACGCGCACGGAGACGTCGGCGGTGGGGCCGCCGGAGTGGTCGTGGGTCATCGGCGGGTGCTCATCGATAGGTCTCGGGGAGCTTCTCGCCGATCTTCACCTGGGCCTTGGGCAGGCGCAGGAACTTCATCTGCAGCGAGCGCATCGCGGCGTACCTGGTGACGCCCTTGGTGGGCTCGTCCGGGAAGCGGCGCGCCATCTCGCGCCGCAGGCGGAAGCGCAGCATCACGATGTCGAAGATGATGACCATGATCGTGGTGAACAGCACGGTGTTGCCGAGGTTCATCGCGGTCTGGTTGCCGGAGTAGCCGAGGATCATCGACACGATGAGCAGCGGCACCATCAGCTCGATGAAGCTGAAGCGGGAGTCGACGAAGTCGCGGATGAACCGGCGCACCGGACCCCGGTCGCGCGCGGGGAGGTAGCGGTCGTCGCCGGTCTTCATCGCCTGGCGCATCTTCGCCGCGGTGTCGCCGCGGGCCGCCCGCTGCGCGGCCGCCTGCTCCTTGCGGCTGCGGGGCACCTTGGCCCGCGCCCGGGCGGCCGCCTCGGCCTCCTTGCGGGTCGGCGTGGGTCGACCCTTGCCGCCCACCTTGTCGGTGGCGGCCGGGACCTCGGGCTCGGGGGTGGAACGACGGAACAACGCCTGCTGCCTTCACGTGGATCGGATGCTGCGGCCCAGCCTATCGCCGTCGCCCCGCGCGGGCGCCGTCGCGGCCATGGCCTACCTCCGGTTGGGGTTTGGTCCTAGGGTTGGGCCAACGCCCTGCCCACGCACGCGTGGCGTGGGCGCGCCCCACCGACACGTCATGACCAAGAGAGGGTCTGCACCCCGATGAGTCTCATGAAGCGCATCAGCCTGATCTTCCGCTCCAAGGCCAACAAGGCCCTGGACAAGGCGGAGGACCCCCGGGAGACCCTCGACTACAGCTACCAGCGGCAGCTCGAGCTCCTCTCGAAGGTACGCCGCGGCGTCGCCGACGTCGCCACCAGCCGCAAGCGCGTGGAGCTGCAGGTCAACCAGCTCGAGCAGCAGGCGGCCAAGCTCCAGGGCCAGGCCGAGAAGGCCATCGGCGCGGGTCGCGAGGACCTGGCCCGTGAGGCCCTCACCCGCAAGTCCGGCCTGACGTCCCAGATCACCAGCCTCAAGGAGCAGCAGGCGACGCTGCAGGGCGAGGAGGAGAAGCTCGTCCTGGCGCAGCAGCGGCTGCAGGCCAAGGTCGAGGCCTTCCGCACCCGCAAGGAGACCATCAAGGCCACCTACACCGCGGCCGAGGCCCAGACCCGCATCGGCGAGGCCATGTCCGGCATCGGCGAGGAGATGGGCGACGTGGGGCTGGCCATCCAGCGCGCGGAGGACAAGACCGCCCAGATGCAGGCGCGGGGCCAGGCCATCGACGAGCTCATCGCCTCCGGCGCGCTCGACGACGCCTCGCAGCTCAACGCCGGCGACGACATCTCCCGCGAGCTCGACGCCCTGTCGTCCACCTCCGACGTGGAGGCCGAGCTCGCCCGGCTCAAGGCCGGTGCCGCGGCGCCCCAGGCCATCGAGGCCGGCGACGGCGGCGACATCCTCGAGGCCGAGGAGGAGCCCGTCCAGCGCCAGGCCAACGAGGGCGGGACCGCATGATCGTCCGCATCCTCGGCGAGGGTCAGTACGACCTCGACGACCACGCGCTCGACGCCCTCAACGGTCTCGACACGCAGATCGAGCAGGCCATCGAGGCCGGTGACGAGGCGATGTTCCGCACCGCGCTGAGCGGCCTGCTCGCAGCGGTGCGGTCCAACGGCACGCACCACGACGTCGACACCCTGGACGAGTCCGACCTGATCCTGCCGCCGCCGGACGCCACGATCGACGAGGTCCGCGAGCTCCTGGGCGACGACGGCCTGATCCCGGGCTGAGGCGGGCCACAGCTTCCTCCATGGCCTCCTCGCGCTTCATCAAGGACAGCGGGCTCACCGCCCGGATGACCCTGACCATGTTCCTGCTCGGCGGGCTGTTCGTCGGCCTGGTCGTCGTGCTGATCCAGGTCGTCGGGTCCGGCTACGCGCCGCTCGTGGCGATCATCGCGATCGGCATGGCCTTCTGGCAGTGGTGGAGCTCCGACAAGGTGGCGATGCGGGCGATGCGCGCCCGGGAGGTCTCCCCGGAGGAGGCGCCCGAGCTGCACGGCATGATCGACCGGCTCTGCGCGCTGGCCGACATGCCGAAGCCGCGGGTGGGCGTCGCCGACATGGCGGTGCCCAACGCCTTCGCGACGGGACGGTCCCCGGACCGCGCGGTGGTCTGCGTGACCACCGGCATCCTGCAGACGCTCGACGCGGAGGAGCTCGAGGCCGTCCTCGCCCACGAGCTGAGCCACGTGGCCCACCGCGACGTGCTGGTCATGACCGTCGCGTCGTCGGCCGGCATCGCGGCCGGCCTGCTGATGCGGTTCGCCCAGTTCGGTGGGATGGGGCGCCGCAACAACAACGGTGCCCTCCCGGCCGTGCTCGTCGCCCTGCTCGTCAGCCTGGTGGTGTACGCCGTCAGCTTCCTGCTGCTGCGCCTGCTGTCGCGCTACCGCGAGCTGTGCGCCGACCGGTCGGGCGCCTACCTGACGATGAAGCCCGCCGCGCTGGCGTCCGCGCTCCAGAAGATCAGCGGTGAGGCTGCCGCCACCCCGCAGCGTGACCTGCGCGCCAACGCCGCCAGCGCGCTGTGCATCGTGCCGGCCTTCCGCGGCGGCCTCAGCGGCCTGATGGCCACGCACCCGCCCCTCCACCAGCGCCTCGAGCAGCTCGCCCGCATCCAGGCCGAGCTCAGCAGGCCGACGGGCTGAGGGGCGACGATGGGGCTCTGGGAGGCCATGCGCGCGCGGACGCAGCCCAAGCGCAACAACCTCGACGCGCTGTTCCACGTGCCGAGCGCGGCGGTCACGCTCCAGACGGCGTTGGGGTTCGAGCCGACGGGCTCCGGCTCGGTCTGCTACCGCTCCGCCGCCGGCGCCGCGTTCGCGCGGGCCCAGGACGACGTGGTGGCGCTGATCCGCGACGACGCGGAGGCCCCCGAGGTCAGCGTCAGCCAGGACGACTTCGGCTTCACCTGGTTGGTGGTGACCGGCGACAAGGACGACATGGCGGGCCTGTGCACCGACCTCCACGCCGTCAACACCACCCTCGAGCTCAACGGCTTCGATGCGGGGCTGCTCTGCTCGATGGTGCCCTTCCGCAACGCCGCCGGGCAGTCCTTCGGGCTGACCTACCTCTACAAGCAGGGGACGTTCTACCCCTTCGCACCCACGGGCGAGCAGTCCCGCGACACGCTGCTCGAGCTGTCCGTGCGCGACCTCTTGGACAAGGAGCTGCCGATGGAGCCCGACACCCAGCGCTGGTTGGCCGTCTGGAAGGCGCCCGGGCTGTGAGCTCGGGGGCGGAGCGCGACCGCGCGCTGGCGGCGTACGACGTCATCGAGGGGCCGCCGCGGCGCGAGCTCGTCGCGCTGGTGGACCTCGCGGCCCAGGTGGCGGGCGTGCCGTACGCCGCCGTCAACCTGCTCAGCAGCAGGCACCAGCACCAGGTGGCCACGACGGGCTTCGAGGGTCGGACGACGCCGTGCGACGACTCGATGTGCCGGCAGGTGGTGGAGTCGGGGCGCCCGATCATGCTCGACGACGCCGGCCGGGACCCGCGCTTCGCCGACAACCCGTGGACGACCGGTGAGATCGCCGACGTGAAGTACTACGGCTCCCACCCGTTGCGCACGCCCGACGGCGTCGTCATCGGCACCCTGTGCGTGTTCGACAGCGAGGCCCACCCGGTGACCGACGAGGCGGCGCGTGGGCTGGCGCTGCTCGCCGACCGCGTGGTCGACGTGCTGGAGCTCGACCTGGCCTCGCGCCGGCTCGGGGAGGTCAACGCCCGCCTCAGCACCTCCAACGAGCGGCTGGCCAACTTCGCCGGCCAGGTCAGCCACGACCTGAAGAACCCGCTGACCGCCATCTCGCTGTCCCTGGAGGCCCTCGAGCTGGAGGTCACCGACGACTACCAGGTCGAGACGGTGGCGCGCGCCCGCCGGGGCGTCGACCGGATGAACGACATGATCGGCAACCTTCTCGAGTTCGCCTCGCAGGGAGACCCGCCGGGCGACGAGCGCGTCGACCTGGCGGTCGAGGTCGAGGCCGCGCTGGACGACCTCGCCGGCCGGATCGACCGGTCGCAGGTCCGGGTCGGCCCGCTGCCGGTCGTGCGCGGCGACGCCTCGCAGCTGCGGTCGGTGCTGATGAACCTGGTGGACAACGCCGCGAAGTTCACGGTCGCGGGGGAGTCGCCGGACGTCGAGGTCGGGAGCCGGCGGGTCGACGGCCGCCACCGGATCGAGGTGCGCGACCGCGGACGCGGCATCCCCGAGGACAAGCGCGAGCGGGTGTTCGCGCCGCTGGCCCGCCTGGACAAGACCGTGGAGGGCTCGGGCATCGGCCTGGCGACGTGCCGGCGGATCGTCGAGGCGCACGACGGTGCGATCGGCGTGGAGCCGCGCGAGGGCGGCGGCTCCGTCTTCTGGTTCGCGCTGCCGGCCGTCGACGTCGACTAGGGCAGCCTGGCCAGCTTCATCTGCCGCGAGGCGTAGACGTGGCCGACGACGGTGCCGTCGAGCCAGTCGGTGAGCCGGCGCGCCTCGTGCTCGAGGGCGTCGCGACCGGCCGGCTCGACGTCCTCGAGCAGGGACAGCCGGACGACGCCCTCGTCGTCCTGCACCCAGCAGCCCACGACCCGGCCGTCCCACCACGCCGTGGTGCCGGCGTTGCCGTTGGTGTCGAAGAGGTACGGCACGTGAGCGGGGTCGAGGTAGAAGCCGCGCTGCTTCCACCCCATGACCGTCGGGTCGAGCGTCGGCAGCAGCGCGGCCCAGGGCTCGACCGGCCCGGTGTCCTCGGCGTCCTCGGGCAGCAGCCACCCGACGGCGCCGTCGTCGAGCGCCACCTGGACGGCGTCGACGTCGGCCAGCGCCCGGGTGAGCGCGGTCTTGGTCGACCCGAGCCACCACTGGAGGTCCGCGGCCGTGCCCGGCCCGAAGGTGGTCAGCCAGGAGCGGACGAGGGCGGCGTACCCGTCGGCCTCGTCGAGGGGCTCGGGCACGACGCCGAGCCAGTCCTCGGCGGTGGTCCACGTCGGCTTGTTCAGCCGCCAGTGCCCGGCGTTGCGGCCGCGGAGGACCCTCCCCTCGAGGCCGAGGTGCGTCAGGACCCACGGCGCCACCGGCACCGGTCGGTCCCACGTCTTGTCCGTGTCACCGCCGATCATCCCGGCGAGCTCCGGCACCTCCGCGCGCAGCTGCGTGGTCGTGGCCGGTCCGGCGGCGAGGCGGGCGAGCACCGCCTCTCGCGCGGCGTCGAGCCAGGCGTCGCCGTCAGGGGCGATGCCGGCCCCGGCGATGGCCTTGGCGATCCGCTTGCGCTCGGAGGTCGCGACCCGGGCGGCGGCGCTGCCCCACGCCGCCGGAAGCAGCTCGCGCGGGAAGACGAAGAGCGTGCGCCGCATGGCCAGCTGCTTGACGACCATGCGCACGTCGTAGAGCTCGGCGTCGATCGCCTCGGGCGTCAGCCCCTCCGTGCGCGCGGCGAGCGCGAGGTGGACCGTCGCCGCCTCGGTGGCGTGCAGCACGGCCATCGCGCGCGTGACCAGCGCGACGTCGTCCTTCCGGTGCGCCGGCGTCAGGCAGTGGCGTACGGCGATCCGGCTGCGCCGCTCCGAGTCGCTGACGCGCCGCAGTGCCGTCCCCATCGTGCGCGGCCGGGTCAGTCGCGGTGGGACTTGCCGGGCAGGTCGAGCATCCGTTGCAGGGCCAGCAGCGCGTCGGCCTCGGTCTCCGGGTCGACGGTGATCTGGTTGACGACCTCACCGGCGACGAGGTTCTCCAGCGCCCAGACGAGGTGGGGCAGGTCGATGCGGTTCATCGTCGAGCAGTAGCAGACGTTGCGGTCGAGGAACACGATCGTCTTGTCGGGGTGGGCGTCGGCGAGCCGCTTGACCAGGTTGAGCTCGGTGCCGATGGCCCAGACGGTGCCGGGCTCGGCCGCTTCGATGGTCTTGATGATGAACTCGGTCGAGCCGACGAGGTCGGCCTCGAGCACGACCTCGTGCTTGCACTCGGGGTGGACCAGCACCTTGATGCCGGGGTGCTTGGCGCGCAGCTCGTCGACGACGTCCTCGGAGAAGCGGCCGTGCACCGAGCAGTGGCCCTTCCAGAGGATCATCCGGGCGCGCTGGAGCTCCTCGGCCGTGAGGCCGCCGCCGGGCTGGAGCGGGTCCCACACGACGCAGTCGTCGAGCGACATGCCCATCTGGAGCACGGCGGTGTTGCGGCCGAGGTGCTGGTCGGGGAGGAAGAGGACCTTGGCGTCGCCGTCACCCTTCTGCGCGAAGGCCCACTCGAGCGCGACGTCGGCGTTGGAGGACGTGCACACCACCCCGCCGTTGCGGCCGCAGAACGCCTTGATGTCGGCGCTGGAGTTCATGTAGGTCACCGGCACGACGCTGTCCTGGATGCCGGCGTCGGCCATCGCGTCCCACGCGTCCTCGACCTGCCGCAGCCGGGCCATGTCGGCCATCGAGCACCCGGCGGCGAGGTCGGGCAGCACGACCTGCTGGGCGGGCGAGGTGAGGATGTCGGCCGACTCGGCCATGAAGTGGACGCCGCAGAAGACGATGAACTCGGCGTCGGGACGCGCGGCGGCGTCGCGCGCCAGCTTGAAGGAGTCGCCGGTGACGTCGGCGAACTGGATCACCTCGTCGCGCTGGTAGTGGTGGCCGAGCACGAACACCCGGCCGCCGAGGGCCTCCTTGGCCGCGCGGGCGCGCTCGACCAGCGACGGGTCGGACGCCGCCGGCAGGTCGCCGGGGCACTCCACGCCACGCTCGGCGTCGAGGTCGCGGCCCTTGCCGAGCGGGAGGAGCGGCAGGTCGACGAGGGTCATGGTGCACATCCTAGGAGGGCGTACCGACGCTTCTCGCCGTGTGGCAGGCTCTCGGACATGCCACGACGCGGTGAGGTCCTTGCCCTGGTGCAGGCGGGCGGGCAGGGCTCCCGCATGGACGTGCTGACCCGCGAGCGCGCCAAGCCGGCCCTGCCCTACGGCGGCGTGCACCGCCTCATCGACTTCGCGCTGTCCGGGCTGGTGCACGCGGACCTCTCCGACGTGTGGGTGTCCCTGGAGTACCAGGTCACCTCGATCGACGAGTACCTCTCCGGCGGCCGGCCGTGGAGCCTGGACCGCAACCGCGGCGGTTTCCGCCGCATCGTCCCGCAGACGGGCACGGGCCCCGCGACCGAGAGCGGGTTCGCCCACGGCAACGGCGACCTGCTGCTGCGGATGTCCGCCGACCTCGAGGCCTTCGGCGCCCCCACCCTCGTGGTGTGCAGCGCCGACCACGTCTTCAACATGGACCTCGGCCCGGTGGTGGAGGAGCACGTCGCCGCGGGCCGGGCGGCCACGGTCCTCACCAGCGAGGTGACCAAGAAGGACGCGTCCGACAACGTCGTGGTGCTCACCGGCCGCGGCGGCACGGTGACCGCGGTGGAGCACAAGCCGTCCAGGCCCTCGACCGGCACGGTGGCGACGGAGATCTTCGTCTACGACACGGCGGTGCTCCTCGAGACCCTCCACGAGCTGCGCGCCGAGCTCGCAGGGGAGCAGGACGACGCGGACGCCCGGGACGGCGACAGCGGCATCGGCGACTTCGGCGAGCACCTCCTGCCGCGCCTGGTGGACCGCGGGAAGGTGGTCGCGGTCCCGCTGACGGGCTACTGGCGCGACGTCGGCCAGCCCGGGCTCTACCTCCAGTCCCACCGCGACCTGCTCGCCGGCAGGGTCGACGTCTTCGACCACCCCGGTCGGCCGGTCATCTCGCACTGGCCCGACCGGCCCGCCGCGCGCGTACGGGCCGCGGGGGAGTGCCGCGACTCGCTGCTCTCCCCGGGAGCGGACGTGAGCGGCACCGTGGTCGGCAGCGTCCTCGGCCCGGGCGTCGTGGTGGAGAAGGGCGCCGAGGTGCACGACAGCGTCGTGATGGAGGACTGCGTGATCCGCGCCGGTGCCGTGGTCCGCACGACCGTCCTCGACGAGCGCTGCGTGGTCGGCGAGCGGGCGCTGGTCGGCGGCGAGCCCGCCGGGCGGCTCGCGCGGGACGAGGACGTCGTACTGGTCGGGCGCGACTCGCGGATCGACGCCGACGTCGCCGCGGGTGCGCGCCTCGAGCCGGGGTCCGACGCCTGACCCGTCCGGCTACAGCAGCGAGCCGTGGTGGATGTACGGCGCGGGCGGCTTCATCCGGCGCAGGCACAGGTAGCCGTACTGGTGGATCGACAGCCGGGCCTCCAGCCCGACGTCGAGTGCCCACGCGTTGGCCGCGGTGACGTGGTGGACCGAGACCTGCGCGCCCGGAGCCGACGACGCGAGCGCCTCCCACAGCAGGGCCGCGGCCGTACGCCGGTTCGTGGCTGCCACCAGCGTGGGCGAACCGTCGGGGTCGACGTAGGCGTAGCCCGAGCCGGTCGTGTGGTCCACGACGACCAGCCGGAACTGGTCGAGCAGCAGCTCGTGGTCGGAGAGGTGCGCGGCGCCGCGGGTGCGCCGGTCGACCGAGTCCATCAGGTCGATGTCGGCGGCCGTGCCCTCGCGGACCCGCTCCACCACGGGGATCGCGCTCCGGTCGACGACGCCGGTCAGCATCATCTGGGGGTGCAGGTCGAAGCCGGCCAGCCGGTAGCGGCGCACGGCGCCGGGGTCGGCGCTCGCGGAGAACATGCCGCGCAGGCACCCGCGGCCGTGGTGCAGGCTCGCGGCGAGGAGCTGGGTGCCGATGCCGCGGCCCTGGTGCTCGGGCAGCACGGCGAAGGACGCCAGGATCCACATCAATTCACGGACCCGGGAGACCGCGCCGCCCACGACCTGGCCGTCGACCTCGGCGACCCAGCAGCCGGCCGCGTCGGTCCTCAGCGCGGCACGGGTGCGGGCGATCCAGGCACCGTTGCGGGCCGGCGGACGGCGTACGGGGTCGGGCCAGGCGCGCTGGTGGGTCCGGGTGTCCACCTCGTGGTAGCTGGTGGCGGTGATCTCGCTGAAGGGCTCGAGGTCGCCCTCGCGCATCGGGCGGACGAGGACGGCCGTCACGAGACGTGCGAGGCGTACCGGGCGAGCAGGTCGGGCCAGTGCGTGTACTTGGCGCGCACCTGCTCCGAGCCGTCGGCCCAGCCGCCGTGCTCGAGGTGGACGCGGGTGCCGTCGCCCTCGTCGGTGAAGCGCACGTCGAGCGTGGTCGGCTCGGCCTGGTCGTGCCCGAGCCAGAAGTCCATGACGAGGTGCCCCAGCGGGTCCCAGGTCGTGACGCGGCCCCAGGTGTAGCGCTGGTCGTCGTCGTGGACGGTCTCGACCGGCCCGTTGGGGTCGATCGCGATGCTGCTGTAGGTCGGCGGGTCGGGGCTCAGCATCGGGTCCCACCACTCGCCCATCTGGGCCGTGAACCCGACGAACGCCTGGGCGGGTTTCACCGGGACCGTGATCTCCGCGACGATCGGTTCCAAGCTCATGCACGTACTCGCTTCGCTCCGTGCGCGCATGAGGCACCTGAGACGCTGTGTTGGATGACTCGCTCGCTGCGCTCGCTCATGCGAGAAGCATGCCCGATGGCACCACTGCAAGGATGGTCGCCATGCGCGTGCTGATCGCCCCGGACAAGTTCGCCGGGACCCTCACGGCCGTGGAGGCCGCCGACGCCATCGCCTCCGGCTGGCGTCGCCACGCCCCGGACGACGAGCTCGACCTCGCCCCGATGGCCGACGGTGGCCCCGGCTTCGTGGACGTGCTGCACGCCGCGCTGGGGGGTGAGCTGTCGGCCGTCACGGTGTCCGGACCGCACGGTGGCCCGGTGCCCGCGGTGGTGCTGCGCGTGGGGGAGACGGCGTACGTCGAGAGCGCGCAGGCCGCCGGCCTGCACCTGGTCTCCGGCCCCGTCGAGACGGCGACGAGCCGCGGGGTCGGCGAGCTCGTGCTCGCCGCGGTCGCGGGCGGCGCGTCGACCGTGGTGGTCGGGCTGGGCGGCACCGGCACGAACGACGGCGGCGCCGGCGTCCTCGACGCGCTCGGCGCGACCTCGGACGCTGTGCTCGACGGTGGCGCGGCGCCGCTGGCGACGGTGACGACCGTCGACCTGGCCCCGGCCCGGGCGCGCCTCGACGGGGTGACCCTGGTGGCGGCCAGTGACGTCGACAACCCGCTGACCGGCCTGTTCGGGGCGACCAAGACGTTCGGGCCGCAGAAGGGCGTCGACGAGGACCGGATCGCCGCGGTCGACGGCTGGCTCGAGGCCTTCGCGGTCGCCACCGACCGGCGTACGTCGCTGGAGAAGGGGGCCGGCGCCGCCGGAGGCATCGGCTTCGCGCTCCTCGCCCTCGGCGCCACCCGCGAGCCCGGCATCGGCCTGGTCACCGACGCCGTGTCCCTCGCCCGACGTGCCCGCGCCGCGGACCTCGTGGTCACCGGCGAGGGCGCCTTCGACTTCTCCAGCCGCGCCGGCAAGGTGCCCTACGGCGTGGCCGCCGTCGCCGCCGAGGCCCTCCGCCCCTGCATCGCTTTGGCGGGGCAGGTGCTCGTCGGGTCGCGGGAGATGCGCGCCCTCGGCATCGAGTCGGCGTACTCCCTTGTCGAGCTGGTGGGGGAGGACCGCGCCCTCGGCGCCCCCGCCGACGCCCTCGCCGACCTCGCCGCCCGGGTCGCGCGCACCTGGTCCCGCTGACCCGGGTCCACGCCCTGTCCGCGTGTCCCCGCCCGGGGGTGGCGGCAGATCGCGGCTGGAAGTGGTCGTGAGGTGCGATGTGCCGCCACCCCGAGCCGGCGGAGGGGCGATCGCGGCCACACGGCTGGGGAATAACCCATCGTGTGCGACCATTGGAGACAGCAGTGCCCCGAGACTTCTGGAGTGATGAGATGACCGAGCAGGTCGAGACCACCGAGCGCCGTACCGACCAGATCAACCTCTCCGCCGTCGCGGCGGGCAAGGTCAAGAGCCTCCTCGAGCAGGAGGGCCGCGACGACCTGGCCCTGCGCATCTCCGTCCAGCCGGGTGGCTGCTCGGGCCTGCGCTACCAGCTGTTCTTCGACGAGCGGACCCTCGACGGCGACGTGACCACCGACTTCGACGGCGTGACCGTCGTGGTCGACCGGATGAGCGTCCCCTACCTCAACGGTGCGGAGATCGACTTCGTCGACACCATCGAGAAGCAGGGCTTCACCATCGACAACCCCAATGCCACCGGCTCCTGCGCCTGCGGCGACAGCTTCCACTGAGCTGACACACACGTTGGCCCCCGCCAGTGGCGGGGGCCTTCGTCGTGCTCGGGGTCGGAGGTGCTCGATCAGTCCAGGTGCAGGTGCAGCGCGCCGGCCAGCCGGGCCGCGGCCTCGGAGATGCGGATCTCGCGCTTGGTGACCTCGGCGGGGTAGTCCTCGAAGGCCAGGCTCGGCGGGGTGGTGACGGCGGCCCTCGCCGCGCGCTCGAGGTGGGCCTCGAGGCGGAGGTTGCGGCCGGTCTCCTGGCAGTCGGCGGCCATCTCGGCGGGGGTCGCGAGCTCGTCGTGGACCAGGTGCGCGGGGCGGGTGCCACCGCCCGGTGAAGTCGTCATGGCGACGACGTTATTGGCTACTGCGGGGTATCCCGAGGCGTACCGGAAGGTAGTGTTCCGCGTCGTGTCCCTCCTTGTTGCCGGATCCATCGCGACCGACCACCTGATGTCCTTCCCGGGCAGGTTCGCCGACAGCCTGGTCGTGGACCAGCTCGACAAGCTGTCGGTGTCCTTCCTGGTCGAGGAGCTCGAGGTACGACGCGGCGGGTGCGCCGCGAACATCTGCTTCGGCCTGGGCAACCTGGGCCTGCGCCCGGTCCTCGTCGGGGCCGTGGGGGAGGACTTCGCCGAGTACCGCTCCTGGCTCGAGCGCCACAACGTCGACTGCGACTCCGTGCACGTCTCGGAGACCAAGCACACCGCCCGCTTCGTGTGCACCAACGACAGCGCGCACGCCCAGATCGCGAGCTTCTACGCCGGCGCGATGAGCGAGTCGCGCGAGATCGAGCTCAAGCCGATCGTCGACCGCGTCGGGCAGCCCGACTACGTCATCATCGGCCCGGACGACCCGCAGGGCATGCTGCGGCACACCGAGGAGTGCCGCCAGCGCGGCTACCGCTTCCTCGCCGACCCCTCGCAGCAGCTCGCCTTCGGCGACGGCGACCTGATCCGCCCGCTGATCGACGGCGCGGAGATCCTGTTCTCGAACGAGTACGAGGCCAGCCTGATCACGCAGAAGACCGGCTGGACCGTCGAGGAGATCCTCTCCCGTGTCGGCACGTGGGTCGTCACCCTCGGCCCCGCCGGCGTGCGCATCGACCGCTCGGGGGAGGAGTCGGTCGTGGTGCCGGCGGTCCCCGAGATCGAGAAGGTCGAGCCGACCGGCGTCGGCGACGCGTTCCGCGCCGGCTTCCTCGCCGCGCTCAGCTGGGGCCTCGACCACGTCCGCGCGGCCCAGCTCGGCTGCCTGCTGGCCGTCTACGTCGTCGAGAAGGTCGGCACCCAGGAGTACGAGATCTCCCGCAAGGCCTTCCTCGCCCGCTGCGAGGAGACCTACGGCGCCGAGGCCGTCGCCGACCTCGAGCCGCACCTCAGGACGATCCGGCCCTGACCCCCTCGCCTCTTCAGCGTCATCAGCTGCGGCGCCGCACCACGTAGCGCGGCGCGCCGTCGGCAGCGGTGTCGGTGCCGACGTGGTCCTGGCCCTTCATCCGGCACCAGGCAGGTACGTCGACCGCTGCCGCGGGGTCGTGCGCGACGACGGCGAGCAGGCTGCCGACCTCGACGTCGGCCAGGTGGCGGGCGAGCTCGATGACCGGCATCGGGCAGGGCAGGTCGCGGCAGTCGAGCTCGAGCGCGACGTCGTACGGGCCGTCGGGGGTCACAGGCCCACCCGCGCGCGGATCTCGGCCACCAGCCCGGGCAGCACGTCGCAGAAGGCGTCCACGTCGGCGCGCGTCGTGCCGCGCTGGAGGGAGAGCCGCACGTTGCCGTGGGTGAGCACGCCCATCGCCTCCAGCACGTGGCTCGGCGTGAGCGTCGAGGCCGTGCAGGCCGAGCCGCTGGCGATGCCGAACCCGCGGCGGTCGAGCTCGGTGACGAGCGCCTCGCCGTCGACGTAGAGGCAGGAGAAGGTCACCAGATGGGGGAGCCGTCGGTCGGGGTCGCCGACGACCTCGACGTCCGGGACCTCCGCGGCCACCCGGTGGCGTACGACGTCGACGAGGGCGTGCTGGCGGGCGTTGACCTCGTCGCGCTCGGCCACCACGGCCTGCAGCGCGGCGGCCGCGGCGAGCACCCCTGGCACGTTCTCGAAGCCGGTCGAGCGCTCGTCGACCCGGTCGTCGCCGGGGAACGGGTTGCGCCACCGTGCCCGCTTGCGGACCAGCAGCACCCCGACGCCGGCAGGTCCGCCCCACTTGTGCGCGGACCCCGCGGCGGCGGCCCAGCCGTCGGGCAGGGGCAGGCGCCCCAACGAGGCGCAGGCGTCGGTGAACAGCGGCACGTCGCCGGGCAGGTCGACGTCGCCGACGTCCTGGACCGTGCCGACCTCGTGGTTGGCCGACTGCAGGGCGACGACCGCGACGTCGGGGCCGGTGGCAGCCTGCGCGAGGTCGTCGACGCGCACCCGCCCGTCGGCCCCCACGCCCACCTCGGCGGCCCGGGCGCCCCAGGCCACGGCGTGCCGCACCGCCGAGTGCTCGACGGCCGAGTGGACCACCACGTCGCCCCGGCGCGAGCCCCGCACCAGGCCGAGCAGGCCGAGGTGGACCGCGTGCGTGCCGCTGGGCGTGAACGTCACCTCGTCCGGTCGGACGCCCAGGGCCTCGGCCGTGGCCTCGCGGGCGTTGTCGAGCAGCAGCCGGGCCTCGCGCCCGGGACGGTGCAGCCGGCGCGGGTCGGCGTACCCTCGGTCGAGGGCCGCGAGCAGGACCTCGCGGGCCGCCGGGTGCAGGGGCGAGGACGACGCGCTGTCGAGGTCGCCCTCTCGGGCCGCGGGACCGGTCACACCCGCAACTTATGCCACGCACGGCGCGCCGCGCGGCGGGCGAGGGACGCTCACCGGGCAAGATCCGCCGACACCCGACCCTGCCCCGCATGGCCGGGCCCGATGGGGATACTCTCTATCCGTCGAAAAGGACCGAGAGAGAGGCTCGTCAGTGGGTCTGCAAGTCCCCAAGCTTTCAGGCGCGCCGGCGCGGCGCATCCTGAGGGTCGCGCTGCTGGGCGTGACGATGCTGGTGCTGGCCGGGTGTTCCGAGGCCGACGAGCACCAGATCCGCAACCTGGCGATGCCCGACCGTGCCAGCGCGCAGGGTCCCTAC
This sequence comes from Nocardioides sp., assembly GCA_041914085.1. Taxonomy (GTDB): domain Bacteria; phylum Actinomycetota; class Actinomycetes; order Propionibacteriales; family Nocardioidaceae; genus Nocardioides. The sequence continues at coordinate 15,684 of JAYSEC010000031.1, forward strand.
ACCTACGAGCTGTGGAAGTGGGCCTGGGTGGCCGCCATGGTCACCGGGGTCATCGTCTGGGGCCTGATCTTCTACGCCGTGGTGAGGTTCCGCCGTCGCAGCGACGACGAGGTTCCGCGCCAGACGCGCTACAACCTGCCGCTCGAGGTCTTCTACACGATCGCCCCCGTGCTGATGTGCGTGGTGTTCTTCTTCCACACCGTCCGCGTGCAGGACGAGGTCGTGAAGCTCGACGACAACCCCGACATGACCGTCGAGGTGATGGGCCAGCAGTGGTCGTGGACCTTCAACTACGGCGTCGGTGAGCAGGACCCGGGTGCGAACCCCGAGGACGACGAGTACGCCTACCAGGAGTACGTCTACACCTCCGGCGACGGCAACGAGATCCCGACGCTGGTGCTGCCCGTCGACCAGCGGATCCAGTTCAACCTGCACTCGCCCGACGTGATCCACGACTTCGGCGTCCCGGCCTTCCTGGTCAAGATGGACGTCATCCCCGGACGCGTGAACAGGCTCCAGGTCACCCCGACCGTCGAGGGCGACTACGCAGGCAAGTGCTACGAGCTCTGCGGCGTCTACCACTCCCGGATGCTGTTCAACGTCAAGGTCGTCAGCCAGGCCGAGTACGACGCCTACCTCGCCGACCTCGCCGAGGCAGGCCAGACGGCCGACTCGCCCGTCCTCGGCGGGTCCAACGCCACGACTCAGACCGGACTGGCCGAAGACCAGTCCCAGGAAGGGAGCCAGGAGTGAGCGCCCCCACCTCCGCCGCCCCGCACGCCGCCCCGGCCGCTCCGCAGGGGCGCAAGACGCTCGGCCAGCAGGCGGTCCGCCTGCTCACCACCACGGACCACAAGCTCATCGGCAAGATGTACCTCGTCACCTCGTTCGCGTGGTTCCTCGCCGCAGGCCTGATGGCGATGCTGATCCGCGCGGAGCTGGCCTACCCCGGCCAGCAGGTCGTCAACGAGCAGCTCTACAACCAGCTGTTCACGATGCACGGCACGATCATGCTGCTGCTGTTCGCGACGCCGCTGTTCTTCGGCTTCGCCAACGTGATCATGCCGCTGCAGATCGGCGCGCCCGACGTGGCGTTCCCACGCCTCAACATGTTCAGCTACTGGCTGTTCCTGTTCGGTGGCCTGATCGCGGCCTCGGGCTTCCTGACCCCGCAGGGCGCCGCCGACTTCGGCTGGTTCGCCTACACGCCGCTCTCCGACGCGGTCCGCAGCCCCGGTGTGGGCGGTGACCTCTGGATCATGGGTCTCTGGATGGCCGGTCTCGGCTCGATCCTCGGTGGCGTCAACTTCATCACCACGATCATCTGCATGCGTGCCCCCGGCATGACCATGTTCCGGATGCCGATCTTCGTCTGGAACACCCTGATCACCTCGATGCTCGTGATCATGGTCTTCCCGATCCTGGCGGGCGCGCTGCTCTCGCTGGAGGCCGACCGCATCCTCGGCGCCCACGTGTTCGACCCGTCGCACGGCGGGCCGATCCTGTGGCAGCACCTGTTCTGGTTCTTCGGCCACCCCGAGGTCTACATCATCGCGCTGCCGTTCTTCGGCATCATCTCCGAGATCCTCCCGGTCTTCAGCCGCAAGCCGATCTTCGGCTACGTCGGCCTCGTGGCCGCGACGCTCGGCATCGCGATGCTGTCGGTGGCGGTGTGGGCCCACCACATGTTCGTCACCGGTGCGGTGGACCTGCCGTTCTTCTCCGGCATGACCTTCCTCATCGCGGTGCCCACGGGCGTGAAGTTCTTCAACTGGATCGGCACGATGTGGGGCGGAAGCCTGTCCTTCGACACCCCCATGCTGTGGTCGATCGGCTTCCTCACCACCTTCCTGTTCGGTGGCCTCACCGGTGTCATCCTGGCCAGCCCGCCGCTGGACTTCCACGTCTCGGACTCCTACTTCGTGGTCGCACACTTCCACTACGTCGTCTTCGGCACCGTGGTGTTCGCGATGTTCGCCGGCTTCTACTTCTGGTGGCCGAAGATGACCGGCCGGATGCTCGACGAGCGCCTCGGCAAGGTGCACTTCTGGCTGCTCTTCGTCGGCTTCCACACCACCTTCCTCGTCCAGCACTGGCTGGGTGTCGAGGGCATGCCGCGTCGCTACGCCGACTACCTCCCCGCCGACGGCTTCACCACGCTCAACCAGATCTCCACCGTGGGCTCGTTCCTGCTCGGTGCGTCGATGCTGCCGTTCTTCTACAACGTCTACGTCTCCGCCAAGGCTCCCATGGTCGAGGTGGACGACCCGTGGGGCTGGGGCCGCTCCCTGGAGTGGGCCACCAGCAGCCCGCCGCCGCGCCACAACTTCCTCACGCTGCCCCGGATCCGCTCCGAGTCGCCCGCCTTCGACCTGCACCACCCCGAGGTGGCGCTGCGTGAGCTGGGCGAGCACCCGGCCGAGCGCAACGGCGACCTCGCCGACGCACCCGAGGTGTCGGGTCGCGAGGAGATGCTGCGCGACCGTGCCGACACGACCACACCGACCGAGGAGGAGAACCGATGAAGGCCGAGGCCTGGATCTTCGGGATCACCACCGTGTTCGTCGCGGTGGTGGCGCCCGCCTACTGGTTCCTCGCCGAGGACCCCACCGGCACCTCCGCGCTCGTGATGACGGCGTTGCTGACCGGCATGGTCACCCTCTACCTCGGCTTCCACGCCTCGCGCATGGACCCGCGGCCCGAGGACCGCAAGGAGGGCGAGATCGCCGAGGGCGCCGGCGAGCTGGGCTTCTTCCCGCCCTACTCCTGGTGGCCGCTGTGGTGCGCCGCCGCGCTGGGCGTCATCGTCTACGGCACCGCCCTCGCGGCCTGGTGGCTGGTGATCATCGGCTTCACCCTCGGCGCCGTCGTCCTGTGCGGCTTCGTCTTCGAGTACTACCGGGGTGAGCACGCGCACTGAGCGCTCGCGTCGAATTCGGATGAACCCCTCCACGCCGTACGCTGGAGGGGTTCGTCCGTCTCGTGCTGTTCCAGGGGGTCTCGCCGCATGCGTCTTCGTGCGTCCCTGCCCGTGTCCACGTCCGGGCGCCGGGCCCGCCGTCGTACGGCTGCCGCTGCCGCCCTGCTGACGGCCGCCGGAGTCGCCGGCTGCTCCTCCGCCGGCGGCGGCTCGCCGTCGTCCGACGGTCCCGCTGCCGGCGCCGCGGCGTCGGAGTCGGCCGCGCCGGAGCCGGTGCGACTGACCACGAGCTTCCGCGACGCCCGCGCGGTGCCGATCGACGCGCCGGTGACCGTGGGTGCGACCGGCGGCACGCTCGGCAGCGTGACGGTGACGTCCGCGGCCGGTGAGCTCCCGGGCGCCGTGCGAGACGGCTCCTGGTCGTCGTCGGCGGGTCTCGAGCCGGGCACGGAGTACACGATCACGGCGAGCGCCGAGCGCTCCGACGGCAGCAGCGTGGAGCGTACGCGCACCTTCCGCACCGTGGACCTCTCCCTCGACGAGCAGACCTATGCCGCGGTCGCCCCGCTCGACGGCGAGACCGTCGGCGTCGGAATGCCGGTCGTCGTCACCTTCGACGTGCCGGTGACCGACAAGGCGCTGTTCGAGAAGCACATGCGCGTCACCAGCACCCCGCGGCAGAAGGGCTCCTGGTACTGGCTGAGCGACCACGAGGCGCACTACCGCCCGGCGAGGTACTGGCAGGCCGGCACGGACGTCGACGTCGACCTCGAGATCAACAGCCTGCCTGCCGGCAACGGCATCTACGGCCAGGAGGACCGCCACGTGTCCTTCCAGGTCGGCGACGCCCATGTCTACAAGGTCAACGCGCGGACCCACCAGATGCAGGTCTTCTCCAACGGCACGCTGCTGCGCACCCTCCCGATCACGACCGGCAAGCCCGGCTTCACCACCCGCTCAGGCACCAAGGTGATCATGGAGAAGTTCGACCAGAAGCGGATGAACTCCGAGACCGTCGGCATCAACCGCAACAGTCCCGAGGCCTACGACATCGACGACGTCCAGTGGGCGATGCGGGTCACGTACTCCGGCGAGTTCATCCACGCCGCACCGTGGTCCGTCGGGTCCCAGGGCCACGCCAACGTCTCGCACGGGTGCACGGGCATGTCCACCGCCGACGCCGGCTGGCTCTACGCCATGAGCCGCCGCGGCGACGTGGTCGAGTACACCGGCACGGACCGCCCGATGACCCTCGAGAACGGCTACGGCGACTGGAACCTCTCCCCGGCCGCGTGGAAGCAGGGCTCCGCCCTCTCCTGAGCCAGGTGGCGCCACGACGGTGGCGGCACACGACATCGGCCCCACGAAGGTGGCGGCACACGACGTCGGCCCCGCAATGGTGGCGGCACACGACGTCGGCCCCGCAATGGTGGCGGCACACGACATCGTTCTGGCCGTGGGTGGTGTCGTCTGCCGCCATGGACGTGCGTGCTGTGTCGTGCGCCGCCACCTTCCACGGGTGGTCGGCGGGACGGCATCTGTCCACAACGATGCGGGGTCGACCTCCCTCCACAGGTAGGGGAGCATCGCGCTGGTGGGGGTCCTCGTCGCGCTGCACAGTCGCTCGCATGACCCGCCGAGCTCCCGACGACCGTCCGACCGCGCCGGCCCTGCGCGGGCAGCCGCGCCTCCGGGCCTACGTCCGCGAGTCGTACGGCGTCCACCGGCGCGCCGACCTGGGGGACGACCTGTGCGCCCAGCTGCAGGCGTGGCAGCTCCTGATGACGGACGCCGGCTGCTTCACCGCGCTCACGAGCGCCGCGTTGAGGGGCTGGTGGCTGCCGCCCGTGCCCCTTGGTGCACCGGTGTTCATGGCCCTCCAGATCGATGATCCCCGACCGATGCGCGCCGGTGTGCGCACGAGCCGGCACACCCGCGAGGTGGGGCGAGAGGAGCTCGCCGGGCTGCGATGCGCATCGGCACCGGAGACCCTGTTGGCGTGCGCGAGGTGGATCGGGCTGCTCGACCTGGTGGTCCTCATCGACTGTGCCCTGCACCAGGAGGACTGTGACGTGGACCAGATCAGGGCAGTCATGGGCCCTCGCCGTCCCGGCGCGGCTGCGCTGTCGCGCGCGTTGGCGTTCGCCGACAAGCGGTCCGAGTCGCCGTACGAGACGCTGCTGCGCCTGCTCCACGTGCTGTGCGGGATCGAGGTGGAGTCCCAGTACGCCGTGCTGGACCAGGCGGGCTTTGAGGTCGCACGCGCCGACCTCCGGATCGTCGGCACGAACGCTCTCCCGGAGTTCGACGGCGACGAGCACGAGGCGGCGCCGCGACGAGTGAAGGACCGGCGACGCGACCGAGCGATCGAGCGCACGGGGCACGTCCGCCGTGGCTACACCGCGGGAGACGTCCTCCACCGCGGTATCACCATCCTCCAGGACGCCGATCGGTCCATCGGCAGATCACACGACCCGAGCCGGATCCGGGTGTGGCACGACCAGCTGCGCCGCTCGCTGTTCATGCCGTCGGGGCAGGCGGACTTCCTCGACCGCGTCGTGCCCGTGCTTCCTGTCCGCCGTCGCGCCGCGGGCGGGCCGGGCGACGCCGCCTGATGTCAGGCCGGGGGCCGCGTCCCGGCGCCCCACAGGATGCGCCCCGCCAGGGTGGCGGCACACCGCATGAGCCGGCTGACCGTGGCGGCACACGACAGGGCGAGCGCGCCCAAGCATGTCGTGTGCCGCCACCTCCGGCCCGGGGGTGTCGGGTGGCGCCACCATCGGCCCGGGGATGTCG
>JAYSEC010000032.1:0-14129 GCA_041914085.1 Nocardioides sp.
GCCAGCCCGCGCCTGACCCGCCGCGCGGCACCGGCCGGAAGCAGCAGGGCGGGCCGGAGGGTCCCCACTCGCGCGAGGCGTGCGGCCGTCTCCAGCCGGCCCGGCCAGGACAGCTGGTCCGACATGGTGTCCAGCGTCCCGGCGAGGCCCTGCCCGACGCCGTTGGCCATCATCAGCAGCAGCCGGCGGTCGAGCTCGCCGGTCCGCCGCGGAGCCCGGTCGGGCGCCGACGCCGGCCCCGACGCCGGTGGCGCGTCGAGCACCTTGCCGACCGCCTCCGCCCAGGCGCCGTCGCCGTGGCTGCGGTGCACGGCGGCGCCGGTGCTCGCGCCCAGCTCCGCACGGGCCACCGGGTCGAGGAGCAGGCGGGTGACCTCGGCCGCCAGCTCGTCGCCGGAGCGGGCGACGAGCAGGTCGTCGTCGAGCTCCGGGGTGTCGGCGCCGAGCACGCCGAGCTCGTCCCCGCCGGGCCGCAGCGTCAGCACGGGGGTGTCCATCGCGGCGGCCTCCAGCATCGAGGTGAGCGAGGAGAAGGGGTAGGAGTCGACGTAGACGTCGGCGGCCTCCAGGAACGTGTGGACGTCGGGCAGCAGCCCCCACGCCCGACCCAGTCCCTGCTCGGCCAGCACGGACCACTCGCCGTCGGGCGCCGGGCCCGCCACGTGCAGCTCGGCGCCCGGGACGTCACGCACAGCGGGCAGCAGGACGTCGAGGAGCGTCTCGCCGCCGGCGGCGGCGTACTTGTAGGTGTCGGCCGCGCTGGCGACCACGACGGCGTCCTCGGGCACGCCGAGCGTGGCCCGCGCCTCGCGCCTGCTGTGCTCGCGCTCGCGCAGCTGCAGGGGGCGTACGACGAACGCGTTGCGCGCGTCGGGGACCCCGCGCCGCTCCACGTTGAGCCGCGCGCCGCTCTGGCGCAGGTTCACGACCCGGTCGGCCGCGGCGACGCCGACCCAGAAGACGTGGTCGGCGTGGTTGACCAGCAGGACCTCGGGACGCCCGGCGAACTGCCCCGCGAGCGCGAGGCCCGCCACCACGTCGTTGGGGTGGACGTGCAGCACGACGTGGTCGTGCGCGCGGGCCAGGTCGCGCAGCGCGGCCGCCCGGTCGACGAGGCGGCGGTGCCGGGCGTCGAGCCGGACCAGGGCGTCGGGCGACGGCAGCACCGAGACGAGCTTGTCCGGGACCTCGCGCTCCCCCTGCCCGGTGAGGCACACGTGGTGCTCGCGGGCCGTGTCGAGCCGCAGCCAGTTCGCCAGCATCTGCGTGTGGCCGCCCGTGCCGTAGACCTGCGTGACGACGTGGAGGACCCGCGGTCGCGCGCCCGGCGCCGCCAGCCCGGCACCGCTGGTCGCCGGCGCGGCCGGTTGCGGGAGCCGGGAGCCGAGCTCGGCCAGGACGCCCTCCAGGGCGCCGCTGGCGAACACGCCCGTGGGGTTGCACCACGCGAAGGTCGCCGCGGCCATCGCCGCGACGGCAGCCGGCTCGTCGCGCCCCCGGGCGGCCAGTCGCTGCGCCCGGCGCACCAGCCGGCCGAAGACCTCCCAGTTGTCGTCGAGCCGCTGCACCTCGCTCGTCGCGGACCGACTCATGCGTCCACCGCCTCGGCGACCTCGGCGCCGGGCGCGGGCGTGGCACGCAGCCCCTTCGCCTGGCGGAGCAGGTCGGGTCGGAGCAGCAGGACGCCGCCGATCGCCGCGAGGCAGAGGACCCCGGCCGCCAGGGACGTGACGAACGGGGACGACAGCTCGGCGGCCACCAGCACGGTCACGCCGGCCGCCGCGGCGGCGACGAACGTGGGCAGGACCACGGCGCCGCCCAGCGGCGCCAGCGGGATCCCGTGGCGCCGCAGCAGGCCGAGGTAGCACGGCAGCACCACGACGAGCACGACCGCGAGCTCGGCGAGCGCCACCCCGACGAGCCCCTCCCGGCGGGCCGCGAGCCACACGGCCGGCGCCAGGGCTGCCAGCCACACCAGCTGCACGGTCAGCAGCCGACCCGTGGCGCGGAGCACGACCAGGAGGTCGTAGGAGAGCTCGAGGAAGATCCGCACGGACGTGGCCAGCACCAGCACCGCGAAGACGTCCGACGCCGGGCCCCACTCGTCGCCGTAGACGAAGCGGACCACGTCGTCGGCCGCGGCGGCGCCCACGAGGCACACCGGCAGGGTGACGACGGCGACCACGCGGAGCAGCAGCGTGAAGGAGTCGGCCAGCCGGCGCGGGTCGCCCTGCAGGCGCGAGAAGACCGCCGGCGCGACGCTGCGCAGGGGCTGGGAGAACATGTTGAGCGGCCAGGACGCGAGGTTGAACGCGAGCACGAAGTAGCCCAGCGAGGTGGCCCCGAGCAGGGCGCCGACCGCCACCTGCTCGACGTACGCGACCGCGAAGACCACGATGCTCGCCCCGGCCAGGGGCAGGCCGAAGCGCAGCAGCGGGCCGACGAGCGTGCGGTCGAGCTGCCAGCGGTAGGGCCTGGTGGCGTGGACGAAGAGCACCACGCCCACCAGGGTCGCGGCCACGCGACCCCAGGCGAGGCTCCACGCGCCGGCACCGCCGAGGGCGAGCCCCAGCGACAGGGCGGTGCCCGACCACGTGACGCACTGGTCGATCACGAAGCGGCGGCGCTGGCGGAACTGCCGCTGCAGCAGGGCCGCCGGCCCGGCGACCATGCCGCTGAACACCACCGAGACCGACATGAGCCGGATGATGCCGGCGGCGTCGGGCGCCCCGAGGGCGCGCGCGACGGGCTCGGCGGTCACGAACATGGCGGCGAACAGCAGCAGGCTGCCCGCGGTCGAGATGGCGTTCACGCTGCCGAGGACCGTGCGCGGGTCGCGCTCCCACCGCACCACGGCCAGGCTGACGCCGAGCTCGTTGAAGCTCAGCACCGCGAGCAGCGCCACCATGGCGACGGCGAACGTCCCGAACTCACCGGGCCCGAGGATGCGGGCGAGCAGCACCCCCACCAGCAGCGTGCCGAACCGCGACATCGCCGTGTTGAGGAAGCTCCAGCCGAACGCGCCCGCGGCCGTGCGGGCGAGCCCGCCGCCCCCGGCGCCGCCGCCGGGCTCCCCGTCCACGTGCTCGTGCGTCCCTGCGTCTGGTCCCACGCTGCCCCCTGCTGCGTCGTTCATCTCCCCCGTCGGCCCCCGTGCCGACGGGTCACGGCGAGGCGGCCTTGAAGACCACGTCGACGAAGTAGTTGGTCGAGTTGTAGGAACCGGCCGGGAAGCCGCCGCCCGCGCCGTAGCGGTAGACGCCGTTGCTGCCCGACGGTGCCGTCAACGGGCCGACGGTCCGCGCCGCGGTGGCGAAGTATCCGGGCGAGGTGGCGTAGCGGCCGACCGGCGCGTAGTAGGACACGGTGTAGGTCGCCCCCGGCGTCAGCGCCACCGGCGTGGCCAGGACCGCGGTCTGCCACCCCGTCGCCGTCTCGTTGGTGAAGGTGACCTGGGCCAGCCGGTTGCCCGCGGCGTCCCAGAGCGAGCCGACGTGGGTGCCGGTGTTGCCCGCGCCCTTGTAGAACTTCACCGCCGTCACCGACCCGGCCTGCGAGGCGGTGAACCGCGTGCCGAGCTCGATCGCCGACGGGTCGTCCGCCGCTGCCGTGGCAGGCGTGACGTCGGCGAACAGCGAGGTGGTGCCGATGTCGTCGATGCCGGTGGTGAACGACCAGGTCTGGGTGGCCAGGGCGGCTCCCTCGGTCGAGACCAGGCCCGAGACGCTCACCGAGTACGCGGTGGTGGCCACCAGCGGTGCCGCCGGGGTGAAGGTGATCGTGCGACCGTCGCCCGAGAGCGCGGAGGTGCCGGCCACCGGGACGCCGTTGCGGGTCAGCTGCACCGACCAGCCGGCCGCGAGCGGCGCGGAGAGGGTGATCGACGGCTTCGCGGACAGCGACACCTGGTCGGCTCCGGACGCCGGCGTGCGGCTGTCGACGGTCAGCGACGCGGCCGCCCGCTCGAACACCACGTCCACGAAGTAGTTCGCCGCGCCGTAGGTGTAGCCGGGGTAGCCGCCGCCGGACCCGTAGAGGTAGCGGCCGTTGTTCGACGACGGCGCCGTCAGGTCGCCCTTGGTGAGCGGGCTGGCGAAGAAGCCGGACGTCACGGCGTAGTGGCCCTGCGGGGCGAAGTAGGAGACGACGTACGTCGTGCCGGCCGTGACCTGCAGCGGTGTGGCCAGGGTCGCGGTCTGCCAGCCGCTGGCGGTCTCGTCGGTGAACGTCGCCGTCGCGAGGCGGCTGCCGGCCGCCGACCAGATCGACCCGGTGTGGGTGCCGTTGTTGCCGGCTCCCTTGAAGAAGCGGATCTGCTTGATCGTGCCGTTGCGGGACGGGGTGAAGGCCATCCCGACCTCGATAGGCGCACCGTCGTCGGCGGCCGCGGTGTCGGGCACCACGTCACCGAGGAGCGTCTGGTTCTGGAGTGTCTCCGCAGCGCGGGTGCGGAAGGTCCAGGTCCGGGTGCCGAGGCTCGCGCCGTCGCTGGTGGTGACCCCGGTCAGGGTGACCGTGACGTCGGTGCCGGCCGGCATCGTCGCGGAGGGCGTCCAGGTGATCCGCTGGCGGTCGGTCGAGAGCACGGAGGTGCCCGCGAGCGCGCCGCCGCCGTCGACGGAGAGGGCCCAGCCGGGCTCGACCTGGTCGGAGAAGTCGACCACGACCTTGCTGCTGCGCGGGACGTCGAGCGCGCCGGGCGCCGGGGACTGCGAGGTCATCGAGATGCTCGGCGGCGTCTTCTCGAAGACCACGTCGACCAGGTAGCTCGTGCTCGAGGTCCCCTCCGGGAAGCCGGGAGCATAGGTGTAGGCGCCGGCCGTGGACGTCACCCGCAGCGGGGCCCAGGACAGGTCACGGGCGGAGAAGGCGTTGGGCGTCGCTGAGTAGCGGCCCGACGTGGACCGGTAGGACACGATGTAGGGCGCGTTCTTGGCGATCGGCACCGGCGTCGTGAAGTCCAGCTGCTGCCAGCCGCTCGCCGACTCGTTCGTGAAGGTGCCCGACGCGAGCTCGACGCCGTTGGCGTTCCACAGCGAGCCGACGTGCGCCCCGGTGTTGCCCGACGACTTGTAGAACCGGACGCCGGTGACGACGCCCTTGACGTCGGAGGTGAAGCGGGTGCCGAGCGACAGCGGCACGCCGTCGTTGATCTCCGCCACCGTGGGCACCGTCTCGTCGCTGAAGAGCGAGCACGGGCACACACCCTGGGGGTTCGGCGGCTTCGCCGTGGTGAAGGACCAGGGGCTGCCCGAGGTGATCGGGTTGCCCAGCGTGTCGGTGCCGGACAGCGTCGCGGTGTAGCGGACGAACGACGCCAGCGCGTTGGTCGGCGTGAACGTGATCGTCCGGTTGGCGGCGTCGTACGACGTCGAGCCGGGCACGACCGTGTTGTTCGCGTCGCGCAGCACCAGGCCCGGCGTGCCGGCGGCCATCGGCTTGGAGAAGCGCGCCGACACGGTGGTCGTGGCCGGGATGGCCGTCGAGTCGGGCGACGGCGCCTGGCTCATCGCGACGAGCGGCGAGTCGTCGGTCGCCGAGTAGGTCAGGTCGACGAAGTAGTTCGCCTTCTGGTAGCTCGAGGACGGCATCGTCCCCGCCCCACCGAATACGCCGGCCGGCGGTTCACCAAAGCCGCCCACCACCTGCATCGCCCCGGCATCCACACCCCTGTACGCGAAGGCCCACTGCTCGGAGGCGTAGCGGCCCCGCGGTGCGGTGTAGGAGACCGTGTAGGTCTGGCCCGCGATCAGCGGCACCGACGAGGCGAACTGCGCGGTCTGCCACCCGGTCGCGGTCTCGTTGGCGAAGGTCACCTGGCCGAGCCGCTGGCCGGCGCTGTTCCACAGCGAGCCGACGTGGGTGCCGGTGTTGCCGGCACCCTTGTAGAACCGCACGCCGGTGGCAAAGCCATCCACGGTCGGTGTGAAGCGCAGGCCGAGCTCGACCGCCGCGTTGTCGTCCGTGTCAGGGGTCGGCGGGGTGACGTTGCCGTAGATGCTGCACGGGCAGGACACCGAGAAGGTGCGACTGGCCGGCGTGCCGACGTTGGCACTGTCGTCGATGCCGCGCACCAGGATCGGCGTGTTGCCGCGACCCTTCTGGATCACCGTCGCGGTCCACGACGTGGTGCCCGTCGCGGACTGCCACGTGGCGCCGTTGTCGTTGGACACCTCGACGCCCGCGACCCGGCCGACGGCGTCGGACGCCGTGCCGGTGAGCGTGATCAGGTCACCGTTCTTCTGCGCCTGGCCGGCGGCCGGCGAGTTGATCGTGACCGTCGGCCCGGCAGTGTCGGTCGACTTCGTCGCCGCGACCAGCCCGGTCATCAGCGTGTTCGGCTGCGCGCCCATGTCGGCGAGCAGGTTGACCTGCGCCTGCTGCATGCGCGAGTCCGCGACGTTATCCGGGTACTCCGAGTCGTGCTCGGCGTCGAGCCCATAGCTCCACTGGACGGTGCCCGCGCTGAAGACCAGGGCACCGCTGGCGGCCTTGTACATCGTCAGATTGTGTGTGGTCGTCCCCGCGGTCACGGTGGTGCCGAAGTCGCGGAGGTACTGCGGAACTGCGCCCGTGGTCGTCGCCAGCTTGATCAGGCCCGGCGGACCGAAGCCGTTCCCGATCACCTCGTTCGACTCGTAGCCCACCGTGTGCGGTGCGAGTGTCGTGGACGCCCCGGTCATGCTGGCAAGACCGCTGTTGCGCCACAACCGCAGCTTGCCCTCCTCCTGCCGCACCGTCATCGCCAGGTCGCTGAAGTTGACCATGTACGCCGTGCCGATGAGCTCGTTCTCCGGCGATCCGCCGCCATTGGCGCGCGAGGCGAACCGCGGGTCACGCCACGTGCCGGTCCACTGCGAGTTGGGGTCGATCTTGGCGTTGCCCCACGTCTCCTTGTAGGACACCAGGGTCCGGTACGCGGTGCGGGAGGCGTCAGCCGACGCCTCGTACCGAGTGCGCCAGTAGCCCTCGTTGCCGGCCAGGAACTGCAGGTTCACCCCGGCGTCACGCGCGGCCGTCATGTTAGCGCGCTGCGCCCCGCTCCAGTACTCGTCGTGCCCCACCGACAGGAAGATCTTGTGGTTGCGGATCAGGTTGCCGCGCCGATCGCTGTCGACGCCGGCCATGTAGGACACGTCGTACCCGTTGCGCTCGAGGAAGCGCACGGCGGCGTACTCGGCGCCGAAGTAGAAGTCACGACCACCAGCGGACCCGCGGGTGTTGAACGGACGGTTGTAGCTGACCTTGTAGGCGCGGCCGTTCGCGCCGCCCGCATAGAAGTCCGAGCCGCCGTAGGTGTTGTAGGCGTGCCACGTCGGGTCGGAGGTCTGGAAGACGATGTCGGACGTGCTCGAGTCGTCGCGCACGATGAAGGTGATGTGGCTGGACTCTCCGTTGCTGCGCGTCAGCTTGGCGATGTACACGCCAGAGACCGCGGTCGACGGCACGTTCCACGACGCCGAGACCGCCCAGTTGCCGCAGTCGTAGAGCTCCGTCGTGACGTCACTGATGCAGTTGGGCTGGGTCTGCGGCAGAGTCGCGCTCGGCGTCACCGAGGCGAGGTAGCGCGCGCCGAGACCCTGGTACCAGCCGGTGCGGTAGATGTCGATCGTGTACGACGACGCGCTGGTGGCGATCTTGAAGTCGATCCGGCTGCCGACATTGACCGAGATGTCCGTGGCAAATCCCTGGATCGAGGAGTCACCCGCGCCGTTGATGTCCCAGATCTCTGGATCAGTGCCCGGCTTGGAGTTCTCACAGGCGATCTTGTTGCCCGACGGACCGCACGGGTCGGCGGCGCTGGCAGGTGACGGCCCGCCGAGCAGGGCCGGGCCGATCAGTGCGTTGAGCGCGGCCACGAGGACCAGGGCTGACGCCTTGATCCCCCAGGAGCGCCCGCTTCCGACCCGTGAGCTCGTCGTGCTGGCCATGCCGTCCCCACCCTTCACGGCGCGACTGTGCGCCACGGACCCGATCCTCACGTGGTGACGCGGGCCGAGGACCGGTCCTCGGCCGATATCCCCACATTTCGGGGCCTCGGGACGTTGACCTTCGCACCCGAGCTCGCGACGCCTGGGATCTTCGTCCTCAGGCCCCGCTCATGACTCACGGCTCCGCCGCTCGTCGTGAGCGCGGCCAAGGAGATGCGAAGCTGCGGCGGGTCGCTCACCTTGGTGACCGTCCGGCTCGCCGCGGCGACGAGGTCGCGCGCCTTGAGGCTGTCGGCGTCGCGGGAGATGCAGAGGTCGCGCAGCGCGAGCTCGAGGGCGATCGTCAGCTGGTGGTCGTCGACGTGCTCGCCGTGCATCGAGCGGCGCGGCACCAGGATCGGGCACTTGCCGTTCTCCAGTGCCATCAGCGCGATGCCGGTGCCGGCGTGCGCCACGACCACGTCCGCGGCGCGGATCGCCGCGGCCATCTCCTCCGACGGCACCTTGACGCGGGCGTCGATGCCCAGACCGGTGGTGTCGGTGCCGCCCGTCTGCCACAGCACCTCGGCGTCGGCGGGCACCAGTGGCACCAGCCGCTCGAGCAGCCGCCGGAAGCCGTAGTCCTCCTGGGTGCCGAGGCTGACCACCATCCGCCGCACCGGGCGCGGCGCGGTCGGGGTGGCGTCGTACAGCTCCCAGGGCGAGGCGAGGAACTGCCAGTGCCCGCGCGTGAGCGCGCTCGACTGGCTGTACGTCGTGATGCCGGGCACCAGCGCCAGCGCGCGCCCCGACAGCGACGGTGCGTCGAGCCGGGTGGCGCTCTCGATGTAGACGGTCTCGATGCCGCGCGCCCGTGCCTGCGGCAGCACCGCGAGGGCGAGCGCGGCACCGGTGCTCACCACGAGCGAGACGTCGTGCTCGCGGAACAGCCGGCGGCAGCCGAGGGTGTTGCGCGCCAGCGCCCGGGTGTCGCGCGGCGGGCAGGGCAGCGCCCAGTGCACCCGCTCCCCCGCGAGCAGCGACTCGGTCTGCGGTGTGCGGGGGGTCACCCACACCACGTCGTCCCCGACGCCGAGGCGGGGGCGCAGCGTGTGCAGCTGCATGAGGTGGCCGCCGTCGTTGGCGACCAGGAGGGTGGTCACGACCGCCTCCGCTCCGCCGTGGCCGCGGCGAGGACCTCGACGACGCGGTCCTGCATGGCCTCGGTGAGGTGCGGGTGCATCGGCAGCGAGAGGATCTCGCCGGCCGCGGCCTCCGCGACCGGCGCCGTGCCCGGGCCGAGGCCGAGGTGGCGGTAGGCGCCGGTGAGGTGCACCGGGTAGGGGTAGTGGATGCCGGCGCCCACGCCGGCGCGCCCGAGCTCGGCGAGCACGGCGTCGCGGTCTGGCACGCGGACGACGTAGAGGTGCCACACGTGGGTGCCGTCGGCTCCCAGCAGCGGCCGGCGCACGCCGGGGACGTCGGCCAGCAGCGCGTCGTAGCGGGCCGCCGCGCGGACCCGCAGCTCGTTCCACTTCTCGAGGCGGTCGAGCTTGGCCCGGAGGTAGACGGCCTGGATGGTGTCGAGGCGGGAGTTCACCCCGATCACGTCGTGGACGTAGCGGGTCGAGGAGCCGTGGTTGCGCAGCCGGCGGACCTCGGCCGCGATGGTGGTGTCGTCGGTGGTCACCGCGCCGGCGTCACCGGCGGCGCCGAGGTTCTTGCCGGGGTAGAAGCTGGTCGCGCCGACGCGGCCCAGACCGCCCGAGGCGCGGCCGTCGAGGCGGGCGCCCTGCGACTGCGCGGCGTCCTCGACGAGCGGGATGCCGTGGGCGTCGCAGACCTCGGCGAGGCGCGCGACCGGCGCCAGCTGGCCGAAGAGGTGCACCGCGGCGACCGCCTGCGTGCGGGGCGTGATCGCGGCCTCGACGGCGTCCGGATCGACCAGCAGCCGCTCGTCGTCGACGTCGACCGGCACGGGGACGGCGCCGATGCGCGAGGCGGCCTCCGCGGTGGCGATGAAGGTGTTGGCCGGCATCACGACCTCGCCGCCGGCGCGGACCCCGGCCGCGCGCAGCGCCAGCTCGAGCGCGTCGGTGCCGTTGCCGACGCCGACGCAGTGGTCGACGCCGACGAACTCGGCGTACTGCTGCTCGAAGTCGGCGACCGCCGGGCCGTCCACGAAGGCGGTCGTGGCGAAGACAGCCGCGATGCCCGCCTCGACCTCGGCGGCGACCTCGGCGTGCTGGGACGCGAGGTCGACGAAGGGGACGTGGGTGGTGCTCATAGGTGGACTCCTGTCCGGATCGGTCGGGCGGGAACTCCCGCCCAGGTCTCCCCTGCTGGTACGTCGTCGAGCACGACCGCGCCCATCCCGACGGTGGCTCCGGGGCCGACGTGCACGCCCTGGCGGACCGAGGCGTTCATGCCGATGTAGGCGGCCTCGCCGACGCGGACGTCGCCCCCCAGCGAGACCCCGGCGCAGAGGGTGGCGTAGTCGCTGATGGTGTTGCCGTGGGTGAGCGTCACGTGCGGCATCAGCACCACGTGGTCGCCGACCTCGACGTCGGCGGTGAGCACCACCCCGTCGAGGACGATCGCGCCGGTGCCGATGTGGCAGCTGCCCGGAAGCACCACGCGCGGGTGGATGAGCGAGGTGTAGCGGGCCGGGTCGACCCCGAGCATGTCGAGACGCACCGCGACCCGGCGACGGTGCCGCCCGTGGCCCAGCGCGAGGACGACGTCGAGGTCGACGACCTCGGCCACCAGGTCGACCGAGCCGAGCACCGGGGTGAGGCCGTGCAGCGTCCCCCACGTCGCCGGGTTGTCGTCGACGATGTTGACCGGGCCGTCGTGGTGCAGCATGACGGCGACCGCCGTGGCCTCGCGGGCCAGCCCGCTCGCCCCGACGAGCAGCAGGCCCGTCATGGACGCCACGCCGTCTCGAGCGCGTCGCACACGCGCGCCTGCTCGGACACCGTCATCTGGTGGTAGAGGGGCAGGATGAGGGTCTGGTCGTTGAGTCGCTCGGTGACCGGGAGCGGGACGTGCGCGCGGTGCGAGTGCGCCGGCTGCCGGTGCGCGGCCATGATGCCGCGCCGGGCCGAGATGCCGGCCTCGGCGAGGTGCATCATCAGCTCCTCGCGGTCCATCGGGTGCTCCTCGAGCACCTCGACCCAGCAGGACTGGAAGTTCGTCGTGCCGTGGCTCGGGTCGGCGACCATCCGGAGGCCGGGCAGCTGCCGGATCACCTCGGCGTACGTCGCCGCGAGCTCGCGCCGGCGCGCCACCATCGCCGGCAGCCGGTCGAGCTGGACCAGGCCGACGGCGGCCTGCAGGTCGGTCATCCGGAAGTTGAACCCCACCTCGGAGTAGGACTCCGGCGGCGCCAGCACGCTCGCGTGCCGATCGGCGGCCGAGACGCTCATCGCGTGCTCGCGCAGCCGACGGGCCCGCTCGGCCCAGTCCGCTCGCGAGGTGGTGATCATCCCGCCCTCGCCGGTGGTGAGCACCTTGCGCGGGTGGAAGGACCACGCGGCGATCTCGGCACCCGCGCCGGCCGGACGGCCGTAGGCGGTCGAG
Organism: Nocardioides sp.; assembly: GCA_041914085.1. GTDB lineage: Bacteria > Actinomycetota > Actinomycetes > Propionibacteriales > Nocardioidaceae > Nocardioides. The sequence goes on from JAYSEC010000032.1 coordinate 11,493, forward strand.
CCGGCCGCGCAGGCGGCGTCCTCGATGACGGTGATCCCACGAGGGTCGCACCAGGCCCGGATGGCGGCGAGGTCGACCGGCATGCCGCCCTGGTCCACGGCGATCACGGCGCGCGTCCGCGACGTGACCACCGCGGCGATCGTGGTGGGGGTGAGGTTGCCGGTCAGCTCGTCCACGTCGGCGAAGACGGGAGTGGCGCCGACGTAGGTCGGCGCGTTGGAGGTCGCCACGAAGGAGAACGACGGGACCACGACCTCGTCGCCCGGGCCCACACCGGCGACCACGAGGGCCAGGTGCAGACCGGTGGTGCAGTTGCTCACCGCGACCGCGTGCTCCGCCTGCTGCGACTGCGCGAACGCCGCCTCGAACGCCGCGACCCGCGGGCCCTGGGCGACCCACCCGGAGCGCAGCACCTCCGCCACCGCGGCGACCTCCTCCTCGCCGAGCCACGGCTGCATGACGTGGACCACCGGCTGGGTCTCGGGCGGGGACTGCACGGTGTGCGTCATGCCGGCACCCAGTTGCGGTCCTCGATGCGCGCGAGCATCTCCTCGGGCGACTGCTGACGGGTGCGGAACCACCCCACGAGGTCCTCGACGCCGTCCGCGAAGTCGACTCCCGGGCGCCAACCGGTGAGCGAGCGCATCAGCGAGTCGTCCACGATGAGGCGTCGTACGTCGCCGGGGCGGGGGTCGAGGTGGGTGGCGGCGGGGCCGTCGAGGCCCACGATGCCCGCCACGAGCGCCGCGAGGTCGTTGATGCTCACCTCCGAGCCGGAGCCGAGGTTGACCGTCTCGCCGATCGCGGCGTCACACTGCGCGAGCGCGAGCAGGCCGGCGGCGGTGTCGCGGACGTGGGTGAAGTCGCGCGTCTGCTCGCCGTCACCGAAGACCAGCGCAGGCAGGCCGCAGAGAGCCCGGACGATGCTGCGCGGGATCACCTCGCCGCTGTCGCCCTCGAAGTGGCTGCGCGGACCGTAGGTGTTGAACGGACGGGCGACCACGACCGGCATGCCGTACGTGCGGAAGTGCGCGCGGGCGTAGGCCTCCCCGGCGAGCTTGCCGCCGCCGTAGACCGTCTCCGGGCACGTCGGGTGGCCCTCGTCCATCGGGGCGTAGCGCGCGGTCCCGTAGACCTCGCTCGAGCTGACGTGGACGAATCGGTCCACGTCGCGACGCAGGGCCTCCTGCAGCAGCACGAGGGTCCCCTCGGCGTTGACCCGATGGTTGCCCATCGGGTCGTGCAGGCTGTGGCGCACCCCCAGGCAGGCGAGGTGGAAGACGACGTCGACGTCGTCGAGCGCGTCCGCCGAGTCGGTCACGATGTCGCCGACCCGGACCTGCAGTCGTCCCGCCTCGACGTGCTGGTGGAGGTGGGCGAGGTTCTCCAGGTGGCCGGTGGCCAGCGAGTCGAGGACCCGCACGTGGGCGGCGCCGGTCGAGTCGAGGAGTGTGGTGACGAGCTGGCTGCCGATGAAGCCGGCGCCGCCCGTCACCAGGATCCGGCGTCCTTCGAGCGACGTCATCGGACCGCCTCCAGCGCCGGCTCGGACGACGCCGCGCGCGGCCCCGGCGGGACCGGCAGCGCGGGCTCGCCGTAGAGCGTCGCGGACGCCTGCTCGAGGACCGTCAGCACGCGCAGCCCGGCGTGGCCGTCGGTGAGCGCCGGGCGGTCCTCGCGGATGGCCGTCGCGAACTCGGCGACCATCTGCCCGAGCGCCTCGCGCTCCGGCAGGGCCGGCGACCACGTGTCACCGAGGCGGTAGGAGATCGACGAGGCGGCCCGGTCCGCCCCGGCGACCGAGGTACGAGCGAGGTCGACACCCCGGTCGTACACGCTGAGGCGCTGCTGGGGGTTCAGGTCGTCCCAGACCAGGGTCCGCCGCGAGCCGCCGATCACCATCTGGCGGATCTTGGTGGGGCTGAGCCAGTTGACGTGCACGTGGGCGAGGCCGTCGCCGGCGAGCGGGAGCGTCAGGTGCCCCACGCACGCGCGGCCCGCGCCGATCGGGTCGGCCCCGGTGGCGCTGACGCCGGAGGTGGGCAGCCCGCCCGGGAGGACGAAGTCGAGGATCGACAGGTCGTGAGGCGCGAGGTCCCACAGCACGTCGATGTCGGGCTGGACCAGCCCGAGGTTGATGCGGACCGAGTCCACGAAGTGGATGTCGCCGAGCTCGCCGCTGACCACCAGCTCGCGCATCTTCTGCACGGCCGGGGTGTAGCAGTAGGTGTGGTCGGTCATCAGGACGAGGCCGCGCTGCTCGGCGAGCTCCACCATCGCCCGGCCGCCGGCCACGCTGTCGGCCAGCGGCTTCTCGACGAGCACGTGCTTGCCGGCCAGCAGCGCGTCGAGGGCCAGGCCCTGGTGCGTGCGCGCCGGCGTGGCGATGGCCACCGCGTCGATGGACGGGTCGTCGAGCACCCGCTGCAGCTGGTCGGTCACCTCGACGTGCGGGCCGGCCACGGCACGCGCGCGCTCGAGGTCGAGGTCGCACACGACCCTGAGGTCCCAGTGCGGCGACGAGCCGAAGTTGCGGACCAGGTTGGGCCCCCAGTAGCCGGCTCCGATCACGGCTACACCCAGGCGGTCGGTCATCAGTTCTCCTCGTTCTCGTTCGCGGTCTCGTTCGCGGTCTCG
>JAYSEC010000032.1:14229-21264 GCA_041914085.1 Nocardioides sp.
GGCGGTCGGTCATCAGTTCTCCTCGTTCTCGTTCGCGGTCTCGTTCGCGGTCTCGTTCGCGGTCTCGGTGAGCGCGCCGTCGACGACGATGTACGTCGCCCCGGTGCGCGGGCAGGTGAAGGTGTCGGGCGCCGTCTCGACGAGCGGCACGCCGGCCCGGCCGACCCAGCCGACCTGGCGGGCGGGCACGCCGACGACGAGCGCGTGGTCGGGCACGTCGCGGGTCACGACCGCCCCGGCGGCGACCGAGGCCCACCGGCCGATGTGGACCGGGGCGACGCAGACGGCGCGCGCCCCGACGGCGGCGCCCTCGTCGATGGTGACGCCGACCGCCACCCAGTCGTCGGCGTCCTTGAGGCGGCCGTCCGGCGTGACGGCCCGCGGGAAGGTGTCGTTGGTCAGCACGACGGCGGGGCCGATGAAGACGCCGTCGCCCAGCACGGCCGGCTCGTAGACGAGCGCCTGGTTCTGGACCTTGCAGCGCTCGCCGAGGCGGGCACCGGGGCCGATGTAGACCCCGCGGCCCACGATCGTGCCGGCGCCGACGTCGGCGCCGGAGCGGACCACGGACTGGTCCCACACCTGGGCGCCGGCGCCCACGCGGGCGCCGTCCTCGACGGTGGCGCTCGGGGCGACGGTGGCCTCGGCCTCGGGCTGCTCGGGCAGCGCCTCGGTCCGCGGTCCCGGGACGCTCGCGCGCCCGGCCTGCTGGGTCTGGGAGTCGGACAGCGTCGTCATGAGCGTGAGCTTTCGTCTCGTTGCCAGGTGGTGAAGTCCCCGGAGCGCACGGCGCGCCGGGCGCCCAGGCGGGCGGCGACGTGCACCCCGAGGAACACCGGCAGCCGGAGGGCGAGACCCGGACGGCTGACGGCGAGCCCGAGGAGGGTGCGCGTGCTGGTGCGGGACGCGGGGCGGCGTACGCCGAGCCGGGCGGCCTGGGTGTTGCCGGTCGCGATCCGGATGCGACGGCGTACGAGGTCGCGCAGCGTCCGCGGCGGGTGGATCACGGCGACGGCACCGGGCACGACCCGGCGCTCGTCGCCGCTGAACGAGTCGGACATGCCGAGGTCGTCGCTCATCATCCGGGGCAGCGCGGCGACCCGCGCCTGCGCCTGCTCGGAGAGGACGACCACGCCACGACCGAAGAGGCCGGACTCGACCTGGGGAAGCGACTCCCAGACGTCGTAGTACCAGCGGACCCAGCGTGAGCAGGAGGCCTTGGGGACGTCGCGCCGCGGCGCGGTGGCGAGGACGTGGTCGCGGGTGATCGGCTCGAGGAGCTGCATCACCGCGGTGCCCGACAGCTCGATGTCGGCGTCGAGGTGGACGCGGGGGAAGACGTCGGTGGCGGTGTTGCCGACCCGGACGGCCTCGGCCTTGGACGGCTGCTGGATCTCGATGACCCGGGCGAGCGGGTCGGCGCGCCGGGCGACCTCGGCGGTCTGGTCGGTGCAGCCGTTGCAGACCACCACGACGTCGAGGTCGGAGGCTCCGGTGCCCTGCCGCAGCGCGAGCAGGTTGCGGCCGATCGTGGCCGCCTCGTTGTGCGCCGGGATGATGACGCTGGCAACGGCCATCTCTCCAACTCCCCCAAGTTCGAGTGCCGAGCCGTTCGGCTGGCACTGTCAGATCTTCTGGATCCGCGTGCCCGGGGCGGCCCGCCGACGGGGCCTTTCGCCCATTTTGGGGAGTGGCCCGTTCGGGCTACCGGGGCGTGGCCCGCGAGAAGGTGATGTCGGCGGACCTGAGGTCGCGCAGGTGGAGCACGAACCTGTCCATCTCGAGCAGCGACCACTCGTCGTCGACCGCCGCACCGCCGGCCACGGTGCTCAGCGCGCGGTAGAGCTCCAGCGGCTGCTTGCGCAGCTCCGCGTGGAGGGTGCCCTCGAGCACGTCGCGCAGGTAGTCGTGCTGCGCGCCCCGGCTGGAGCCGTAGCGGTAGGTCGCCGGGACACCGTTGTCCGCCGCCAGCTGCGCGAACGTGCGCCAGTCGAGCGCGATCAGGTGGTCGACGCGCCGGCCCGACCAGGACTCGACGGCGGCCACGGCCTCGCTGGGGCGACTGCTCTGCGCCGACGTCGCGATGCCGTCGAGCACCGGCATCGACCCCACGTCGACCCGGACCCCGTCGGGGTCGACCTCCACGAGCATCACCGACTCGACGGACTGCACGCCGTCGAGCCAGCCCACGTCGGCCCGACCGCCCGGGCGGGTGCCGACCATCAGGACGGTCTCCCCCGGCGCGGCCGGGGGCCGGTCGCCCAGCCCGTCGAAGGCGCCGTCGATGCGGTCGAGGCGTTCGACGAGGTGCAGGTTGATGCCCACGAGCGCCACCAGCGGGACGAGCGAGAGCACCAGCAGCGTGCCGAGCAGCTCGCGCACCCGCCGGCGCTTGGGCGGCGCGAGGGGAGGAGGCGCGCCGGGCGGGTCCCAGCTGTGGCGCGGCGCCGGGATGCGTACGCCGGTCGCCTCGCGCGTGGCCGACCCGGGGTGCGGTGTCGCCATCGACTCCTCCTGCCGTCGGGCTCCCGACGCTAGGCCGCGACCCGGCCCGGCCTCATGGCCCAAACAGGGGAAGACCGCCGCCTCCCACCCCCTGGGAGGGGCTCAGGAGTTGAAGCGCTGCTGTGTCTTCTCGAGGCCGTCGGTGATCAGCGACTCCACCGCGTCGGCGGCGTCGGACACCTGGAACGGCAGCTCCTTGCGCTCGGCGGTGGAGTAGTTGGACAGCACGAAGTCCGCGACGTCCTGACGCCCCGGAGGGCGGCCGATGCCGGCCCGGACCCGGTAGAAGTCGCCCGTGGCGAGCGAGGAGCGCATCGACTTGAGGCCGTTGTGGCCGTTGTCGCCGCCGCCGAGCTTGATGCGCAGCGTGCCGAAGGCGATGTCGAGCTCGTCGTGGATGGCGATGACGTGGTCGGGGGCGACCTTGTAGAAGGAGGCCAGGGCCTTGACCGGTCCGCCCGACTCGTTCATGTAGCCGCGACCCCGGGCCAGCACGACCCGCGGCCCGCCGATCGACAGCCGGCCCTCCACGACGTCCGCGCGGCCGGACTTGTGGGCGCGGAACGGGCTGCCCATCCGCCGGGCGAGCTCGTCGGTGACGAGGTAGCCGATGTTGTGCCGGTGCCCGGCGTAGGCCGGCCCGGGGTTGCCGAGGCCCACGACCAGCCACACGTCGGAGGAGGCGGCGGCGGGCACGTCGGTCACGGCGTCCATCCTTCCAGGCGTTCGCCTCGATGCTTCATCACGGTATGTAGACGAATGGGCACTTCCCACGGTCAATTGACCGTGGGAAGTGCCCATTCAGCGGCATCCCATGGTGAAGCGTCACCACGGGAGGCCGGCAGGTCACTCGGAGTCGGTGCCCTCGGCAGCGTCCTCGGCGGGCGCCTCGGCCTCGGCGGCCTCGGTCTCGGACTCGGGGGCGTCGTGCTCGATGCCGGCCTCGGCCTCGGCCTCCTCCAGCTCGGCCTCGAGGGCCTCGGCGGAGATCTGCTGGGTCACGTTGACGATGAGCAGGTCCTCGTCGGCGAGCAGCGTGGTGCCGGAGGGCAGGTCGAGGTCCCGGGCGTGGACCTGGGTGCCGACCTCGGCGCCCTCCACGGAGACCTCGAAGAACTCGGGGATGTGGGTGGCCTCGGCCTCGACGGAGACGACGGCGTTCTCGGTGACGACGAGGGTCTCGGCGGCGGCGTCGCCCACGACGTGGATCGGGACGTCGACGGTGACCTTCTCGCCGCGCTTGACCGCGACGAAGTCGAGGTGCTCGATGACGCGGCGGATCGGGTCGATCTGCACGTCCTTGGTCAGCGCGAGCTGCTCGCTGCCGTCGACGTCGAGCGCGAGGAGCGCGTTGGCGCCGCCGTGCTTGAGGGCCATCATCGTCTGGTGGCCGGGCAGGATCACGTGGACCGGCTCGTTGCCGTGGCCGTAGATCACGGCGGGGATCTTGTCCTCGCGGCGGATCCGGCGGGCGGCGCCCTTGCCGAACTCGGTGCGCGGCTCGGCGGCGATCTTCTCGGGAGCAGACATGGGGTTCTCCAAACGTCGGGGATGTGTCGGATCGGGTGCGTGGGGCCCGGCGCTCCGGAGACGACGAACGCCGCGCTCCGGATCGTGAGCGCGGCGCAGTGAAGCGGTCCGGCCCAGTCGATCACGGAGTCCTGGTCGTCCGACCCGCTCCCTCGCCGAGGCAACCCGAGAACTCTAGACCCCGGGAACCGCGCGGGTCGAATCCCCGGACCGGGTCCCCGTCGAGTGCCTGGTCGAATCCCTCGTCGAATCCGGTGGACGGCCTCACTAGGGTGGGCCGGGTGCCCCTGAAGCTCCCCGAGGCGCGCGCCCGCGCCGTCCTGCTGACCGACGTCCACACCGAGGTCCACCTCGACCTCACCTCGACCGAGTCCTTCGGCGTGGAGGCGACGATCTCGTTCCGCTGCACCGAGCCCGGGGCCTCGACGTTCCTCGAGCTCAACGGCGGCTCCGACGTCACGCTCGACGGGTCGCCGGCGCCGTACGCCGACGGGCGGATCGCGCTGACCGACCTCGGCGAGACCAACCAGGTCCGCGTCACCGCCCGGATGCCGTACGTCACCGACGGCGACGGCATGACCGTGACGATCGACCCGGCCGACGGCGAGCGCTACGTCTGCGCGCACACCTCGATGGACATCAGCCAGAAAGTCATCCCCTGCTTCGACCAGCCCGACATCAAGTCCACCTTCGACGTCAGCGTCACCGCGCCGTCGCACTGGACCGTGCTGGCCAACGGCGCGCTGAAGGAGCGTGAGGGCGACACCTGGACCTTCGAGACCACGCCGCCGTTCTCGTCGTACCTCTTCACGCTGGTCGGCGGGCCGTGGGTGTCGGTGACCTGGGACGAGCCCTACGCCCCGGCACCGGGCGGCACCCTCCCGTTCGGCTGGCACGCGCGGGCCTCGCAGGAGCGCGAGCTGCGCCGCGACGCCGACGAGCTCAAGCGGATCACCAGCGCCTGCTTCCAGCACTACACGACGATCTTCGAGCCGGAGTACCCCTACGCCGACTACCAGCAGGTCTTCGCGCCCGGGCTCAACTGGGGCGCGATGGAGTTCCCCGGCTGCGTGGTCTTCCGCGACCAGGCGCTCACCCAAGGCACGCCCACCGAGCTCGAGCGCGAGTGGCTGGCCTCGACGATCGCGCACGAGATGGCGCACATGTGGTTCGGCGACCTCGTCACGATGAAGTGGTGGGAGGACTCCTGGCTCAACGAGTCGTTCGCCGACTTCATGGGGTACGACGTCGCCGGCGTGGCCGCCGGGTATACCGACGCGTGGACCTCGGCCGCCATCACCCGCAAGCCCACCGGCTACCGCGCGGACCGCCGCCGCTCGACGCACCCGATCGCCGAGGACACCGAGAAGATCGTCGACGTGGACACGGCGTTCGCGAACTTCGACATGATCACCTACGCCAAGGGCAACGCGGCGCTCGCGCAGCTCGGCCACTGGCTCGGCGAGGAGGACTTCCTCGCCGGCGTCAACAAGCACCTGACCTCCCACGCCTTCGGCAACGCCGACCTCGCCGACTTCCTCGATTCCCTCGACGCGGCCACCGACAAGGACGTCCGCGGGTGGGCCGAGGCCTGGCTGCGCTCGACCGGGTTCGACACCCTGGTCGTGACGCGCGAGGCCTCCGATGACGGGCAGGGCGTCCCCGTCCTGACCCGCGAGGGCACCCGGTCGCACCGCCTCACGGTGTCGGCGTACGACGCCTCGATGGGGCTGGTCGGCTCCCGCGACGTGCTGCTCGGCGACGAGCCGGTGCGGCTGGAGGAGTTCGCCGGACGGGTCGTGGTGCCCAACTCGGGTGACGAGACCTTCGCGGTGATCCGTCCCGACGAGCAGTCGTGGGCCGCGATCACGGCCGGGCTGTCGTCGGTGGAGTCGCCGCTGACCCGGGCGATGCTGTGGTGGACCGCGGTCGACCTCACGGAGTCGAAGGTGATCCCGGTGGGCGACTTCGTCGCCCTCGCCGACACCCACCTGCGCCCGGAGACGCACCCGCTGGTCTTCGAGGGCGTGATGCGCGCCCTGCAGCTGGTGACCCGCCGCTACGACGAGCCGGCGGAGGTCGCCGAGCACCTCGCCGCGATCGCCGACATCGCGCGCGGCGCCGTCGAGGGCGGCGACCCCGCGCTCGCGCCCGGCGCCTCGCGCGTGCTGGCCCGGATCAGCGCCGACCGCGACTTCCTCGCCGACTGGCTGGCGCAGGACGACGTCGACCAGACCGTGCGCTGGAACGCGGTCCACCGCCTCGCCGAGCTGGGCGACCCGTCCCAGGTCGAGGTCGAGGAAGCGCGCGACCGGTCGGTCGCCGGCCACCACGCGGCCCTCGGCGCCCGGGCCGCGATCCCCACCGCGGAGGCCAAGGCCGAGGCGTGGGCGCGGCTGATGAGCGGCGACCTCGGCAGCCACGAGTTCGACGCCGTCGGCGCGGGGTTCTGGGGCTGGGAGCAGGCCGACCTGGTCCGCCCCTACCTCACCCGCTACGTCACCGACGGCCTCGACCTCGCCCGCCGCTCGGGCCAGGCGATGGGTGACGTCATCGGCGACGCCTTCCCGCGCCTGCCGCTCCCGGTCGACGTACGACGTGAGCTCCGCGACGCGGTCGCCGCCGCCCTCGAGGCGGGCGACGTGCCCACCGTCCTCGCCCGCGCCTGGAACGACGCGCTGGACGACCTCGACCGCACGCTCTGACTCCTGCTCCAGTGATCCCCGGCTGACCGGGGATCACTGAACTTGTCAGGCGTTGCACGGGCCGACAAGTTCAGGAATCCCCGGCTGACCGGGGATCCAGAAGTCGTGCGTCAGGCGTGACCGTCGAACATCGAGGTGACGGACCCGTCCTCGAAGACCTCACGGATGGCGCGGGAGATGAGCGGCGCGATCGAGAGCGTGGTCAGCTTGTCGAACTGCTTGTCCTGCGGGACGGGCAGGGTGTTGGTGACCACGACCTCCATGGCGGAGGAGTTCTTCAGCCGGTCGACCGCGG
>JAYSEC010000033.1:0-21068 GCA_041914085.1 Nocardioides sp.
GATGGTACTGCAACCGAGAGGTTGTGGGAGAGTAGGACGCCGCCGGACATACATTGTGGAAGTGGGGTCACCTTCGGGTGGCCCCACTTCTGCATTTCCGCCTCTCCGCGTCGAAGCGACGGGGCGAGCGCGCCACCAGGTGTCCACAGGCCACGGGTGGCAGCGTTCCTCCACAAGAACGCCGGTTCCTTGGCGCTGAGTGTCGTCCCCTGCCAGCAGGGTGGTGCGCCAGGAGGTGCACTGTGGAGAAGACACAGACCAAGGAAGACGCCGTCGACGAGGTCGCGGCGAACGACGTACGGCTGGTGGGCCGGGTGACCGGTCAGCCGATCGCGGTGGAGCTGCCCAGCGGAGACGTCCTGGTGACGTTCCGGATCTCGGTGCCGCGCGCCGGACGCGCGGGTCCGTCCGGTCGTGCGCAGGGCGTGGACTCGGTGCCCTGCACGGCGTGGGGTCCCCGGATCAGGCGCAGCGTGCTCCGGTGGCGTGCGGGCGACCTCGTCGAGGTCGGAGGCGCCGTGCGGTGCCGCTTCTTCCAGGCGGGCGGGGCGACACGGTCGCGGGTGGAGGTCGAGGCGTCGAGCGCCAGGATCATCCGCCGGTCACCGGCCGCATGAGGACTCCGAGGCTGGGCTTGGGCTGGAACGACGTGGCCTTCTCGGGCAGCAGCCCGCCGGACTCGATCAGGGTCTGCACCTGCTCGAAGTCGGGGCTGGGGAGCAGGACCGCAGGCGCGGTCGGTGAGGCGGCCACGAGGGCGTCGTCGACGTTGTGGTGGTGCCGGACCTTCTGGACGGGCGCCGCCAGCATCGGCAAGGCGCGCTCGTGGAGCCAGGCGACAGCGGCCTGGCGGTCGAGGTCGCGGGGCGCGGCCGTGTGCCAGGTGTCGCCGTCGGTGAGCACCAGGTGCGTGCTGTCCAGGGCGCTGAGCGCGTGCTGACGGGTGCTCGGCGTGATGTCCGCGCCCGCGGCCGCCACGGCAGTGAGGAGGTCGGTCAACGTCGTACCGACCAGCGTCCGGTGGATGGCGCCGAGGAAGAGCGGGGTGTCGTCCTGGTCCACGATCATCGCGAGGCCGGCGTCCCACGCGGTCCCGGGGTTCTCCTCCTGCAGCCGCAGGTAGGCGGCGTAGCGGTGGTGCCCGTCCGCGAGCAGGCACCTCGTCCGGGCCAGCGACGCCGAGATGGTGTCGAGCTGCGCGGGGTCCCGGATGGCCCAGATGCGCTGGCGCTGCCCGGTGCGGTCGAGGTAGCGCCAGCTCGGTTCGCTGCGGGCGACCTCGGCGACCAGCGCGCGCAGGACCGGGTCGCCGTGGTGGACGAGCAGGATGGGGGCCGGGTTGAGGTCCATCTGGAGCATCCGGTCGGCCAGCTCGCCCGCCTGCTCGGGGTGGATGGCCTCGTGCGGCCACACTGCGCGGTCGGCCGGGGCGTCAGCGCGGCGAGACATGTCGAGTGCTCCGACGAGGCCGCGCACGGTCAGGCCGCCGGCGGTGTACTCGTGGAGGTAGATGGCGGGCTCGGGGTCGGAGATGGCACGGCCCTGGTCGATCCAGGTGGTGAGGCGCGCGGCGACGTCACGGTAGGGTCGCGCCAGCGCTCGAGCCGATGCCGGGTCCCCGACGCGCTCGGGAGCCAGCATGACCGCCCGGAACGGGTGGAGTGTGAGGGGCTTCGCGACGTACGGGGGCACGACGGTGAAGTCCATCGGAGCATCGTAGGGGGACGCTGGTCACCGTCAGGAGAGGGGTGGAGCATGCTCGAGGAGTCGACGACCCCGGTCCTGGAGGGTCACGACCTGGTCATGTTCGACCTCGACGGCGTGGTCTACGTCAGCGGGCACGCGATCGACGGCGTGGCCGAGCGCATCGAGAGGGTCCGGGCGGCCGGAGCCCACGTCGCGTTCGTGACCAACAACGCCTCCCGCACCCCCGACCAGGTGGCGCAGAAGCTGGTGGGCGTCGGCGTGGCCGCCGAGGCGACCGACGTGGTCACCTCGGCGCAGGCGGCAGCCCGGTTGCTCGCGGAGCAGCACGGGGCAGGAGCCCGGATCCTCCTGCTCGGCGGGGAGGGGCTCGAGGTGGCGCTGACCGAGGCCGGTCTCGAGCCCGTGCGTGACCCCGACGGTGCCGTCGCGGTGGCGAGCGGCTACGGGCCCGACGTCCGGTGGCGCGAGATCATGCGGGTGGCCACCTTGGTGCGTGACGGCCTGCCCTACGTCGCCAGCAACGCCGACCTGACGATCCCCACCTCCTACGGCCTGGCTCCCGGCCACGGCGTGCTCGTCCGCACCATCACCGGCTTCGCCGGGATGGCGGCGACGGTCGCGGGCAAGCCGGAGAAGCCGCTGATGGAGGAGACCGTGCGTCGGGTCGGTGGCGACCGGCCGATCATGGTCGGCGACCGGCTCGACACGGACATCGAGGGCGCGCATGCGATCGGCGTACCGTCCCTGCTGGTGCTGACGGGTGTCACGTGGCTCGAGCAGCTCGTGGCGGCGACGCCGGAGCTGCGCCCGACGTACCTCTCCCCGACGCTGGAGGGGCTTTTCGAGCCGCATCCCGTGCCGAGCCAGGAGGGTGACGCGGTGCGGCTCGGCGGCTGGACCGCGACGGTCGAGGACGGGCGGCTGGTGGTCGCGGGCGAGGGCAGCGACGCCGACTGGTGGCGCGTCGCGGCGGTCGCCGGGTGGCGCCACCTCGACGCATCCGGCACCGCGGTCGACGTCCTCGACACGACCCCGCCCGGGCCGGTCCGGCAGCTCGGTGCCGAGTAGGCTCGCGGCCATGGACCAGGCTCCCGACGCCACGACCACCGAGCCCGACGAGGCGCCCGGTGCTCCGTCCGACGGGCGTGCCTCCGGGGCCCGCCCGCCGGTCGACTACGAGCCGACGGGAGTCGAGGCCGTCGACCGGGTCCTGGCCGAGGTCGCCGGCATCGCCGACCGTCCGGTGGGGGAGCACGTCGAGGTGTTCGAGCGCGCTCACGAGCAGCTGCGTCGGGCGCTCGACGCCCGGCCCGACGCCCGGCCCGGCCCGGGCGCCGACGACGGACAGGGCGCCTGACGCACCGTGCCACCACGACGACTCCGACTCGACCAGGAGCTGGTCCGTCGCGGCCTGGCCCGTTCGCGCGAGCACGCGAGCGAGCTGGTGGCCGCCGGACGGGTGACGGTCTCGGGTGCGCCGGCCACCAAGCCGGCGACGGGCGTGACCACGGACGTCGCGATCGTGGTCCGGGAGGACCCCACCTCGGTCGACTACGTCTCCCGCGGGGGCCACAAGCTCGCGGGCGCCCTCGCGGCGTTCGCCGAGCACGGCCTGGACGTCGCGGGCAAGCGCTGCCTGGACGCGGGGGCCTCGACCGGCGGCTTCACCGACGTGCTGCTGCGCGCCGGCGCGCGTGAGGTGGTCGCCGTCGACGTCGGCTACGGACAGCTGGCGTGGTCGCTGCAGAGTGACGACCGGGTGGTCGTCCACGACCGCACCAACATCCGGGAGCTGACGCCGGAGATCGTGGGGGAGCCCGTCGACCTCGTCGTCGGCGACCTGTCCTTCATCTCGCTGGCGCTCGTGCTGGACCCGCTGCTGTCGGTGACCCGTGAGGACGGCGCGCTGGCCCTGATGGTCAAGCCGCAGTTCGAGGTCGGCAAGGAGCGCGTCGGCAAGGGCGGCGTGGTGCGCGACCTCGCCCTGCGGGCCGAGGCGGTCACCACCATCGCCGACCTTGCCGCCGAGCGCGGGTGGGGCGCAGTGGCGGTGACCGTGAGCCCGCTGCCCGGACCATCGGGCAACGTCGAGTTCTTCCTGCTGCTGCGCCACGGCGAGGCCCGGGTGGACGCCGCCGACATCCGCGCGGAGGTCGATCGTGCGGCCTCGCTGGGGGTGGCGGGTGAGAGGGTGGACCCGTGACTGTCGACAGCCCGGTGCGCCGCGTGCTCGTGCTCGCCCACACCGGACGTGCCGAGGTGCGCGAGGTCGCGCGCGCGTGCGTCGCGGCGCTCACCCAGCACGGGATCGCGGTACGACTCCTGGCTGACGAGGCCGCCGACCTCGGCTTGGGCGCGGACCCGCTCGGCGAGGGTCTCGTGGAGACCACCGTGGCCGAGGACGTGCCAGGGGAGGGCTGCGAGCTGGTCCTGGTGATCGGCGGGGACGGCTCGATCCTGCGCGCCGCCGAGCTCACCCACGCGACCAGCACGCCACTCCTCGGCGTGAACCTCGGCCACGTCGGGTTCCTCGCCGAGGCCGAGCAGGAGGACGTCGAGTCCACGATCAGCGCGATCGTCCGCCGTGCCTACACCGCCGAGGACCGGCTGACCCTCGACGTGCGGGTGGTCAACGGCAAGGACGTGGTCTTCTCCACCTTCGCGCTCAACGAGGCCAGCGTCGAGAAGGCAGCGCGCGAGCGGATGCTCGAGGTCGTGGTCGAGGTGGACGGCAGGCCGCTGTCGCGGTGGGGCTGCGACGGTGTCGTGTGCGCCACCCCGACCGGGTCGACGGCCTACAACTTCAGCGCCGGTGGACCCGTCGTGTGGCCCGAGGTGGAGGCTCTGCTGATGGTGCCCCTGAGCGCGCACGCGCTGTTCGCCCGGCCGATGGTCGTGGCGCCGACGTCGGTGCTCGCGATCGAGGTGCTGGCCAACACCGAGGGGTCCGGGGTCCTGTGGTGCGACGGGCGGCGCTCGGTCGACCTGCCGCCGGGCGCCCGGATCGAAGTGCGCCGTGGCGAGCGGCCGGTCCGGCTCGTCCGGCTCCACGAGGCGCCGTTCACGGACCGGCTGGTGGCGAAGTTCGACCTGCCGGTCGAGGGATGGCGTGGCGCCGCCGAGCGCCGGCGCCGGGAGAACGGTGACGCCGATGCTTGAGGAGCTGCGGATCAGCTCGCTCGGCGTGATCGACTCCTCCACGCTCGAGCTCGGACCCGGGCTGACGGTCATCACCGGTGAGACCGGTGCCGGCAAGACCATGGTGGTCACCGCCCTCGGCCTGCTGCTCGGCGGCCGCGCGGACTCCGGCGCCGTACGCTCGGGGGCGAAGCAGGCGCGGGTCGAGGGCGTCGTCGCCGCCGGTCCGCTCCGCGACTTCCGCGCGGCCGTGGAGGACGTCGGCGGCGAGGTCGAGGACGACCAGGTGGTGCTGGCCCGCAACGTGGCGGCGCAGGGACGCTCGCGCGCGTGGGTGGGCGGCGCCGCGGTGCCCGTGACCACCCTCGCGGAGCTCGCCGAGCCACTCGTCGCCGTGCACGGCCAGTCCGACCAGCACCGGCTGCTGAGGGCAGGCGCCCAGCGCGCCTCGCTCGACCGGTTCGGCGGGGCCGCGCTGGCGGAGACCGCGGCGGCGTACGCCACAGCGTGGGCGGAGCTCGCCCAGACCGAGCGCACCCTCGCCGAGGTGGTCGGGTCGGCGCGCGAGCGCGCCCGCGAGGCCGACCAGCTGCGCTTCGGCCTGGCCGAGGTCGAGGCGGTCGACCCGCGGCCCGGTGAGGACGCGGAGCTGGCGTCGGAGGAGAGCAGGCTGGGGTTCGCCGACACGCTCCGCACGGCCGCCGAGCAGGCGCGCGAGGCGCTCTCCAGCGACGAGGGCGCCGTGGACGCGCTCGCCACCACGAGTGCGGCCCGTCAGGCGCTCGAGGGGGTCCGGGAGCACGACGCCACCGCCGGGGAGCTCGCCGACCGTCTCGCCGAGCTCAACCACCTCCTGGTCGACCTGGCCGGCGACGTCGCGTCCTACGCCGCCTCCCTCGAGACCGATCCGGCCCGTCTGGCGGCGGTGTCGGAGCGCCGGGCGGCGCTGACGGCGCTCACCCGCAAGTACGGCGAGACGATCGACGAGGTGCTCGCCTGGGCCGAGGAGGGTGCCAAGCGGCTGCTCGACCTCGAGGACACGGACGGGCAGATCATCGAGCTCGAGGCCCGCCGCGACCGCATCCGCGGTGAGCTGGCCGGGCTGGCCGCGCGCCTGAGCGACCAGCGGGCGGAGGCGGCGACCCGTCTCGGCGCGGCAGTCAGCGACGAGCTCACGTCGTTGGCCATGCCCCACGCCACCGTGAGCATCTCCGTCACCCAGCAGCAGGTGCCTGCTCCTGCGACGCCGTCCGGCCCGGTCCTGCTGGTCGGCGACCGTTGGCTCCGGGCGACCTCGCAGGGCGTCGACGACGTCGAGTTCCTGCTCGCCGCCAACACCGGCGCCGACGCGCGCCCGCTCCACAAGGGCGCGTCCGGCGGTGAGCTCTCCCGGGTGATGCTCGCCCTCGAGGTCTCCCTCGCCGAGACCGGCTCCGTGCCGACCTTCGTCTTCGACGAGGTGGACGCCGGGGTCGGCGGGCGCGCCGCGATCGAGGTGGGCCGCCGCCTGGCCGCACTCGCCCGCACCTCCCAGGTGCTGGTGGTGACGCACCTGCCGCAGGTGGCGGCGTACGCCGACCGCCACGTCGTGGTGCACAAGTCCAGCGACGGGTCCGTCACCACGTCGGGCCTGGTCACCCTCGACGAGGACAGCCGCGAGCAGGAGCTGTCGCGGATGCTGGCCGGCGTCGAGGACTCCGAGAGCGCCCGCGCCCACGCTCGCGAGCTGCTCGACGCCGCCGCGCCCGAGCGGGCGTGCCTCCCCGAAGGGCAGGGACGCGGCTGAGACCATGGCGCGGTCATGAAGTTCGCAGTCCGCTCCCGTCCAGCCCCCGCCCTCCCGGGCGTCCACGGGGCCGCCCGCGTCCACCGGCGCACGGCCAGCGTCCTCGGCCGGATCCAGGCCGGTGACGTCGCCGTGATCGACCACACCGACATGGACCGCGAGACCGCGCAGGCGTTCGTGGACGCCGGGGTCGTGGCCGTGGTCAACGCCGGGCCGATGATCTCCGGCCGCTACCCCAACCTCGGCCCCGAGCGGCTCGTCGAGGCGGGCGTGCTCGTCGTCGACGGTGTCGGCTCCGAGGTGTTCGACCGGGTCAAGGACGGCGCCGCACTCCGCATCGACGGGGGAGAGGTCCACGCCGGCGATGACCTGGTCGCCACGGGTCGCGAGCTCACCGACGAGCTGGTCCGCAAGGAGATGGGGGAGGCACGCAGCGGGCTCGCCGCCCAGCTGGAGAGCTTCACCCACAACACGACGGAGTTCCTGCGTCGCGAGCAGGACCTGCTGCTGCACGGCCACGGTGTCCCGAGGACCGCCACCGAGATGGCCGGGCGACCGGTGGTGGTCGCCGTGCGCTCGCACGGGTGGGAGGACGAGCTGCGCGGCATCAGGCCCTTCGTCCGCGAGCAGCGACCGGTGCTCATCGGCGTCGACCGTGGCGCCGACGCCCTCGTCAGCGCCGGGCACCGGCCCGACGTCGTGGTCGTCACCGGCGGCAGCGACGACCTCCCCGCCGCTGCGGTGCTCCGCAAGGCGCGTGACGTCGTGGTCCTCGTCGAGCGCGGCGCGCCCCGCAGCGTCACCGAGCCGTTCGAGCGGATCGGTGTGCGCGCGCTGCGCTTCGAGACGACCGCCACCACCGAGGACGCCGCCCTGTTGCTGGCCTCCGCGCGCGAGCCGGCCCTCATCGTCGGCGTCGGCATGCACGCCACGCTCAGCGAGTTCCTCGACCGCCGTCGTGCCGGGCTCGCCAGCACCTTCCTGACCCGGCTCAAGCTCGGCCCGGACCTCGTGGACGCCGCCGCCCTGCCCCGGCTGTACGACGGTGCCGTCCGGCCGCGCCACCTGCTGGGCGCCGTCGTCGCCGGCGTGCTCGCGGTCGGCGCGGCCGTCAGCGTCACCCCGGTGGGCCAGCAGTGGGTCGACGACGCGTCGCCGGTCGTCTCCCGCACCACCTCAGACCTGCTCGACAACGTACGAGGAATTCTCCCGTGATCACCCTGCGTCACCACGTGCTCACCATCGTCGCCGTCTTCCTGGCCCTCGCGGCCGGGATCGTCCTCGGCGGCGGACCACTCTCCGACGTCGGGCCGACGGTCGCGACCGCCGGGAAGGACAAGGACGCCGCGCCTGCCGCGGAGAGCGCCCAGGCGAGCTACAACGAGTCGTTCCTGTCCGCCGTCGGTCCGTCGATGCTCGGTGGCCGCCTCGCCGACCGGTCGGTGGCCGTGGTCACCGTGCCGGGCGCCGACGAGCGCGTCGTGACGGCCCTGGCCGAGGGCATCTCCGCGGCCGGTGGCTCGGTGAGCGGCCGCTACTCCCTGACCGAGGACCTCGTCGACCCGTCCCAGAAGTCGCTGGTCGACACCCTGGGCAGCCAGCTGCTCACCCAGCAGGCGAAGGACGCGGTCGACGCCGAGGCGTCGACGTACGACCGCATGGGGCAGCTGATCGGGCTCGCCGTGGCCAGCAAGGTCGCCGAGGGGGAGGCCGTCAACGGCAAGGCCCGCGCGATCCTGGACGCCGTCACCGGCGCGGGCCTCGTGGCCGAGCCCGGCAAGGTCGCGACGCGAGCGCCGCTCGTGCTGCTGGTGCTCGGCACCGACGCCGACGACGAGGGCGCGGACGCGGTCCTGGCCGGCCTCGCCGAAGGGCTGGGCCGTCAGGCCACGGGAGTCGTGGTCGCCGGCACGACCGACGACGGCGGGTCGGGCCAGCTCGGCCGGCTCCGGGGCGACCCTGCTGCCGCCTCCGTCGCGAGCGTCGACGGCATCGACACGACCGCCGGCCGGGTGGCGACGGTCGTCACCCTGCAGCGTGCACTCGGCACGCAGGGCGGGTCCTTCGGTGCGTCGGGTTCGGACGGACCCCTTCCTCTCGGGTAGGATCGAAGCCCGTGAAGAGCCGCACGCCGACCAAGCACGTATTCGTGACCGGAGGCGTCGCCTCCTCCCTCGGCAAGGGGCTCACCGCCTCCAGCCTGGGCAACCTGCTCAAGGCGCGCGGCCTGCGCGTCACGATGCAGAAGCTCGACCCGTACCTCAACGTGGACCCGGGGACGATGAACCCGTTCCAGCACGGTGAGGTGTTCGTGACCAACGACGGGGCCGAGACTGATCTCGACATCGGCCACTACGAGCGCTTCCTCGACACCGACCTGAACCAGATCGCCAACGTCACCACGGGGCAGGTCTACTCGACGGTGATCGCGAAGGAGCGCCGCGGCGACTACCTCGGCGACACGGTCCAGGTCATCCCGCACATCACCAACGAGATCAAGGACCGCATCCTCGCGATGGGCGGCCCGGACTTCGACGTGGTGATCACCGAGATCGGTGGCACGGTCGGCGACATCGAGTCGCTGCCGTTCCTCGAGGCGGCGCGCCAGACGCGCCACGAGATCGGTCGCGACAACTGCTTCTTCATCCACGTCTCGCTGGTGCCCTACATCGGGCCGTCCGGCGAGCTGAAGACCAAGCCGACCCAGCACTCCGTGGCCGCGCTGCGCTCGATCGGCATCCAGCCGGACGCCATCGTGTGCCGGGCCGACCGCGAGCTCCCCGAGGGCATCAAGCGCAAGATCGCGCTGATGTGCGACGTCGACGACGACGCGGTCGTGACCGCGGCGGACGCGCCGTCGATCTACGACATCCCCAAGGTGCTGCACCGCGAGGGCCTCGACGCCTACGTCGTACGCCGCCTCGACCTGCCGTTCCGCGACGTGGACTGGACCAACTGGGACGACCTGCTGCGCCGCGTCCACCACCCCTCGGAGGAGGTCACCGTCGCGCTCGTCGGCAAGTACATCGACCTGCCCGACGCCTACCTCTCGGTCAGCGAGGCGCTGCGTGCCGGCGGCTTCGCGCACGAGGCCAAGGTCAACATCCGCTGGGTCGCCTCCGACGAGTGCGAGACCGAGGCGGGGGCGGCCAAGCACCTCGCCGACGTCGACGCGGTGCTCGTGCCGGGCGGCTTCGGGGTGCGCGGCATCGAGGGCAAGCTCGGTGCCCTGCGCTACGCCCGCACCCACGGCATCCCCACCCTCGGGCTCTGCCTGGGCCTGCAGTGCATGGTCATCGAGTACGCCCGCAACGTCGCCGGCCTGGAGAAGGCCGGCTCGACGGAGTTCGACCCCGACACGGTCGAGCCGGTGATCTCGACGATCGAGGAGCAGAAGAAGTACGTCGAGGGCGCCGGCGACCTCGGTGGCACGATGCGGCTCGGCCTGCAGCACGCCGAGCTCGCCGAGGGCAGCGTGGTGCGCGCGGCGTACGGCACCGGCACCATCGAGGAGCGCCACCGCCACCGCTACGAGTTCAACGACGCCTACCGCGAGACCCTCGCGGAGGCCGGCCTGGTGTTCTCGGGCATCAACCCCGACCTGGGCCTGGTGGAGTTCGTCGAGCTGCCGGCCGACGTGCACCCCTACTACGTCGCGACGCAGGCGCACCCCGAGCTGCGCTCGCGCCCGACCCGGCCGCACCCGCTGTTCGCGGGGCTCATCGGTGCCGCCATCGAGCGCCAGCGCTCGGAGCGGTTCCCGATCGACGAGTCGGGGCTGCGCCGCAAGGAGGACGCCGAGGCCTGAGCCTCGGACGGGCACTTCCAACGCGAGGAGGTGCCCGGTCAGCGCCGGCCAGCGCGAGGAGGTGCCCGGTCAGCGCCGGCCAGCGCGAGGAGGTGCCCGGTCAGCGCCGGCCAGCGCGAGGAAGTGCCCGGTCAGCGCCGGCCAGCGCGAGGAAGTGCCCGGTCAGCCGGTCAGAGGCGGCGGGCCTGCAGGATCCGGCCCAGCACGAACGAGTTGGACCGCAGCTGGTTGCGGGCGTAGGCCATCAGGCTCTCGTCGTCCGCGGCCCGCTCGGCGGCCGCGAGGAAGGCCTCGTCGCCTGCGCCGAGGGGGTACATCGCGCGAATCGTCAGTCCCTGGTTGAGCAGCCCGCCCTTGAGCGTGTGCAGCTCGTCGAGGTAGCGGTGGGTGAACGGCGCCAGCAGCTCGGCCTGCCCGGGGCGCCAGAACGTCGACCCGAGCACGAGCGTCTCCCGACTGGCCGGGACGGCGTAGTCGACGAAGAACGCCCGCCAGACCTCCTCCTTGGCCTCCACGGTCGGGTGCGCGGCCAGCACCGCGAGGCGACGCATGCCGGCGTCGGGGTCCGGGTCGGCCTCGAGCAGGGCCGTGACCCGGGCCTCGTCGTAGTCGCCCAGCTCGGAGCGGCGTACGGCGATGCGCCAGGCCAGGTCGAGGTCGGTCGCCTGCCCGGCGGCCTGCTCGAGCACCGTCCAGTGCTCGTCGGTCGACGCGGACGCGGCGAGGGTGCGGAGCGCGGCCTGCCGGGCGTCGGGGACCTCCACGAGGCCGACGGCGGCGTTCGCGAGGGCACGCAGCAGCGCGGGGGACTCGGCGGCGGGTGCCCACCGGTCGGCGACCTGCAGCGCCTGGCCCAGGAACGGCTCGATGAGCGCCGGGCTGGTCTCCGTGGTGAGCGCCCGGGTCAGGGCGGCGGACACGTCGCGCGGGGCGACGTCGCCGAGCAGAAGCAGCTGGCCGGCGGTCGCCGCGACCAGCGCGCGGTCGAGCGGGTCGGTGAGCTGCTGGACGCGCTGGAGCATGTGCTCCAAGGAGGTGGCGTCGGGCTTGACGGCTGCGAAGGTGTAGTCGCCGGCGTTGACCAGGCGGAGGTCCCCGGCGGGGAGCTCGACCGACGTCCGCTGCCCGCCGACCTCGTGGGAGGACCGGCCGACGAGCACGAGGTCGTCACCGGTGGTGTCGAAGACCGCGATGTCGAGGCGGTGCGGCCGGGGCTCCTGGTCGTCGGTGGTCTCCACGACGAGCTCGTCGCCGACCAGCGAGATCACGTCGGTGCCCGCCTCGTCGAGCCACGCCTTGGTCCAGGCCGACAGGTCGCGGCCCGAGGCGCGCGCATAGCAGTCCATGAGGTCGTCGAGGCGCGTGTTGGAGAAGGCGTAGCGGCTGAAGTAGTCACGCAGGCCCGCCACGAACGCGTCCTCGCCGATGTAGGCGACCAGCTGGTGCAGCACGCTCTGGCCCTTGACGTAGGTGATGGCGTCGAAGTTCGACATCGCCGCCGACACGTCCGGGACGTCGCTGCGGATCGGGTGCCGCGCCGGGCTCATGTCCATCTCGTAGGCGGTGCGCTTGGAGGCGGCGAGGAAGGTGGCCCACTGGTCGCTGAACTCGGTGGCTCCGGCCATGCCCCAGTTGGCGGCCCAGGACGCGAAGGCCTCGTTGAGCCAGAGGTCGTCCCACCACTGCATGGTGACCAGGTCGCCGAACCACATGTGGGCCATCTCGTGGAGGATGAACTCGGCCCGGACGCCGCGCTGGGCGTGGGTCGGAGGCGTGCGGAACAGCTGCCCGTCGCCGTAGGTCACGCAGCCCCAGTTCTCCATCGCGCCGCCGAGGTTGGGCACGAAGACCTGGTCGTAGCGCTCCTGCGGGAACGGGAAGTCGAACTGCTCGCCGAAGAAGGCCAGTCCCTGGCGGGTGAGGGTGACGAGCTCGTCGAGGTCGCGCTCCAGCACGGGGACCAGCGACTGGCGGCAGTAGAAGCCCAGGTCGTAGCCGTCGTGCTGCTGCCGGACCTCGTGGAAGGGCCCTGCGTTGACCACGACGACGTACGTCGACAGGCGGGGCGTGTCGGGGAAGGTCCAGACCCGGGCGTCGTCGGTCTCGGCGTCGACCACCGACTCGGGGGCGCCGTTGGAGGTGACCAGCCAGGACGCCGGGGCGGTGACGGTGAAGCGGTGCGGTGCCTTGAGGTCAGGCTGGTCGAAGCACGCCCAGACCCGGCGGGCCTCGTCGGGCTCGAGGCTGGTCCAGACGTAGACGAGCTTGTCGGTGGGGTCGACGGTGCGGAGGATGCCCTCGCCGCTGCCGGTGTTGGTGGTGCTCGCCTCGACGACGAGGACGTTGACCTCGGCGAGCGGAGGGAGCGGGAGGCGGCCGTCGGCGGCCGTCGAGACGTCGACCTCCACGCCGTTCAGCGTTGCCCGCGCGACGTCCATCGCGACGTCCACGAAGGTCGTCGCGCCGGGCTCGGAGCAGGTGAAGGTGATCGTGCTGACCGACGACCACACCTCGCCCTCGAGCAGCCCGGTCATGTCGACCGCGATGTCGTAGCGCTGCACCTCGAGGAGGGCGGAACGGGTGGCTGCTTCGTGCCTGGTGAGGGTCGACAACGTCATACGGGTGACCGTACTCACCCTGTCCATCCGCGCTAGCGTGCGGGGCATGTCGCACCCGACCGCACCCGACGCCGGAGAACGTCCCGCCGAGCCGCTGGCCGACCGGCCGATGTCCTGGCCCGTCGTGGAGACCCGTGACCTGCACCGCGACGACTGGGTGGTGGCGCTGCGTGAGGACACCATCACCCGCCCCGGTCACGACGAGCGCTTCAGCCGGATCAGCCTCGAGCACCCGGGTGCGGTCGTCGTGCTGGCCGTGGACGCCGAGGAGCGGGTGATGTGCCTGCGGCAGTACCGCCACACCAGCGGCCACGAGTTCGTCGAGCTGCCCGCCGGGCTGCGCGACGCCGGCGACGAGCCCGCGGTGGAGACCGCGAAGCGAGAGCTGCGCGAGGAGGTGGAGCTCGACGCCGCCGACTGGCGGCTGCTGCTGAGCACCTACTCCAGTGCCGGCATCACCGACGAGGTGCACGAGATCTTCCTGGCCCGCGACCTCACGCACGCCCCGCGCGGCGACTTCGAGATGCGCCACGAGGAGGCCGAGATGGAGCGCTTCTGGGTGCCCTACGCCGACCTGCTCGAGGCGGTGCTCGACGGCCGGGTCCGCCAGGGGCCGCTCGTACAGGCGGTGCTGGCGTACGCCGTGCTGAGGAGCCGGGGCACCCTGGACGCCGGATGACCCGGCCCGGGAGTAGTGTCATCCCGCTGTGAGGCGGGCCACACCGTGGTGGCCGCCCCGATCCCTGAGGAGCAAGGCATGAAGGTCGGCGTACCCAAGGAAGTCAAGAACCGCGAGTACCGCGTGGCCCTGACCCCCATCGGTGTGCACGAGCTGGTCCAGCACGGCCACGAGGTCGTCGTGCAGAAGAGCGCCGGCGAGGGGTCGCTGATCCCCGACGACGAGTACGCCGCTGCGGGCGCGACGCTCCTCGACACCGCCGACGACGTGTGGGGCACCGCCGACATGATCCTCAAGGTCAAGGAGCCGGTCGCCGAGGAGTACGAGCGGATGCGTGAGGGCCAGACGCTCTTCACCTACCTCCACCTCGCCGCCGACAAGCCCCTCACCGAGGAGCTCCTGCAGCGCAAGGTGACCGCCATCGCCTACGAGACGGTCCAGCTGCCCTCCGGCGGCCTGCCGCTGCTGTACCCGATGTCCGAGGTGGCCGGCTGCCTCGCGCCCCAGGTCGGCGCGTACTCGCTGATGAAGGCCAACGGTGGCCGCGGCGTGCTGATGGGCGGCGTCGGCGGCGTGGCCAACGCCAAGGTCGTCATCATCGGTGCCGGCGTCTCCGGGCAGAACGCCGCGAACATCGCCCTCGGCATGGGCGCCGACGTGACCCTGCTCGACACCGACCTCGACAAGCTGCGGATGTCGTTCTGGCGCTACAACAACCGCGTCCACGGCCTCGCCTCCTCCAAGCTCGCCATCGAGCAGCAGGTGATGGAGGCCGACATGGTGATCGGCGCCGTGCTGATCCCGGGCGCGGCCGCGCCCAAGCTGGTGAGCAACGAGCTGGTCTCGCGGATGAAGCCGGGCTCGGTGCTGGTGGACATCGCCATCGACCAGGGCGGCTGCTTCGAGGACTCGCACGCCACCACCCACGACGACCCGACCTACGAGGTGCACGACTCGGTCTTCTACTGCGTGGCCAACATGCCCGGCGCGGTGCCCAACACCTCGACGTACGCGCTGACCAACGCGACGCTGCCCTACGCGGTCGCGCTGGCCGACAAGGGTTGGGAGCAGGCGCTGCGCGACGACCGCAGCCTCGCGCTCGGCCTCAACACGCACGCGGGCCAGCTGACCAACGACCCCGTCGGCGCCGCCGTCGGCATCGAGTCGGTGGGCCTCGATACCGTTCTTGCGTGACGCTGCGCCGCGCCCTCCGCACCTACCTCGACCACCTCGCGGTCGAGCGCGGGCTCGCCGCCAACACGCTGAGCTCCTACACGCGTGACCTGGCCCGCTACGAGGAGTTCCTCGCGCGCCAGGGCACCGAGGACGTGGACGCGGTCACCGAGGCGATGGTGGCCGCGTTCCTCGTCGACCTGCGCGAGGGCAGCGAGGGGCATCCGCCGTTGAGCGCCACTTCGGCGGCGCGCACGGTCGTCGCGGTCCGCGGCTTCCACAGGTTCGCGGTCGCCGACGGGCTGGCGACGGCCGACCCGGCGGCCGCGGTCAAGCCGCCCACGCCGGCCAAGCGGCTGCCGAAGGCGCTGCCGCTCTCCGACGTCGAGGCGATCCTGGACGCGGCCGGGGCGCCCGACACCGTGCTGGCCCTGCGCGACCGCGCCCTGCTGGAGCTGCTCTACGGCACCGGCGCCCGCATCTCCGAGGCGGTCGGCCTCGACGTGGACGACCTCGACCCGGTCGACGGCACGGTCCTGCTGCGCGGCAAGGGGGGCAAGGAGCGGCTCGTCCCCGTCGGCACCTATGCGCGTGACGCGGTCGGCGCCTACCTCACCCGCGCCCGTCCCGAGCTCGTCGGCGCCGGCCGCGGCGGTCCGGCGTTGTTCCTCAACTCGCGCGGCGGGCGGCTGTCGCGGCAGAGCGCCTGGGCGGTGCTGGTGAAGGCGGCGGAGCGGGCCGGGGTGTCGGCCTCGGTGTCCCCGCACACGCTGCGGCACTCCTTCGCCACCCACCTGCTCGACGGTGGTGCTGACGTCCGGGTGGTGCAGGAGCTGCTCGGCCACGCCTCGGTCACGACCACGCAGGTCTACACGCTCGTCACCGTCGACAACCTGCGCGAGGTCTTCGCCACCGCCCACCCGCGGGCCCTCGAATGATCCGGTTGCGGCTGCTCGACGGCGTGTCGTGGGAGGGCACCCCGCTGCCCGGCGAGCGGGTCGGCGCGCTGCTGGCCGTGCTCGCCGACGAGCCGGCGGGGGTCCCCGACGCGCGGCTCGTCGAGGAGATCTGGCCCGACGCCGCGCCCGTGCACCCGGCCAAGGCGCTCCAGGTGCTGGTCTCGCGCACCCGGTCCGCCACGCTCGCCCGGGCCATCGACCGGCTCGACGGCGGCTACCGGCTCGGCCTCGGTGAGGAGGAGGTCGACGCGCGAGCCCAGGCGGCGACCCTGGCCGCGGCCCGCGCGGCGCTGGCCGGGGGCGACGCGGCGGAGGCGTTCCGGCTCGCGTCCGACGCGGCTGCAGTGACCGTGGAGGCCACGGCGGCGTCCGAGCCGTTGGCGGCCCTGCGCCGGGCGGCGGCAGCACGCCGTACGGCCGCGCGGGAGGTCGCGGCCCTCGCCGCAGCACGGCTCGGTCGTCATGCCGAGGCGCGCGACGAGCTGCTCGCCGCCCACCAGCGCCGGCCCGACGACACCGACGTGCTCCTCGCCCTGCTGCGGGCCGAGGCGGCCACCGCCGGACCGGCCGTGGCGCTCACCCGCTACGAGGCCTACCGCGCCGACCTCGCCGACCGCCTCGGTGTCGATCCCGACCCGGCCCTGCAGCGCCTGCACGGCGAGCTGCTCGCGGCCGACGACCCGGTGCGCAGCGGCCTGAGGTACGACCGCGCCGGCCTGCTCGGTCGCGAGCAGGACCTCGCCCGGCTGCGGGCGGCACTGGCGGCGTCACGACTGGTCACGGTGCTGGGCCCGGGCGGCATCGGCAAGACGAGCATCGCCCAGGTGCTCGCCCGCGAGTCGACCCTCCCTCACGTGCACGTGGTCGAGCTGGTCGGCGTCGGCGCCGGCGACGACGTCGTCGTGGCGGTCGGTGCCGCCCTCGGCGTGCGCGGGTCGGTGACGTCCCGGTCGAGCCTGACAGTGGCGCAGCAGGCCGACGTGCGTGGGCGGCTGGCCCAGGAGCTCGACGCCGGCCCCACCCTCCTCGTCCTCGACAACTGCGAGCACGTGCTCGAGCCGGTCGCCGCGCTCGTCGCGTTCCTGCTGGCGACCACCCGCGACCTGCAGGTGCTGGCGACCAGCCGGGCGCCGCTGCGGCTGGCCGCGGAGCGGGTGGTGCCGCTGAGCCAGCTCTCGACGGGCGACGCCGAGGAGCTCTTCGTCCGGCAGGCGTCCGCGGCCCGGCCCGACGCGGTGCTCGAGCCAGCGGCCGTGCGGGAGGTCGTCGACCGGCTCGACGGGCTGCCGCTGGCCGTCGAGCTCGCCGCGGCACGGGTGCGCACGATGACGGTGGCCGAGGTCTCGGCGGCGCTCGACGACCGGTTCGCGACGCTGCGCAGCCGCGACCGGAGCATGCCCGACCGGCACCGCACCCTCGAGGCGGTGATCGGGTGGTCGTGGGACCTGCTCGACGACGACGAACGTCGCGCGCTGGCGTGGCTGTCGGTCTTCCAGGACGGCTTCGACCGGACGACGGCCCTGTCGGTGCTGGGCCCGGACGGGTCCGACCTGGTCGACACCCTCGTCGAGCAGTCGCTGCTGGTGATCGGCGAGGACGGCGGCGCGGCACGCTTCCGGGCGCTGGAGACCATCCGCGAGTTCGCGGCCGCCCGGCTGGCCCGCACCGGCGAGCAGGAGCGCGCGGCCGAGGCGCAGCGCCGGTGGGCGCGCGAGCTGGCCGAGCGCTGCGCCGACCTCGTCCTCGACGACGACCAGGTGGCGACGGTCGACGCCCTGGTGCGCGAGCAGAACAACCTGACCGACGTGCTCCGCCAGGCGTTGTCGCTGGGCGACCGGGAGCTCGTCGCCCGCCTCGTGGCGCTGCTGGGCAGCCTCTGGACGGTCACCGGCGACCAGCCCCGCATCTTCGCGGTCTGCGACGCCGCCGCCGAGCTGCTGGCCGGGTGGGACGTGCCCGCCGACCTGCGCAGTGCCGCCCAGGACGCCGCGGGCGTGCTGATGATCCACCTCAGCTGGATGCCGGGCGCCGACCTCGCCGGGCTCCGCGGCGTGCTGACGCAGGGGGACACACCCACCGGACCCTGGGGCCTCATCGCGCACAGCGTCTACGTCGCGGACGGACCCGCGCCGCAGCGGCTCGCGGGGGTGGCGTCGCAGCAGTCGCGACCCGCCATGGCGGCGGCGCTGCTGCTGTGGGCGGCCATCGTGTCCGAGAACGCCGGCGACGTCGACGCCGCCCGCGGCTACGCCGAGGAGGCGCTGGGCGGCCCGCTGCCGCCGTACCTCCGGGCCTCGCTGCACGCCGAGCTGAGCCAGCTCGCGATCGCGGTCGGCGACCACCACCGGGCCGCGCACCACGCCGAGATCGCCTGGCCGCTGCTCACGCGCGTGCACGCCGAGACCGACGCCTACAGCCTGCAGGTCGCCACGGCGATCGCGCCGCTGCTGGACGGTGACGTGGACCGGGCGGCGGCGATGCTCGAGAGGTTCGGTCCGCCGGACGGCGACACCGCCCAGATGGGCGCGCGGCTGACCTGGCAGACCGCGCACGCCGAGCTCGCGCTCGCGCGCGGGCAGCACGCCGAGGCGTTGCGCCGCTACGACGGCGTCGTCGACCTCGTCCTGGACTCCGACCCCGGCATGGGGGCCTCGCCCTGGCTGGCCCTCGCCGCGTCGGCAGCGCTGGTCAGCCGCGCACGCCACGGCAGCGCCGACCTCGACCCGAGGGCCGACGAGCTGCGCGACATGGTGCTGGGGGAGAGGCTCGCCACCCCGGACGGCACGCTCTGGTTCACCGACCTGCCGTTGAACGGCGTGCTGCTGGTCGCCTTGGCGACGTGGGTGCTGCGCTTCGGGCCGCCGGAGCAGCACGAGGACGGCGTACGCCTCCTCGCCACGGCCCAGCGCTGGGCCTACAACCGCAGCATCCCGGTGATGGGGTGGGACGCCGTGCGCGCGATGGCCGAGGGCGTGCTGCCGGGGCGGGTCGACCAGCTCGTCGAGGAGCTGGCCGCCCGCCCCGCCGCGGACCTGGTGCCGGAGACCGCCGCGGTCGTCGACCGCCTGCGGCGCACCTGGTCCGGGGACCGGCTCACATCTTCCGGTTGAACGCCCGCACCGACAGCGGCGCGAACACCGCGATCACCACGGAGCAGCCGAGCAGCGCCCACCCGACGTCGCCGGTGACCGCGCCGTCGTTGGCCAGGTCGCGGATCGCGGTGATGACCAGCGACACCGGGTTGACCTCGGCGAAGGCCCGCAGCGGGCCGGGCATCGTGTCGGTCGGGACAAAGGCGTTCGACAGGAACGTCAGCGGGAACATCACGAGCAGGGAGATCCCCTGCACGGCCTGGGCGTTGCGACCCACGATGCCGAACATGGTGAAGATCCAGGCCAGCGACCAGCCGGCGAGCATGGCGAGCAGGATCGCGCCGGCCACGCCGAGCACGCCGCCGCCGGGGCGGTAGCCGATCGCGATGCCCACGGCGAACGTGAGCGCCGAGGCGATGAAGTAGCGCAGCAGGTCGGCGACCATGGGTCCGGCCAGTGGTGCGATCCGTGCGATCGGGAGCACCTT
Organism: Nocardioides sp.; assembly: GCA_041914085.1. Taxonomy (GTDB): domain Bacteria; phylum Actinomycetota; class Actinomycetes; order Propionibacteriales; family Nocardioidaceae; genus Nocardioides. The sequence continues at coordinate 19,448 of JAYSEC010000033.1, forward strand.
GAATCTGTCGAAGACGCCGGTGTCCATGTCGGTGCGCAGCTGGACGCCCGTCGCCACGCAGGCCGTCAGCACGGTCTGCCCGATCAAGCCGGGGATGATCAGCGGGAGGTAGCTGTCGACGTCACCGGAGATCGCGCCGCCGAAGATGTAGGCGAACATGCCGGTGAAGACCAGCGGCTGGATGGTGACGTCGAACATCACCTCCATGCTCCGCCGCATCTTCATGGTCGCGCGCCAGGCGAGGGTGAGGGTCTGGCTCAGGGTGTCGGCCAGGCTGACCCGCGGCGGGATCACGATGTCCGCGGGGTCGGTCACGGTCAGGTCCGTGGTCAGTGCAGTCATCGGGAGGCCTCCATCAGCTCGGGCTCGTCGGTGCCGGCGGAGTCGTCCTGCGCCGGGTGGTCCTGGGTGTCGTGTCCGGTCAGCGCCAGGAAGACCTCGTCGAGGGACGGCTTCTGGACGGTCACCGACTCGATGGCGACGCCGCGGTCGCGGAGGGCGACCAGCACGTCCACGGACTGGTCGGTGCGGGTCAGCGGCACGTTGACCCGGCGGGCCTCGGGGGAGGGGACGGCCTCCTCGCCGAGGAGCCGGCGCACCTCCTCGGCCACCGTGCCCAGGTCGGCGGCGTCGGCGACCTGCAGCTGCAGCGTCGACTGCCCGACCGACGACTTCAGCTGGTCCGCGGTGCCCTCGGCGACCTTGCGACCGCGGTCGATGACCGCGATCCGGTCGGCGAGCTGGTCGGCCTCGTCGAGGTACTGCGTGGTGAGCAGCACCGTGCAGCCCGAGCGCACCAGGTCGCGGATGGTCTCCCACATCTGCCCGCGCGTGCGCGGGTCCAGGCCGGTCGTCGGCTCGTCGAGGAAGATCAGCGGCGGTCGGGTGAGCAGGCTGGCCGCCAGGTCGAGCCGGCGCCGCATGCCGCCGGAGAAGGCGGAGATCGGCTTGGTGGCCGCGTCGGCCAGGTCGAACTGCTCCAGGAGCTCGGCGCCGCGGGTGCGGGCGTGGGTGCGGGACATGCCCTGCAGCCGCGCGAAGAGCCAGAGGTTCTCGGTCGCGGTGAGGTTCTCGTCGACGGAGGCGTACTGGCCGGTGACGCCGAGCAGGCGTCGTACGGCGTGAGGCTCGGCGGCGACGTCGTGGCCGAAGACCTCGGCGCGGCCGTCGTCGATGCGCAGCAGGGTGGCGAGCATCCGCAGCATCGTCGTCTTGCCGGCGCCGTTGGGACCGAGGACGCCGAAGACCTCGCCGCGGCGGACCTCGAGGTCGATCCCGTCGACGGCGCGCTGGTCGCCGAACTGCTTGACGAGCCCGGTGGCCCGGACGGCCGGGTCGCGGTCGGAGCCCGGTCGGATGGTGGTGTCAGTGGTCATGGCGGCAAGCGTGGTCGCGGCCGGTTTCACCGCGGTTGCGCGGTGCCTTCACCGCTGAAACCGGGCGGATGGTTGGATCGGCCCCATGCCGGACCACGTCGCACGCCTCGACACCCGCGTGCCGACCGGCGCGGACCCCGACACCGTGTACGACGCCTACGCCGGGTGGGTGGCCGACCAGGGCCTCGAGCTCTACCCGCACCAGGACGAGGCGGTCATCGAGCTGCTCGGCGGCAACCACGTCG
>JAYSEC010000034.1:0-9557 GCA_041914085.1 Nocardioides sp.
TGCTCGAGGTCTTCGACCTCCGCCCGGCCGCGATCATCCGCGACCTCGACCTGCTGCGCCCGATCTACGCCGAGACCTCGGCCTACGGCCACTTCGGCCGCGAGCTGCCCGAGTTCACCTGGGAGTCCACCGACCGCGCCGAGAAGCTCAAGGCCGCCGCCGGCATCTGAGTCCTGGCTTCGGTCTCCAGTGATCCCCGGCTGACCGGGGATCACTGAACTTGTCAGGCCGTGCACGGGCCGACAAGTTCAGCGAGAGCCTGACAACCCCGGCGCACGAGACGGTGCCCGCCCGACCGTCGTACGCCGCTGACAGAATCCACCGCATGAACCACCACGAGGCCCCGGAAGCAGACATGCTCCCGGGGCTTCGTGCTGCCGTCGACGACGCCCGCGCCAAGGCCGCGGCCACCCGCCGGCGCAAGGCCGCGGCCTGGGAGCCCGCGGCGACCGACCCGGTCGCCCGGGTGCTGGTCGACATCGCGCTGGCCCACCTCGACCGCCCCTTCGACTACGCCGTCCCCACGGCGATGGCCGACACGGCCGTGCCGGGCGCGCGGGTCAAGGTCCGCTTCGCGGGCCAGGACGTGGACGGCTTCGTGGTCGAGCGGGCCACCGACACCGACCACACCGGTCGTCTGCAACCGCTGCGCCGGGTGGTCAGCCCCGAGCCCGTGCTCGCGCCCGAGATCGTCCGGCTCAGCGAGACCCTCGCGAAGCGCTACGCCGGCGCGCGCTCCGACGTGCTGCGGCTCGCGGTGCCGCCGCGCCACGCCGCGACCGAGAAGCAGCCGTCACCGGCGGCCCCGCCCTGGTCCGGCACGCCCGAGGCAGCCTGGGGCCACGTGGCGCACGGCGACGCCTTCCTGCGCCGGTTGGGCAGTGGCGACTCTCCCCGCGCCGTGTGGTCGGCCGCGCCCGGCGACGACTGGCCGGCCATGGTCGCCGCGGCGGTGGCGACGGCGTACGCCGCCGGGCGGGGCGCGCTGGTCTGCGTCCCGGACCGCCGCGACGTCACCCGCCTCGACGCGGCGCTCGCGGCCGTGCTCGGCGAGGGGCACCACGTGTGCCTGATGGCCGAGGGCGGCCCCGCCCGCCGCTACCGCGACTTCCTCGCCGTGTCCCGCGGAGCCCGCCGCGTGGTGGTCGGCACCCGCTCCGCCGCCTTCGCGCCGGTGCACGACCTCGGCCTGGTCGTGATGTGGGACGACGGCGACGACCTCCACGCCGAGCCCCGCGCGCCCTACCCGCACACCCGCGAGGTGCTGCTCGCGCGGGCGGCGCAGCAGGGGACGGCGGCCCTGCTCGGGGGCTTCGCCCGGACCCCGGAGGCACAACAGCTGCTCGCGAGCGGCTGGGCCCACGAGCTCGCCGTACCGCGGGAGGTGCTGCGACGACGGGTGCGGGTCGAGGCCGTGCCCGCCGAGGACCGCGCCGTCGGGACCCGCGTCCCGCGGGCGGCGTACGACGCCATCCGCCGCGGGCTGGCGAGCGGGCCGGTGCTGGTGCAGACCCCGCGCGCCGGCTATGCCGCGTCGCTCGCCTGCGACACCTGCCGCGCCCCGGCCCGCTGCACCGTCTGCACCGGGCCGCTCGCCGTGGGCGGTCCCGCCGAGCCGCCGCACTGCCGGTGGTGCGGGCACGTCGAGGGCTCTTGGGCGTGCCCGACCTGCGGGGGGCGCGGCCTGCGCGCCCCGGTGCGGGGGGAGGCCCGCACCGCGGAGGAGCTCGGCCGGATGTTCGCCGGCACGACCGTGCGCAGCTCCAGCGGCGATCGGGTCGTCGAGCAGGTCACCGACCGTCCCGACATCGTCGTCGCGACCGTCGGCGCCGAGCCGGTGGCCGAGGCCGGCTACGCCGCGGTGGTCATCCTCGACACCTGGTTGAGCCTGGCCCGCGACGACCTGAGGGCCGCCGAGGAGGCGCTGCGACGCTGGCTCAACGCCGCGGCCCTGGTGCGCGAGGGGGGCCACGTCGTGGCGGTGGGGGACCCTGCCCACCCGGCGCTCCAGGCGCTCGTCCGGTGGGACCCGGCCGGCTTCGCGCAGCGCGAGTCCGACGAGCGGGCCCAGGCGCACCTGCCCCCGGCCGCCCGGCTCGCGACCGTGACCGGTGACCTCGGCGCCCTCGACGACGTCCTCCACCTGCTCGACCTCCCGGAGGGAGCAGAGGTGCTCGGCCCCGTCCCGGTCGACGACGAGCACCGGGTCCTGCTGCGGGTGCCGTGGTCACGCGGCGCCGCGCTGTCCGAGGCGCTCGGCGACCTGCAGCGCGTGCGGTCGGCGCGCAAGCTCGACCCGGTCCGGATCCAGGTGGATCCCCTGAGCGTCTGACCGCGGCTGGGTCCGGCGCGGCGCCGTCCCTAGACTGGGGCGTTCCGTGCGGCGCCCCGTGAACGAGGTCGCCGCTGCTTCCCAGGTCGAAGGAGTTCCGTGGCCGTCCAGCCCATCCGCCTGTTCGGTGACCCCGTCCTGCGCCAGCGCGCGATCGAGGTCGACAGCTTCGACAAGGAGCTGCAGCGGCTGGTCACCGACCTCACCGACACCATGCTCGCTGCGCCGGGCGCCGGTCTGGCCGCGCCGCAGATCGGCGTCGGCCTGCGCGTCTTCACCTGGAACGTCCACGGCGAGGTGGGCCACCTGGTGAACCCGACGCTGTCGCTCTCCGACGAGACCCAGGACGGCCCCGAGGGCTGCCTGTCGCTGCCCGAGCTGACCTACGAGTGCCTCCGGGCGCTGTCGGTGGTTGCCACGGGGTTCGACATGCACGGGGAGCCCGTGCGCATCGAGGCCTCCGAGCTGCTCGCCCGGGCGATGCAGCACGAGACCGACCACCTCGACGGGATCCTGTTCATCGACAAGCTCGACACCGAGGCACGCAAGGCGGCGATGAAGGAGATCAGGGAGTCCGACTGGTTCGGCCTCGAGAGGCCGACCGTCCGGGTCAGCCCGCACAGCACGTTCGGGCTGGGCCGCTGATGCGGGTCGTCTTCGCCGGCACCCCGGAGGTCGCCGTGCCCGCCCTCGACGCCGTCGCGGCCAGCCGGCACGAGCTCGTCGGGGTCGTCACCCGGCCCGACGCGCCGAGCGGCCGCGGCCGCAGGCTGGTCGCGAGCCCCGTCGCGGAGCGGGCGGAGGAGCTCGGCGTACCCGTGCTGAAGCCCGGGCACCCCCGGGAGCCGGAGTTCCAGGCCGCCCTCGCCGCGCTGCGGCCGGACGCCTGCCCGGTGGTGGCCTACGGCGCCCTGCTCCCGCAGTCGGCTCTCGACCTGGCGCCCCACGGCTGGATCAACCTGCACTTCTCGGTGCTCCCCGCCTGGCGCGGCGCTGCCCCTGTCCAGCACGCCCTCTGGGCCGGAGACGAAGTGACCGGCGCGACGACGTTCCGGATCGTTCGCGAGCTCGACGCCGGTCCCGTCTTCGGGGTGATGACCGAGCGGATCCGACCGGGCGACACCGCGGGTGACCTCCTCGCCCGGCTCGCCGAGGGCGGAGCCGGCCTGCTCGTGCAGACCCTCGACGGCATCGAGGACGGCTCCCTCGAGGCACGTCCGCAGCAGGAGGACGGGGTGTCGTTCGCGCCCAAGATCCTCGTCGACGACGCGCGGATCGACTGGCGCCACCCGGCCGTCGCCGTGGACCGCCAGGTGCGGGCCTGCACGCCCGCGCCCGGCGCGTGGAGCACCTTCGAGGGCGAGCGGTTCAAGGTCGGTGGGGTGGACGTCACCGACCGCGAGCCGATCGCTCCGGGCGTGCTCGAGGTCACCAAGGACGCCGTCCTCGTCGGGACCGGCACGACTCCGGTGCGGCTGGGTGACGTCAAGGCGTTCGGCAAGAAGCAGATGCCGGCAGCCGACTGGGCGCGCGGAGTGCGCCTCGAGTCCGGCGCCCGGCTCGGTGACGGGGGCGGCGCGTGAGCACGGAGCGGCGGGCGCGACCCGACGACGTCGACGAGATCTGCGCGTCGCTGCCCGAGACCGAGCTCGGCACGTCGTGGGGCGACCGGCCCACCTGGAAGGTCCCACGCGGTGACAAGGGCAGGGGGTTCGTCCTCTACCGCGCACCGCACAAGACGGCCGTCGACCCCGAGACGGGGGAGATGTACGACGACCTGGTCGTGATCGTCACCCCGAGCGAGGCGGAGAAGCAGGCCCTCGTCGAGGACGACGCCACGCCGTTCTTCACCATCGACCACTTCAACGACCACAACGCCGTGCTGGTGCGGCAGTCCCGCCTGGGCGAGCTGAGCCGTCAGGAGCTCGTCGAGGTCATCACCGACGCGTGGGCGGCCAGGGCGCCGAAGCGGCTGGTCCGGGAGCACCTCGGTGGGTGAGCGCCGCCGGCCGGTGGACCGTCCGCGCCACGCGGCGCTCGACGTGCTGACCGCGGTCCGCGTGGACGACGCCTACGCCAACCTGGTCCTGCCGCAGGTGCTGCGCAAGCACCGCCTCGAGGGTCGCGACGCCGGCCTGGCGACGGAGCTGGCGTCCGGCGTGATCCGGATGCAGGGGCTCTACGACCCCATCATCGACGCGTGCCTGACCCGACCGCGCCTGCAGGCGGAGGTGCGCGACGTGCTCCGGCTCGGCGCCCACCAGCTGCTGTCCATGCGGGTCCCCGACCACGCGGCGATCTCCACGAGCGTCGACCTGGTGCGCGCCACCGTCGGACAGGGACCGTCCGGCCTGGTGAACGCCGTGCTCCGCAAGGTGTCGCGTCGCGACCTCGCGTCGTGGGTGGCCGAGGTCGCACCCGACGCCGCTACGGACCCCCACGGCCACCTCGCGGTCGCCCAGTCCCACCCCCGGTGGGTCGTCGACGCGCTCGCAGAGGCCCTGGGCGGCGACGACGAGCTGGAGGCGCTCCTCACCGCGGACAACGCGGCACCCCGCGTGACCCTCGTCGCCCGGCCCGGGCTGGCGGAGGTCGCCGAGCTGGAGGCGGCCGGCGCCGTCCGCACCAGCCTGTCGCCGTACGGCGCCGTGCTCGCGGGCGGCGACCCGTCGGCCGTCCCGGCCGTCGCGGAGGGCCGAGCCGGGGTGCAGGACGAGGGCTCCCAGCTCGTCGCCCTGGCGATGGCCGACGCGCCGCTGGCGGGCCGCGACCAACGCTGGCTCGACCTGTGCGCCGGTCCGGGCGGCAAGGCGGCGCTGCTGGCCGCGCTCGCCGCCCAGCGCGGCGCGCACCTCGTCGCCCACGAGCGCCAGCCCCACCGGGCCGCGCTCGTGTCGTCCGCGTTGCGCGCCGTGCCGGCGTCCGCCGTGCACGTCGTCGCCGGCGACGGCACGCGCCCGGCGTGGGTGCCCGGGACGTTCGACCGGGTGCTGGTCGACGCGCCGTGCTCCGGCCTCGGTGCCCTGCGTCGTCGTCCGGAGTCGCGGTGGCGGCGCAGCCCCGACGACGTGGACGTCCTCGTGGCCCTCCAGCAGGTCCTGCTCGACGTCGCGATCGACTCGGTGCGGCCCGGGGGAGTGGTCGTCTACGCCACGTGCTCGCCCGTGCTCGCCGAGACGTCCGAGGTGGTCTCCGCCGTGCTCGCGCGTCGCGGCGACACGGACGAGGTCGACCACTTCCAGCTCTGGCCCCACCGCGAGGGCACCGACGCGATGTTCGCGGCGACGCTGCGCCGCCGGCCGCTCGCCTGACGCAGCGGGCACCACCCCGCCCGAAGGGGTACGAAGAATTGGTCATCTCCGTGTCGCCTGTTCCCAACCCGGGCGTACCCGCGCATGATGGGGTCCAGCGCGGTGCGCCGGAGGGGCGTGCCGTGCGACGGGGAGAGAGACGAAGCATGCGGGTGCGGTCCACGCTCATGACGGTCGCTGCGGGTGCGCTGCTGTGCGTGCTGCCGGTGGCGCCCGCCCACGCCGAGGGCGTCCAGACGCTGACCGGCCCGGCCACCGGCGACGCCGAGGTCTACCTGACCTACGTCGACTGCGACGACCTGTTCAGCCCGGGCACCGCGCCCGCGTCGCGGCTGAACCTCGGGCCGTTCGACGCCCCGATGGGTCGCCGCTCGCTCGGCCTCGTGCCCGGCAGCGGGGGCAGCGCCTCCGGCCCGGTGGTCTGGTTCGACTCGCTCGCCGCGGTCCGGTCGAGCTTCTCCGTCGCCTCGACCGGCGGCAGCACCGGCGTGTCGTACGTCGTCGTGGTCACCCCCGACACCCCGGCAGGCGCTGCCTGGCTGGCCCGGGCCCCGCTGGCCGCGTCGCCCGGCGGGTGGAGCCGCGTCTCGACGTCCGAGATCGCCTACGAGTGGACCCTCGTCGACCTGGCGACCCACGCGCCCGTGCAGTCCGGCGGCACCGCGACGACCGCGGCGTTCACCGCCGCCCACGGTGACGGCAAGGGCCTCGTCGTGTCCGGCTTCGGCTGCGACGGCGGCGCGTTCAACCTCGACGCCGTCCAGGGCGACGGGTCGACCTTCGACTTCGAGGGCGTGTCGCTCGACACCACGATCTCCGCCGGCCGGCTCCGGGCGGCGCCGGGTGACACCATCACGCTCACCGGACGGGTCACCGACGCGCACGCGCGCGTGACCGGCGACCCGCTGGTCCTCGAGTCGCGGGCGCCCGGCGGCGCGTGGCAGGCGACCGGCGCGCCGGTGCTCGCCGACGCCGACGGCCTCGTGTCCGTCGACGTACCCGTCACCGAGACCACCGAGTTCCGCTGGCACCGTCCCGAGAGCCAGTACGCCGACGAGGGCTGGTCCGGCACGGTCACCGTCACCGTCGAGGCGGGTGCCGACCCGGGGACCCCCACCGACAAGCCGACCGACCAGCCGAGCCAGGAGCCGACCCGCTAGGCCACCCCTGGCCCAGTCGTCCGGCTAGGCTCCTCGACATGGCGTCGCCCTTCACCGAGATCGAGGTCGAGGGCCGCGTCGTCAAGGTCACCAACCCGGACCGGGTCTACTTCCCGCCGTTCGAGGGCCGGCCCGCCGCGACCAAGCTCGACCTGGTGGAGTACTACCTCGCGGTCGGCGACGGCATCGTCAACGCGCTGTTCGAGCGCCCGTGCATGCTGCACCGCTTCCCCAAGGGCCTCGCCGGGGACAAGGTCCACCAGAAGCGCCTGCCGGCGGGCGCCCCGGACTGGGTGGAGACGGTGCAGCTGTTCTTCCCGCGCTGGAAGCGCACGGCCGACGAGCTGTGCGTCACCGAGCTGGGGAGCGTGATCTGGGCCGTGCAGATGTCGACGGTCGAGTTCCACCCGTGGAACAGCCGGCGCCACGACACCGAGAAGCCCGACGAGTGGCGCATCGACCTCGACCCCGGCCCGGAGTGCGACTGGGCGACGGTCCAGCGGGTGGCGCACGTCGCGCACGAGGTCCTCGACGAGCTGGGCGCGGTCGGGTTCCCGAAGACCAGCGGTGGCTCGGGCCTCCACGTCTACGTCCGCATCCCGCCCGACCACGGCTTCCAGGACGTACGGCGCGGCGCGCTCGCGTTCGCCCGCGAGGTCGAGCGCCGGGCGGGCGGTGACGTGACGACCGCCTGGTGGCGCAAGGACCGCGACCCCGCGCAGCTGTTCGTCGACTACAACCAGAACGCCCGCGACCACACCATCGCGGCGGCGTACTCCGTGCGGGGCGTCCCGCAGGCCCGGGTCTCGGCGCCGATCCGCTGGGACGAGGTCGACGACTGCACGCCCGACGACTTCACCCTCTTCACCATGCCGGACCGGTACGCCGACCTCGGCGACCTCCACGCCGACATCGACGAGCACCCCTTCGACATCGCGCCGCTGCTGGAGTGGGCCGACCGCGACGAGGCGGAGGGCCACACGACCCCGGACCTGGAGGAGCAGGCGTAGGGCCGGCCCCGCGCACAGCGCCGCCACAGGTCGCCCTCAGACTCCTCTCACCCTCACCACCTAGGTTCTGGGCATGCTGCCGGACACCCCAGCCCACCTGCGCACCGACCGCGTCGCCGTCGTGGTCAACACCGCCTCCCGCAGCGGCGCGCGCGTCCTGCCGCTCGTCGAGCAGGCCCTGCGCGGCGTCGCCGGCGAGGTCACCGTCCAGCCGGTGCACGGCGGCCTCGAGCTGCTCGAGGCGCTGTCCGCCGCGATGGAGGACGCGCCCGACCTGCTGGTGGCCGGGGGTGGCGACGGCACCATCGGGTGCGCCGCCGAGATGGTCGCCCACACCCCCACGCGGCTGGGCGTCCTGCCGCTCGGCACGGCCAACGACTTCGCGCGGACGCTGGGGGTCCCCACCGGCCTGGTGGAGGCCGTGGACACGCTCGTCACCGGCAAGGTCGTCGACGTCGACCTCGGCCGCGTGGACGGGCGGGCCTACCTCAACGTCGCCTCGGTCGGCCTGTCCGTGGCGGTCACCCAACGGCTCTCCCCGGCCCTGAAGCAGCGGCTCGGCCGGCTCGCCTACCCGGCGGCGACGCTGGCGGCCTACCGGTCGCACCGCCCCTTCGGCGCCCGGCTCGAGCTCGACGACGGCACCGTCCTGGAGCTGTCCGACCTCATGCAGGTCGCGGTCGGCAACGGGCGCCACTACGGCGGTGGCCTCACGGTCGCGCCGCGGGCCTCGATCGACGACCACCTCCTCGACGTGTACGCCGTCGAGCAGGGCCGGCTGCGCGACCACGTCTCGGTCGCCCGCCTCCTGCGCACGGGTCACCTCGTCGAGCACGAACGGGTCCACCACGTGACCGCCCGCCGGCTGCGCCTCGTCACCGACGAGCCGCTGTCGGTCAACCTGGACGGCGAGATCGCGGCCACGACCCCGGCCACGTTCGAGGTCGACCGCAACGCGCTCCACGTCGTCGTACCCACCGGGAGCCGAGCCGCCCGGATGGACGGACCCGGCAGTCCCTAGGATCGACCCCGTGGGCATCCAGATCACGCCGAGCATCCTCAACGCCGACCTGTCGCGCCTGGCCGACGAGGTCGCCCGGATCCCCAGCGCGGACTGGGTGCACGTCGACGTGATGGACAACCACTTCGTGCCGAACCTCACGCTCGGCCTGCCGGTGATCGAGTCGCTCGCGAAGCACGCCTCGCAGCCGATCGACGCGCACCTGATGATCGAGGACGCCGACCGCTGGGCACCGGCGTACGCCGAGGCGGGTTGCGGCTCGGTGACCTTCCACGCCGAGGCGGCCAAGGCCCCGGTCCGGCTGGCCCGGGAGATCCGCGCGCAGGGGGCGCGGGCGTCGATGGCGCTGAAGCCGGCCACGCCCATCGAGCCCTACGAGGCCCTGCTGCCCGAGCTCGACATGGTCCTCGTCATGACGGTGGAGCCGGGGTTCGGCGGCCAGAAGTTCCTCGACCTGTGCCTGCCCAAGATCCGCACTGCGCGCGAGATGATGCGCAAGCACGGCGTCGAGACGTGGCTCCAGGTCGACGGCGGGGTGTCGCTGGAGACGATCGAGCGGTGCGCCGAGGCCGGCGCCGACGTGTTCGTGGCCGGGTCGGCGGTCTACTCCGCCGACGACCCCGACGCCATGGTGGCGGCGCTGCGCGAGAGAGCAGCGTCGGCGGTGTCGTGAGCCGGCGGGCGACGGTCGACGACATCCACGCCACGGCGCGGGGGATGCCG
>JAYSEC010000034.1:9657-12764 GCA_041914085.1 Nocardioides sp.
CGTGAGCCGGCGGGCGACGGTCGACGACATCCACGCCACGGCGCGGGGGATGCCGCACGTCACCGTGTTCCGCCCCGAGCGCAACCCCGTCTACCAGGTGGGAAGCAAGTCGTTCGTCTTCTTCCGGACGCCGCGACCCGACGCGGTCGACCCGGAGACCGGTGAGCGCTACGACGACGTGGTGGTCATCTGGGTGGCGTCGGAGGGCGACAAGCAGGCGCTGCTCCAGGACGACCGGCTGCCGTTCTTCACCACGCCGCACTTCGACGGACACCCCTCCGTGCTGCTGCGCGCGTCGAGGGTGGGCGAGATGGACCGCGACGAGCTGGTGGAGATCGTCGAGGAGGCGTGGCTCGCCCAGGCATCCGACCGGCGTGGGCGGGCATGGCTGGCGTCGCGCGGGCTGCCCGACTGACTGTCCTGCTGGGTCCGGCTCCGTACATTGGCGCCATGACCGAGTCCGTGTGGGACTACCCGCGTCCGCCGAGGGTGGAACCCAGCAGCGAGCGCGTCGTGGTGACGCACGGGGGCGTCGTGGTGGCCGACACGACCGCGAGCCTGCGCGTGCTGGAGACCAGCCACCCGCCGACGTACTACCTGCCGGCTGACGCGTTCGCGCCCGGCGTGCTCCGGCCCGCGGACGGCGCCTCGTGGTGCGAGTGGAAGGGCCAGGCGGCCTACCTCGACCTCGTCGTCGGCGACGAGGTCGTGCCCGCCGTCGCGTGGACCTACCCGACCCCGAGCCCGGGTTTCGAGGCGCTCTTGGACCACGTGGCGCTCTACCCGGGCCGGGTCGACGAGTGCACGGTCGACGGCGAGGTCGTGCAGCCACAGCCGGGCAGCTTCTACGGAGGCTGGATCACCTCGCGCGTGACGGGCCCGTTCAAGGGCGCGCCGGGCACGTCGGGCTGGTAGCCCTCAGTGCAGGCCGCGGTCGTCGGCCTGCTGGCTCCACAGGTGCGACCCGTGCCGGGCCTGCCGGTCCACGCGCCGGTGGTCGGCGACGAGGTTCTCGCCCTCCAGCTCGTCGGCGAGCGACTGCACGCGCTCGAGCCGGAACGTCCACTCCTCGCGCTCGCGCGCCACGTCGTCCAGCCGGGCGTCGGGCACCACGATCGCGTCCCCGTCGGCGCGGAGGCCGGGCACGACCGTCGCCAGGCCCTCGACCTCCCACGACGTGAGCGGGCGGGTGAGCCGGATCCGCACCGGGTACGTGCGCCGGTCGACGTCCGCCGGGTCGACGGCCAGCTCCACGATCCCGAGCTCGGTCTTGTGCTTGCGTCGCATGGACATCGAGGTCGTCCCCCTCATCGGGGTCGGTCGACCCCGTCCCCTCGAGTCGAGCACCTCATGCCTCGTGCCGCCATGGGGTCCCGACCCCATCGGCGGGGGTAGTCCCCTACGCCGAAGGCGGAGGTCAGCCGGCGAACAGCGTCAGCCGCTGCCGGATGATCTTGCGGCGCAGCACCACGCGGCGCTTGCCGTCGTTGCCGATGCGCAGCCGGTCCAGCTCCCAGCCTCCGTGCTCCGCGCGCTCGACCAGCATCCGGGTCACCACGTTGCGCGAGAAGTCCTTGGGCAGCACGAGCGTCTCGAACTCCCACTCGATGCCCCGTCCGGGTGGACGGCGCTGGATCCGGGCCATGGGCGACCTCCTCGTGCGTCGGGCTCGTCGGTCAGTCTGCAGAGACGTCGTCGAGCGCGTCGACGATCTCGGCGGGCAGGGTCAGCTCGTCCACCCCCAGCGCTCCCTTGAGCTGGGCTGCGGTGCGCGCCCCGACGATCGGGGCGGTGACGCCCGGCCGGTCGCGCACCCAGACCAGCGCCACCTCGAGCGGTGTCCAGCCCAGGCCGTCCGCGGCGCGGGCCACCGCCTCGACGATGCCTCGTCCACGCTCGTCGAGGTAGGCGCCCACGAACCGGGCGAAGTGCTCGGTCGCGGCGCGCGAGTCGGACGGCGTACCGGTGCGGTACTTGCCGGTGAGCACGCCGCGCCCCAGCGGGGACCAGGGCAGCACACCCAGGCCGAGGGCCTGCGCGGCCGGCACGACCTCGTGCTCGACCTGGCGGTTGAGCAGGGAGTACTCGACCTGGGTGGACGCCAGGGGAGTGCGGCCGGGCACCGCCCGCTGCCAGGTTGCGGCCTGGGCGGTCTGCCAGCCGGTGTAGTTGGAGATGCCGACGTAGGCGGCGCGGCCCGACGACACGGCGAGGTCGAGCGCGGAGAGGGTCTCCTCCACGGGCGTCTCGTCGGTCCAGACGTGCACCTGCCACAGGTCGACGTGGTCCACGCCGAGCCGGGCGAGCGAGGCGTCGAGCGTGGAGAGCAGCGTGCCGCGGGAGGTGTCCGTGACCCGTTCGCCGGTGCGGCGCGAGATGCCGGCCTTGGTCGCCAGCACGACCTCGTCGCGGGCCACCACGTCGCCGACCAGTGACCCGATCAGCTCCTCGCTGGCGCCGTCGCCGTAGCCGGCCGCGGTGTCGAGCAGCGTCCCGCCCGCCTCGGCGAACGAGATGAGCTGGTCGCGGGCCTCGTGCTCGTCGGTGTCACGGCCCCACGTCATGGTGCCGAGGCCGAGGCGGGAGACCTTCAGGCCGGTCGCGCCGAGCCGTCGCTGCTGCATGCAGGTGAGCGTAGCCACGGGTCCTGCGCGGACGGGCACGGACGCGCCCGTAGGCTCCTGCCCTGTGATCGATCTCCTCAAGGCCGTGGTCCTCGGCGTCATCCAGGGCCTGACCGAGTTCCTCCCGATCTCGAGCAGCGCCCACCTCCGGATCTTCCCGGAGCTGTTCGGGTGGGGCGACCCGGGGGCGGCGTTCACGGCGGTCATCCAGATCGGCACCGAGCTCGCCGTGCTCATCTACTTCCGCAAGGACATCTGGCGCATCGGCAGCGCATGGGTGCGCTCGCTGTTCCAGCCGGAGTTCCGCGGCACGATCGACTCGCGCATGGGCTGGTTCATCATCGTGGGCTCGCTGCCCATCGTGGTGCTCGGCGTGCTGCTCAAGGACGTCATCGAGCGCGACTTCCGCAACCTCTGGATCATCGGCTGCACGCTGATCGTGCTGGGCGTCGTGCTCGGCGTCGCCGACCGCGTCGGCCGCAC
>JAYSEC010000034.1:12864-18577 GCA_041914085.1 Nocardioides sp.
TGGCTGCTGCGCTACGTCAGCACGAAGTCCTACACGCCGTTCGTGCTCTACCGCATCGCGCTCGGCGCCGCCACGCTCATCCTGCTCGGCGCCGGCGTGCTGAGCGCCTGAACGTGTCGGCCAGCAGCGCGAGCGCGACGACCTGCGTGACCGCGACCACCGCGACGAGCGCGAGCAGGGACCGCTCGTAGAGCCAGCCGGCACCCACGCCGCCGACGATCGCGAACATTCCCTGGATGCCCGCGAAGACGCCGTACGCCGTCGCGCGCCGCGGGGCCTCGACGAGGTCGGCGACCACCGCCTTGACCGTCGAGTCCTGCACGCCCTGCGCGAAGCCCCACGCCACCACCCCGGCCAGCACCGCAGCGAGCGCCGAGCCGAGCGCGAGGGCGGGCACGAGCGCGACCAGGACGGGTACGACGAGCAGGACGCGGGTCCCGGTGCGGTCGTAGACCGAGCCGACCAGCAGAGCCGCCAGCGCCTCGACCGCCATGGCGGCGGCGTAGACGACCGGGACCGCCGCGACCGGCACGAGGCCCTCGACGGTGAGGTGGTAGCCGATGATGCCGAAGGTCACCAGCGCGCCGGTGGTGAGCGAGGCGGCGACGGCGTAGCGGAAGAAGTCGCCGGACAGGCCCGCGCCGACCGCCTCGGCCCACCAGCCGCGGCGTTCGCCGCCGGGGGTCGCGGCCTCCGGCTGGGCGTCGTACACGGCCGGGTCGGGGACCCGCCGACGCAGCGTGAGCAGCAGCACCATCGCGACCGCGCCGGGGACCGCGAGGACCGCCATGCCCCACCAGATCGAGGCGACGGCGACGACCGCCGCGACGAGCAGCGGACCGGCGAAGGCGCCGACCTGGTCGAGCGCCTTGTGCACCCCGAAGCCGCGGCCGCGTCCGACGGCGGCCGCGACGTGCGCGAGGAGCGCCGACTTGGAGGGTGAGCGCACGGCCTTGCCGAGGCGCTCCAGCAGGATCAGCGTGGCCGCGAAGGCGACGCCCGCCGCGCCCAGCCGCGGGGCCAGGGCGAGGAGGGGCACGCACACCGCCGTCAGGCCGTAGCCGACGATCGTGAGCGACCAGTACCGCCCCGTGCGGTCCGCGATCGGGCCGAAGGCGAGCCGCAGGACCAGCGCGACCGCCTCTCCCGCGCCCGTGACCAGCCCGACGACGACCGCGGACGCGCCCAGCGCCGCCAGGAGCGGGCCGTAGACCGACCGGGCACCCTCGTACACCATGTCCGCGGCGAGGCTGACGAAGCCGAACCACCAGACCACGCGCCACGCGGTCGGAGCAGGTCGGCTCACAGCCACCCGGACTTCTTGAACCACGCGAACAGCCCGACCACGATCGACGCCATCAGCAGCAGGGCGAACGGGTAGCCGTAGGTCCAGTGCAGCTCGGGCATGTGGTCGAAGTTCATGCCGTAGACCCCGGCCACCAGGGTGGGTACGACGACCAGCGCGGCACCGGCGGAGATCTTGCGCATGTCCTCGTTCTGCTGCACCGAGATGCGCGCGAGGTGCGCGTCGAAGGCGGTGGACAGCAGCTGGTCGAGGCTGTCGACGACCTCGGAGACCCGCTGGAGGTGGTCGGCCACGTCCCGGAAGTACGTCGCGGTGTCGGGGGAGACGCGCTCCTCGACGCCCGTCGCGAACTTGCGCATCGGCTCCCGGAGCGGGAAGACGGCGCGGCGCACCTCCGCGATCTCGCGCTTGAGGACGTAGATGCGGGTGGAGTCGTCGGTGCGGGCGGGGGAGAAGACCGACTCCTCGACCTCGTCGACGTCCACCTCGAGCGCCGCGCCGACCTTCTCGTACTCGTCGACCACCCGGTCGCAGATCGCGTAGAGCACCGCCATCGGGCCGTGCTCGAGGACCTTGGCGCGGTGCTCGAGGTCGCGCCGCGACGCCGCGAGGTCGATGCCCTCGCCGTGCCGGACGGTCACCACGAAGTCGGGGCCGACGAACATGTTGATCTCACCGGTCTCGACCGCGTCCTCCTCGTCGACGTACCAGAGCGTCTTGAGGACCAGGAACAGCGTGTCGCCGTAGCGCTCGAGCTTGGGTCGCTGGTGGGAGTCGCCGGCGTCCTCCACGGCGAGCGGGTGCAGGTCGAAGGTGCGGGCGATGAGCTCGAGCTCCTCGGCGCTCGGGTCGTGGATGCCGACCCACTGGAAGTCGCCGGGGTCGCACGGGATCCGGGCGTAGCCGAGGCTCTGGTCGTCGCCCGCTCCCAGGCCCACCCGCCGTCCCTGGTGGTAGAGGGCGTTGTCGACGATCACCGGGTCAGGCTAGTCCTACTAGGGTCGCTCCCGTGCCCACCGTCATCCTCGTCCGACACGGCCGTTCGTCGGCCAACACCGCCGGCGTCCTGGCCGGCCGCACGCCCGGCGTGCACCTCGACGACACCGGCGTGCAGCAGGCGGGTGCGGTCGGCGAGCGGCTGGCGGGCGTGCGCCTCGCCGCTGCGGTGACCAGCCCGCTCGAGCGGTGCCGGGAGACGGCAAGGGAGATCACTTCGCGGCAGGCCGCCGCACTGCGCGCGACCACCGACAAGCAGCTCTCGGAGTGCGACTACGGCGAGTGGCAGGGGCGCCCGATCAAGGAGCTCGCCAAGGAGAAGCTCTGGCGGACCGTCCAGGCCCAGCCCTCGGCCGTCACGTTCCCCGGCGGGGAGTCGATGCGGGGCATGCAGGACCGGGCCGTGGCCGCCGTACGCCGCCACGACACCCGCGTGGGCGCCGAGCACGGCGACGACGCCGTCTGGCTCGCCGTGAGCCACGGCGACGTGATCAAGTCGATCCTGGCCGACGCCCTGGGCAGCCACCTCGACCTGTTCCAGCGCATCCACGTCGACCCCGGCTCGGTGTCGATCATCCGCTACGGCGAGACCCGGCCGTTCGTCCTCGGCACGAACACCCACGCAGGCGACCTCTCCTGGCTGACGCCCCCGAAGAAGGCCCGCTCGCGCCGCCGCCGCGACGACGCGGAGGTGGGTGGGGGAGCAGGCCCCGGCGCCCAGACAGGGAGGTCCTAGGGTGAGTGACATGCCCGTCGTGCACCGCTTCGACCCACCCGAGCGCTTCGTCGCCGGCACCGTTGGCGAGCCCGGCCAGCGCACCTTCTTCCTGCAGGCCCGTGAGGGAGCCCGGCTGATCAGCGTCTCGCTCGAGAAGCAGCAGGTCTCGGCGCTGGCCGAGCGCATCGACGAGCTCCTCGACGAGCTGATGACCGCGGCGGGCGACGACGTGCTCATCCCGGCGATCGCCCCGCGCGACCTCACCGACAACCAGCCCCTCGAGCAGCCGATCGAGGAGGAGTTCCGCGCCGGCACCATGACGTTGTCGTGGGACGCCGGCGACGAGCGCGTGGTGATCGAGGTGTTCCCGTTCACCGAGGCGGCTGTCGTCTCGCCAGAGCAGCTCCAGGAGGACCTCGAGGACCTCCTCGAGCCCGAGCCCGAGGAGATCTTCCTCGTCCGGATCACCGCCGCGGCGGCCCGCTCGTTCGTCGAGCGCGCCCGCTCGGTGATCGGTGCCGGGCGTCCCGACTGCCCCTTCTGCGGTGAGCCGATCGACCCCGACGGCCACCTGTGCGTGCGGGCCAACGGCTTCCGTCGCCGTGACCCCTGACGATCCGCCGGCGGGCTTCCCGACGGGCGAGCTCACCCTCCACGGGCGCGTCCTGCCCGCCTCCAACGCGACCTTCGTCGGGGAGGTCGACGGGGTCCGCGTGGTCTACAAGCCGATCGCCGGCGAGCGGCCGCTGTGGGACTTCCCCGACGGGACCCTCGCGGCGCGGGAGGTGGGCGCGTACGCCGTCTCGCAGGCCTTGGGCTGGGACATCGTGCCGACCACCGTCCTGCGCGACGGTCCGCACGGTCCCGGCATGGTCCAGCTGTGGCGCGACGAGGTCGAGGACCAGGCGCCGGTGGACATCGTGGCCGAGGGGGAGGTGCCGCGCGGGTTCCGGCACGTCTTCGACGGGCTCGACGCCCACGACCAGGCCGTCTCGCTCGTGCACGAGGACTCGCCCGAGCTCCGGCGGATGGCGCTGTTCGACGTGGTCGTCAACAACGCCGACCGCAAGGGCGGCCACGTCCTGCCCATGGCCTCCGGGCACCGCCACGGCGTCGACCACGGGCTGACCTTCCACGTCGAGCACAAGCTGCGCACCGTGCTGTGGGGCTTCGTCGGCGAGCCGATCACCGACGAGGAGGCCGAGGGGCTGCGCCGGCTCGCGACCGCGCTCGAGGGGGAGCTCGGCGCCACCCTCACCGACCTGCTGACCGAGGACGAGGTCGCCGTGACCACCCGTCGCCTGCGGCGCCTGCTCGCCGACGGCACCTTCCCGCCCCCGGCGTCCTCCCGCTACCCCGTCATCCCCTGGCCCCCCTTCTGACCCTCACCGGCACCGGCCCGGGGACTACCACGTCAGGGGGCGTGGGGGCGGCCGATAGGCTGCCCGGCATGCGTGCCTGGTCGTCCCCCGACGTTCCCCGACTCCCCGTGACGGGCCCCGTGGTGCGGGTGCACGACACCGCGAGCAACGGGCTCGTGGAGACCCGGCCCGAGGGTCCCGCGCGGATGTACGTCTGCGGGATCACCCCCTACGACGCCACGCACATGGGCCACGCCGCGACCTACGTCGCCTTCGACCTGCTCAACCGTGCCTGGCGCAGCGCCGGCCACGACGTGACGTACGTCCAGAACGTCACCGACGTCGACGACCCGCTGCTGGAGCGCGCCGAGAAGGTCAAGGTCGACTGGGCCGAGCTCGCCCAGCGCGAGACGCAGCTGTTCCGCGAGGACATGGAGGCCCTGCGCGTGCTGCCGCCCGCGCACTACATCGGCGCGGTGGAGTCGATCCCGCAGGTGGTCGCACTGATCCAGCGCCTCGACGAGGCGGGCGCGGTCTACCGCGTCGAGGACGACCTCTACTTCTCGGTGACCGCCGACTCCGCGTTCGGAGAGGTCTCCGGCCTCGATCGCGCCGCGATGCTCACGATCTTCCCCGAGCGCGGGGGCGACCCCGACCGCGAGGGCAAGAAGGACCCCCTCGACTGCCTGCTGTGGCGCGCCGAGCGCCCGGGGGAGCCGTCGTGGGACAGCCCCTTCGGCCCCGGCCGACCCGGCTGGCACGTCGAGTGCACCGCGATCGCGCTGGAGCACCTCGGCACCACCTTCGACGTCCAGGCCGGGGGCAGCGACCTCGTCTTCCCGCACCACGAGATGTCGGCCGGCCACGGCCAGGTCGCGCACCCGGGGGAGCGCTTCGCCCGCGCGTACGCGCACGCCGGCATGGTCGCCTACGACGGCGAGAAGATGTCGAAGTCCAAGGGCAACCTGGTCTTCGTCTCGGCGCTGCGGATGAGCGACGTCGACCCGATGGCGATCCGGCTGGTGCTGCTGCGCCACCACTACCGCAGCGACTGGGAGTGGACCGACGACCAGCTGTGGGACGCCGTCGACACGCTCGCCGACTGGCGCCGCGCGCTGGCGCTCGGCCACGGTGCCGCGTCGGCCCCGGTGGTCGAGCGGGTGCTCGCCGCGCTCGCCGACGACCTCGACGCCCCCACCGCCGTCGCGGCGGTGCAGGAGTGGGTCGACGCCACCCTCGGCACGACCGGGCTGGCCGACACGACCGACCACGAAGCGGCCGCGACCGTCCACCGGCTGCTCGACGCGGCCCTCGGCCTCTCCCTGTGACGTA
>JAYSEC010000034.1:18677-20798 GCA_041914085.1 Nocardioides sp.
GGCCGGTCAGTCGGTGTCGCGCCGCTTGAGGTAGCGCTCGAACTCCCGCGCGATCGCCTCGCCCGACGCCTCGGGGAGGTCGGTGGTGTCGCGGGTCTCCTCCAGCGCGCGGACGTAGTCGGCGACGTCCTCGTCCTCGGCGGCCAGCTCGTCGACGCCGCGCTCCCACGCCTTGGCGTCCTCGGGCAGGTCGCCGAGCGGCATCGGCGCCTGGAGCAGCTCCTCGAGCTGGCCCAGCAGGGCGAGGGTCGCCTTCGGGCACGGCGGCTGCGCGACGTAGTGGGGGACCGCGGCCCAGTAGGAGACCGACGGGATGTCGAGCTGGATGCACGCGTCGTTGAAGACCCCCACGATGCCGGTCGGGCCCTCGTAGCTGGACTGCTCGAGGTCGAGCCGGTCGACCAGCTCGGGCTCGCTGGCGGTGCCGCTGACCGGGATCGGCCGGGTGTGCGGCGTGTCGGCGAGCAGCGCGCCGAGCGTGACCACCAGCTCCGCGCCCAGGTCGTCGCACGCGGCGAGGAGCTCGGCACAGAACTGCCGCCACTTCATGTTGGGCTCGATGCCGCGCACCAGGATGACGTCGCGGTCGAGCTCGGCCGGGCGGGCGATCGCGATGCGGGTGGTGGGCCAGGTGAGCCGGCGGTGTCCGTGGGCGTCGGTGCCGATGACGGGCCGGTTCACCTGGAAGTCGTAGAACTCCTCGGGGTCGACCGCGCCGATGATCTCGGCCTTCCACTGCTCGAGCAGGTGGTCGACCAGGCCGGAGGCCGCGTCGGCGGCGTCGTTCCACCCCTCGAAGGCGGCGATCACCACCGGGGAGACCAGACCCTGCACGTCGTCGAACTCGATCACCGGTCCAGCCTAGCCAGCCGTGGTGATTTCACGCTCGTGTCCGGCGGTGCCACGATGTGGAAACCGCGTCCACCTGTCGGACCGGGTTCCTAGTCTGGCTGTCTGTCCGTCCAGAGAGCCGCCGAGAGAGGCCACATCCCGTGAAGCCCGAGCACCGTCCCGACGCCACCGACGCCCTGACGTCGATCCTCCGTGAGCGGATCCTGGTGCTGGACGGCGCGATGGGCACGGCCATCCAGCGGGACCGGCCCGACGAGGCCGGCTACCGCGGCGAGCGCTTCGCCGACCACCCGAGCGACCTCGTCGGCAACAACGACCTGCTCACCATCACCCAGCCCCACATCATCCGGACCATCCACGAGGAGTACCTCCGCGCGGGCGCCGACGTCATCGAGACCAACACCTTCAACGCCAACGCGATCTCGCTCTCCGACTACGGCCTCGAGGACCTCGCCTACGAGCTCAACCTCGAGTCCGCCCGGCTCGCCCGCGCGGCCGCCGACGCCGTGGCCACCGCCGACCGACCCCGCTGGGTCGCGGGCGCCCTCGGCCCCACCACGCGCACGGCCTCGATCTCGCCCGACGTCAACGACCCGGGCGCGCGCAACGTGACCTTCGACGAGCTGGCCGACGCCTACCTCACGGCCGCGCGCGGCCTCGTCGACGGCGGCGCCGACCTGCTGATGGTCGAGACGATCTTCGACACCCTCAACGCCAAGGCCGCGATCTTCGCGGTCGAGACCCTCTTCGAGGAGCAGGGCCGCCGCTGGCCGGTGATCATCTCGGGCACGATCACCGACGCGTCGGGCCGCACGCTGTCCGGGCAGGTGACCGAGGCCTTCTGGGACTCCGTCCGCCACGCCCGGCCGCTCGCCGTCGGGCTCAACTGCGCGCTCGGCGCGCGGGAGATGCGCCCCTACGTCGCCGAGCTGTCGCGCCTGGCCGACTCCTTCGTCTCGGTCTACCCCAACGCGGGCCTGCCGAACGCCTTCGGCGAGTACGACGAGACGCCCGAGCAGACCGCCGCGGTCCTCGCCGAGTTCGCCGAGGCCGGCTTCCTCAACATCGTGGGCGGGTGCTGCGGCACCACGCCCGACCACATCGCGGCGATCGCCGAGGCCGTCGAGGGCAAGGAGCGGCGCACGCCCGTGGAGCACGAGCCGGTCATGCGGCTCTCGGGCCTCGAGCCGCTGACCATCACCGAGGACAGCCTCTTCGTCAACGTCGGCGAGCGCACCAACATCACCGGCTCGGCCCGCTTCCGCAAGC
>JAYSEC010000035.1:0-3804 GCA_041914085.1 Nocardioides sp.
CTGCCCAGCCACAGCTGGAACTCCAACAACATCGCGACCAACGTGCTGCTCTACCACCTGCAGCGCCACAGCGACCACCACGCGAACCCGACACGGCGCTACCAGACGCTGCGCGACTTCGAGGAGAGCCCGGTGCTCCCGACCGGGTATGCCGGGATGATCGTGCTCGCGATCGTGCCGGCCGTGTGGCGGCGGGTGATGGACCAGCGCGTGGTCGACCACTTCGGCGGCGACGTGTCCCTGGCCAACATCAGCCCGCGCAAGCGTGAGAAGTACCTGGAGAGGTACGCCGGCGGCGGCGCAGGTTGCGAGGCTCGCGCCGCTCGCACCTCAACCAGCGAAGAGGCCGACACGACGACCACGGAGGTGCTGGCTGCCCGGTGCCCCGGCTGCGAGTACGTCTACGAGGTGGCCGCGGGCGACGAGCACGAAGGCTTCGCCGCCGGCACGGCGTGGGTCGACATCCCCGACGACTGGTGCTGCCCCGACTGCGGCGTGCGGGAGAAGGTCGACTTCGTCCCGGTCGAGCCCGAGCGCTCGGTGGCGTAGGGACGACCGACCTCAGCCCACGACCTCAGCCCACGACCTCGCGCCGGTCGTCCGGCAGCCGACGGGTGCGCCCTGCGCGGTCGAGGTGGTCCAGCAGCGGCAGGACCACGCGCCGCGTGGTGGCCAGGCGCTCGCGTGCCGCGCTCGTGGTGAAGGGCTGCGCCAGGTCGCGCAGGAGGTCGACGGCGGCCTCCACGGCGTCCGGCGCCAGCACGATGCCGGGTCCCACCCGCCGCAGCAGGCCGCTGCGCTCGGCGGCCCCCAGGGCCCGCTCGTCCAGGCCGAGCTCGCGCAGCCGGTCGGCGGTCGGGGCGGCGTACGGCGTCGTGGCGAGGTCGGCGAGCACGGCCTCGACGGAGCGGCGTACGCCGTCGGGCAGGCCGGCGCCTTCCGCGCCCACCACCCGGCCGTCGACCACCCGGAGCGGCGGGCGGACCAGGTCGCGGACCAGCTCGGGAGCCGGCAGGCGCAGCCGCGCGGCCAGGACGGAGAGCGGGACGGCGGGGTCGAGCGGGTGGCTGCGGGCGTGCTCGGCCACCAGCTCCGGGAGCCGCTCGGCGAGCGCGCGGGCCACGCCGGGGTCGACCAGCCACGGCCCTGCGGCGTCGTCGACGGGCACGCCGATCCGTCGCAGCCGGTCCGTGTGCGCCACTCCGCGCCGCCGCAGCTCGCCGGCCAGGTCGGGCGTGCCGTCGGCGCCCGCCAGCTGAGCCGCCCGGCGGGCGGCCGCGCCGCGGCGACGCAGCCGCGGCGGATCGGGGTCGAGCACGTCGACACGCCACACCTGGCGCCGGCCGGGGTCGCGCAGCAGCGCCCGGTCGCCGACGCGCAGTGGGAGCGGACGGGGCAGCGAGAGCCGGGCCAGCCCGTCGCCCAGCGGCCGGAAGCGCACCGCGACGTCGGCGGCCCCGACGTGCAGGACCGGAGAGGTCGGCGGCTCGCCCGCACCGCTCCAGCGGACGTCGACGACGTCGGTGTGGTGCCACGCTCCCGGCGTGACGAGCACGCTGCCCCGGACCACGTCGTCGGTGCGCCCGCCGAGGTTGAGCGCCACCCGCGCGACGCCGCTGACGGCGTCCCGGTCGCGGCCGAGCGCCTGGACCTCGCGGACGCGCAGGACGGTGTCGCCGAGGGCGAGGCCGTCGCCGCGCCGCACGGTGCCGGCCGGGAGGGTGCCGGTGACGACCGTGCCGGCACCGCGGACGGTGAACCGGCGGTCGACCCACAGCCGCACGTCGGCTGCCGGGTCGGGCTCCGGCAGCCCCGCCACCATCGCGACGAGGGCCGCCCGGAGGTCGTCGAGCCCGTCGCCGGTCCGCGCGCTGACCGCCAGCACGGGTGCGCCGGCCATCCCGGTCGCCGCGACCTCGGCCTGCGCCCGCGCCATCGCGGGACCGGGGTCGGCGAGGTCGGACCGGGTCACCGCCACCACCGCGTGGCGTACGCCCAGGGCGTCGAGGGCGGCGAGGTGCTCGGCGGCCTGCGGCATCCACGGGTCGTCGGCCGCGACGACCAGCAGGGCGGCGGGCACCGGGCCGACGCCCGCGAGCATCGTGGTGAGGAACCGCTCGTGGCCGGGCACGTCGACGAAGGCGACCTCGCCGACCTCGGGCCACTCGGTCCAGCAGTAGCCGAGCTCGATCGTCAGGCCCCGCCGGCGCTCCTCGGCGAGCCGGTCGGGGTGGGTGCCGGTGAGCGCCTCGACGAGGGCGGACTTGCCGTGGTCGACGTGACCGGCGGTGGCCACGACGTGCATCAGCCGGGCTCCTCCTGCGCAGCAGCCACCCGTCGTACGGCGTCGGCCACCGCGTCGTCCTCCGACGGGTCGACGGCCAGCAGGTCCAGCAGCAACCGACCGCGCTCCAGCCGCCCGACCACCGGGAGGTCGAGCGCGCGCAGCGGCCCCGCGAGGCGCTCGGGCAGGGCGACCGCGGCGCTGGGGAGGCCGACCTCCGGCGCACCGCCGCCGCCGACCGCCCCCTCGCTGTCGACGACCGAGGCGCCGAACGCGTCGGGCAGCGTCGCGACGATCGCGGCGGCGCGGGCGCGCAGGTCGTCGGCGGACCGCGCCAGCGCCTCCGGCACCGGCGGGAGGGGGCCGGCCAGGGTGGCCTCGAGTGCGGCCAGGGTGAGCTTGTCGACCCGCAGCGCCCGGGCGAACGGGTCACGGCGCAGCCGCTCGACGAGGGCCGAGCGGCCGAGCAGCAGGCCGCTCTGCGGCCCGCCGAGGAGCTTGTCGCCGGACGCGGTGACCAGGTCGGCCCCGGCGCGGAGGGTGGAGGCGGCGTCGGGCTCGTCGGGCAGGCGCGGGTGCGGGGCGAGGAGCCCTGACCCGATGTCGGCGACGACCGGGGCGTCGAGCGTGGCCAGCGAGGCGACCGGCACCGAGGAGGTGAAGCCGCGGACCGCGAAGTTCGAGGGGTGCACCTTGAGGACGAACGCCGTGTCGTCGTCGACGGCCTCGGCGTAGTCCTCGAGCCGCACCCGGTTCGTCGTACCGACCTCGCGGAGCCGTGCGCCGACGGACTCCATCAGCTCGGGGATCCGGAAGCCGTCGCCGATCTCGACGAGCTCGCCGCGGGCGATGACGACGGCGCCCCCGTCGCGGCAGAGCACGCGGGTGACGAGGGCCAGGGCGGCGGCGCCGTTGTTGACGACGTGGACCGCCTCGGCGTCCGGCACCGCGGCGGCGAGCGCCTCGAGGGTGCCGCGGCCACGGCGACCGCGGCGCGCGGTCGCGAGGTCGAGCTCGACGTCGGTCGCCCCGGCCGCGGTCCGCAGCGCGTCGACCGCGGCGGCGGAGAGCGGGGCGCGTCCCAGGTTGGTGTGCACCACGACGCCGGTGGCGTTGACCACCCGACGCAGGGTCGTCGCCGAGGCCGGGAGCGCGGCGACCGCCACGTCGGCGACCTCCTCGGGGGCCACGTCACCGTCCCGGCACCGCTGCTGGGCAGCCACCACGGCCTGCTTGACGAGGCCCGGCCCGAGCCGGTCGGTGGCCTCGCGCAGGCGCGGGTCCGCGAGGAGGTGGTCGGTGCGCGGGACCGCCCGTCTGGGATCCGACACCCACCCTCCTGCTGTCACGTGTGGCGGAGGCGGACGGGAATCGAACCCGCCTGGCCCAGGTGCTGGGCCACAACGGTTTTGAGGACCGCGTCCGTCACCAGACGAGAACCGCCTCCGCGATCACCCTAGCCGTGCTCGGTCACGGGTCCCGACGGCCCACGCGACGCGGCCCAGGCCGTGCAGCCGCCG
>JAYSEC010000035.1:3904-20569 GCA_041914085.1 Nocardioides sp.
CGGAGGGGGCGGGCCTTGAGCGCTGGTGGGCGACGACAGCCGTCGGTCTGGACACCCGACCTAGATTGGCGAGGTGAGCCTCGAGGAGAGCACCGCGATCCGCCTGACCCAGTACGCAGCCGGCGGGGGGTGCGCGTGCAAGGTGCCACCGGGCGAGCTGGAGCGGGTCCTCGGCGACCTGCCCGGCGGCCGGGCGGGGGGTGACGCGCCGGGCGACCTCGTGGTGGGCGTGGAGCACGGCGACGACGCCGCCGCGGTCCGCATCCACCCGGCGGCTGACGGCACCGGTCGCGTCGTCATCCTGACCACCGACTTCTTCACCCCCGTCGTCGACGACCCCTACGACTGGGGCCGCATCGCCGCCACCAACGCGCTCTCCGACGTCTACGCCATGGGCGGCACCCCCGTCGTCGGGGTCAACCTGCTCGGGTGGCCGCGGGAGAGGCTCCCCTTCGAGCTGGCCGCGGAGGTGATGCGCGGTGGCGCCGAGGCGTGCGCCGAGGCCGGGGCGCACCTCGCGGGCGGGCACAGCATCGACGACCCCGAGCCCAAGTACGGCCTCGCGGTCACCGGCCTCGCCGACCCCGACCGGCTGCTGCGCAACGACGCCGCACGCGCCGGCCTGCCGCTGACGCTGACCAAGCCGCTCGGCCTCGGCGTCCTCAACAACCGCCACAAGGCCACCGGCGAGCGCTTCGAGGAGGCGATCGCGGTGATGAGCACCCTCAACAAGGACGCGTCGGCCGCCGCGGTGGACGCCGGTCTCCGGGCGGCCACCGACGTCACCGGCTTCGGCCTCCTGGGCCACCTGATGAAGATGATGCGGGCCAGCGGCACGACCGCGGTCGTGGACGCCGCCGCGGTGCCGTACGTCGACGGGGCGCGGCGCTCGCTGGCCGAGGGGTTCGTCCCGGGCGGCAGCCGGCGCAACCTCGACTGGGTCCGTCCGCACCTCGCCGCCGAGGTCGACGAGGACGAGCTGCTGCTCCTCGCCGACGCCCAGACCTCCGGCGGCCTGCTCGTCGTGGGCGAGCTGCCCGGCCACCCGGTCATCGGCGAGGTGGTGCCGGGCGGCGACACCCTGCTCCAGGTCCGCTGACCCACCCCCTCGGTGGTGGACCCGGACGGGAGCGGGTCGTAGGTTCGAGACCGCAGGCATGAGGCGTGACCCGGCGGGGTACCCCGGGTGCCCAGGACGGTGACCAGCGTGACCAGGAGGCTCGGGTGACGGAGCAGGCGGCTCAGACGAAGCGCTCGCTGCTGCCCTGGCCCGTGCTCCGCCAGCTCGCCGACGGCGACATCCTCGGCCGCGGACGGTCGGTGCGCTCGAGGAAGACCGACGAGGTCGAGCCGCGCACCGCGACCGCCGACCGCGTCGCCCGCAGCGTGTGCCCCTACTGCGCCGTCGGCTGCGGCCAGAAGGTCTTCGTGAAGGACGAGAAGGTCGTGCAGGTCGAGGGCGACCCGGACAGCCCGGTCAACCGCGGCCGGCTGTGCCCGAAGGGCTCGGCCAGCAAGAACCTCGTCACCAGCGAGCTGCGCCAGACCACGGTGAAGTACCGGCGCCCCTACGGCACGGAGTGGGAGGAGCTCGACCTCCACACCGCGATGGACATGGTGGCCGACCGCGTGGTCAAGGCGCGGCGCGACAGCTGGCAGGACCTCGACGAGCACGGCCGCAAGGTCCGGCGCACGATGGGGATCGCCAGCCTCGGCGGCGCGACGCTGGACAACGAGGAGAACTACCTCATCAAGAAGCTCTTCACCGCGATGGGCGCCATCCAGATCGAGAACCAGGCGCGCATTTGACACTCCGCCACCGTCCCCGGTCTGGGGACCAGCTTCGGACGCGGCGGCGCCACCGGCTTCACGGCCGACCTGGCCAACGCTGACTGCATCGTCATCCAGGGATCCAACATGGCCGAGGCCCACCCGGTGGGCTTCCAGTGGGTCGTGGAGGCGAAGAAGCGCGGCGCGCGGATCATCCACGTCGACCCGCGGTTCACCCGCACCAGCGCGCTGGCCCACCAGCACGTGCCGATCCGCGTCGGCAGCGACATCGCGTTCCTCGGCGGCATCATCAACTACGTCCTCGAGAACGAGCTCGACTTCCGCGACTACGTCGTCAACTACACCAACGCCGCGACGATCGTCAGCGAGAAGTTCCAGGACACCGACGACCTCGACGGGCTCTTCTCCGGCTTCGACCCCGAGACCCGGACGTACGACCCCACGAGCTGGCAGTACGCCTCCGAGGACGACGACGAGGACCTGCACCGCTCGCAGGCCGACAGCTCGGGCGACCACGTCGAGCACCGCGACACCGCGGCCGGCCTGCAGCACGAGTCGCACGGCACCTCGGTGAGCGCGCACCCGCCGCGCGACGAGACCCTGCAGCACCCGCGGTGCGTCTACCAGGTGCTCAAGCGCCACTACGCCCGCTACACCCCCGAGGTCGTCGAGCAGGTGTGCGGCGTCTCGCAGGACGACTTCCTCGCCGTCTGCCGGGCGTGGACGGAGAACTCCGGCCGCGAGCGCACCACGGCGCTGGTCTACAGCGTGGGCTGGACCCAGCACAGCGTGGGCGTGCAGTACATCCGCGCTGGCGCGATCCTGCAGCTGCTCCTCGGCAACATGGGTCGCCCGGGCGGCGGCATCATGGCGCTGCGCGGCCACGCGAGCATCCAGGGGTCGACCGACATCCCGACCCTGTTCAACATCCTCCCCGGCTACCTCCCGATGCCCAACGCGGCCAAGCACCAGACCCTCACCGACTGGATCGACTCGGTGCGCAACCCCGGCGCCAAGGGGTTCTGGTCCAACGCCGGCGCCTACGGCGTCAACCTGCTCAAGGCCTACTGGGGCGACGCGGCGACCCCGGACAACGACTTCTGCTTCGACTACATGCCGCGCATCACCGGCGACCACGGCACCTACCGCACCGTGCTCGACATGATCGACGGCAAGGTCAAGGGCTACTTCCTGCTCGGCCAGAACCCGGCGGTCGGCTCGGCCCACGGCCGCGCCCAGCGGCTCGGCATGGCCAACCTCGACTGGCTCGTCGTCCGCGACCTGTTCGAGATCGAGAGCGCGACCTTCTGGAAGGACGCGCCCGAGATCGAGACGGGCGAGATCGTGCCGGAGGAGTGCCGCACCGAGGTCTTCCTCTTCCCCGCCGCCTCCCACGTGGAGAAGGAGGGCACCTTCACCCAGACGCAGCGGATGCTGCAGTGGCGCGAGAAGGCGGTCGAGCCGCCGGGCGACGCCACCTCCGAGCTCTGGTTCTTCTACCACCTCGGCCGGATGGTGCGGGAGCGGCTGGCGGGCTCGTCGGACGAGCGCGACCGTCCCGTCCTCGACCTCGCCTGGGACTACCCGCTCCACGGCGACCCCGAGCAGGTGGCCGCCGGGTGGGGTGAGCCCAGCGCGGAGGCGGTGCTCAAGGAGATCAACGGCTACGAGGTCGCGACCGGGCGTCCGCTGTCGTCGTTCACCGAGATGAAGGCCGACGGCTCGACGCTCGGCGGCTGCTGGATCTACACGGGCGTGTACGCCGACGGCGTCAACCAGGCCGCCCGCCGGAAGTCCCGCCACGACCAGTCCTTCGTGGCGCCCGAGTGGGGCTGGGCCTGGCCGATGAACCGCCGCATCCTCTACAACCGCGCCTCCGCCGACCCCGAGGGCCGGCCGTGGAGCGAGCGCAAGGCCTACGTCTGGTGGGACGAGCAGCAGGGCCAGTGGGTCGGCGACGACGTGCCGGACTTCGAGAAGACCAAGCCGCCGTCGTACCGCGCGCCCGAGGGGGCCGAGGGCGTCGCCGCGATCGAGGGCGTGGACCCGTTCATCATGCAGGGCGACGGGAAGGGTGCGCTCTACGTCCCGCAGGGGCTCGTCGACGGCCCGATGCCCACGCACTACGAGCCGGTCGAGTCGCCGTTCCGCAACCTCCTGCACGGCCAGCAGGGCAACCCGACGCGCAAGGAGTACCGCCGCGCCGACAACCCGCTCAACCCCGTGCCCGAGGACGGCCGGCCCGGCGTCTTCCCCTACGTCTTCACCACCAGCCGGCTCACCGAGCACCACACGGCGGGCGGCATGAGCCGCTACCTCGAGCACCTCGCCGAGCTCCAGCCGGAGATGTTCGTCGAGGTCTCGCCGGCGCTCGCCGCCGAGCGCGGCCTCGAGCACATGGGCTGGTGCCACGTGATCACCGCGCGGTCGGCCATCGAGGGTCGCGTCATGGTGACCGAGCGGCTGCGGCCGCTGCGCGTCGAGGGCCGCACCGTCCACCAGGTCTGGATGCCCTACCACTGGGGCCAGGGCGGCCTGGTGAGCGGCGACTCGGCCAACGACCTGTTCGGCATCTCCCTCGACCCCAACGTCCTGATCCAGGAGAGCAAGGTCGGCACCTGCGACGTGCGTCCGGGTCGGCGCCCCACCGGCCGGGCCCTGCGCGAGTACGTCGAGGGGTACGCCGCCCGCTCGGGGGCCGTCGACGAGGTCGCCGAGCCGATCGTCACCGCCTCGCCCGAGGCCGTGCGAGGCTCGGCGGACGCCATGGACGGCGAGGACCAGCACGCGCCCCACCAGCGGGAGGACCAGTGATCGGCCGCAACAGCCTCTACGGCCCGCTCGACCCGGCACCCGACGCCGGCTACGCCGCCCCGCCGCCCCGCAAGGGGTTCTTCACCGACACCAGCGTGTGCATCGGGTGCAAGGCGTGCGAGGTGGCGTGCAAGGAGTGGAACGACGTCCCGGAGAACCTCTTCCAGATGCTCGGGACCTCCTACGACAACAGCCACTCGCTCAACGCCAACCAGTGGCGCCACGTCGCCTTCATCGAGCGCCCCGGCCGCTCGACGGCGCCGGACCAGCCCGACGGCCTCGAGCACCCCGCCCCCGTCGACATCGGGATGCCGAGCGTGGGCGCCCCGCCCAGCGACGTACCCGACGAGGCGAAGCCGGACTTCCAGTGGCTGATGTCCTCCGACGTGTGCAAGCACTGCACCCACGCCGCCTGCCTCGACGTCTGCCCGACCGGGTCGCTGTTCCGCTCGGAGTTCGGCACCGTCGTGGTGCAGGACGACATCTGCAACGGCTGCGGCTACTGCGTGGCCGCCTGCCCGTACGGCGTCATCGACCGGCGCAAGGGCCCGGAGGGCGACCCGAAGGTGGGCATCGCGCAGAAGTGCACGCTCTGCTACGACCGGCTCACCGCGAACCAGCGCCCGGCGTGCGCGCAGGCGTGCCCGACCGAGTCGATCCTCTACGGCGACGTCGAGGAGCTGCGCGAGCGGGCCAACGAGCGGGTCGCAGCGCTGCACGAGCAGGGCGTCATGGACGCCCGGCTCTACGGCAACGACCCGGAGGACGGCGTCGGCGGCACGGGCGCGTTCTTCCTGCTGCTCGACGAGCCGGAGGTCTACGGCCTGCCGCCCGACCCGGTCGTCACCACGAAGGACCTGCCCCGGATGTTCAAGCGCGCCGGCATGGCCGGCACCGCGATGCTGGTCGGCGCCGCGCTGTCCTTCCTCGGGAGGCCGCGATGACGCAGGTCCGGCACGGCGGCAGCCCGGGGCGCGAGCGCGACGGCGCGCGCGGCAGGAGGCGCGGCGGCAAGGGCGGGGCCGAGCAGGTCATGGTCCCGGACGCGGACTTCACGTCCTACTACGGACGGCCGATCGTGAAGCCGGCGCCGTGGGAGGACGACATCGCCTACTACCTCTTCACCGGCGGCGTCGCGGCCGGCAGCGCCCTGCTGGGTGCGGGGGCGGACCTCACCGGCCGGCCCGGCCTGCGGCGGGTCGCGCGACTGGGCTCGCTCGGCGGGCTCGGCCTCAGCATCGGGTTCCTGGTCCACGACCTCGGCAAGCCCAGCCGCTTCCTCAACATGCTCCGGGTCGCCAAGCTCACCTCGCCGATGTCGGTCGGGACCTGGATCCTCAGCCTGCACGGACCCTTCGCCGGCCTCGCGTCGGCCGCGGAGGTCGTCTCGATGCTCCCCGCGCCGTGGCAGCGGGTCGGCCCGCTCCGGCTCGTCACTGTCCTCGGTCGCCCCGCCGGGCTGGTCGGCGCGCTCACCGCGCCGCCGGTGGCGGCCTACACCGCGGTGCTGCTGGCCGACACCGCGACGCCGGCGTGGCACAGCGCCCACGAGGAGCTGCCGTTCGTCTTCTGCGGCTCGGCGGCCGCCGCGTCCGGCGGCCTCGGGATGCTGGGCTCCCCGGTCGCCGAGGCCGGGCCCGCCCGCGCCTTCGCCGTGGGTGGCGCGGTGGTCGAGCTCGTCGCCGAGCGGCGGATGGAGCAGTCGATGGGCCTGTCCGCCGAGACGCTGCACCAGGGGACCGCGGGGCGGTGGATGCGCGCCGCCACGGGCCTCACCGTCGCCGGCGCCACCGGGGCGCTGGTCGGTCGCCGGAGCAGGGTGCTCTCAGTGCTCTCCGGAGCCGCGCTGATGGCCGGCTCGCTGTGCACCCGCATGGGCGTCTACAAGGCCGGGATGGCCTCGGCCCGCGACCCCAAGTACACCGTCGTACCGCAGCGTGAACGCGCCGACCGTGGGTACCGGGGGAAGGCCCGTCCCTAGGTCTCGCGTCACGACCTCCTGACGGCGCCCTGACCGGAGGAGGAACCATGAGCCAGACCCACCGCAGCGACACGCACCGCCCGAGCGGGGCGACCGCGAGCGGATCCTCGCCCGGCGGGTTCCGGTGGCTCCTCGTCGCCGCGGGCCTGCTGCTGCAGTTCTCCATCGGAGCGGTCTACGCCTGGTCCGTCTTCGGCGGCGCGCTCGAGAAGGCCGAGCCCTGGCAGCTGGGCAAGGTGCGCGCGGCCCTGCCGTTCGAGGTGACGATCGGCATGATCTTCATCGGCAGCTACGTCGGCGGTCGGCTGCAGGACCGGCGGGGGCCCCGGGTGGTCGCGCTGATCGGCGGGGTGATCTACGCCGTCGGGATCCTGCTCGCCTCGTTCACCAACGGCGAGGGCGACTACTGGCTGCTGATCCTCGGCTACGGCGTGATCTCCGGCTTCGGCCTCGGCGTCGCCTACATCGTGCCGATCGCGATGCTGCAGAAGTGGTTCCCCGACCGGAAGGGCCTGATCACCGGCCTGGCGGTCGGCGGCTTCGGCTTCGGTGCGGTGCTCACCTCGCCGGTCGCCCAGGCGCTCATCGACCGCGAGCCCGACGACCCCACCAGCGCCTTCCTCCCGCTCGGGATCGCCTACCTCGTGATGTCGCTGGCGGGTGCGGCGGTGTTCCGCAACCCGCCGGAGGGCTTCACCGTGCCCGGCCACGAACCGGTCTCCGACGAGGGCGCCGGGTCCGGGCGGGACTACACCCAGGGCGAGGCGCTGCTCACCCCGCAGTGGTACCTCCTCACCGCCATCCTCACCCTCAGCGTCGCCGCCGGCATCTCGCTGATCTCCCAGGCGAAGGCGAGCGCCACCGACATCTCCGGCTACAGCGTGGGCGGCGCGGCGGCCCTCGTCGGCGTGCTCGCGATCTTCAACGGCGGCGGCCGGATCGTGTGGGCCGCGGTGTCGGACTACCTCGGCCGCATGCGCACGTTCGCCGCGATCCTGCTGCTGCAGGGCATCTGCCTGATCGTGCTGCCGCACGCCTCGAACGTCGTCCTCTTCGCGGTGCTCGCCGCCGTCGTCTACCTCTGCTACGGCGGCACGTTCGGCACGATGCCCGCGACGGCCGGCGACTTCTTCGGGGTCCGCAACGCCGGCGCGATCTACGGCCTGATGCTCGTCGGGTGGAGCCTCGGCGGGGTCATCGGCCCGTTGATCGCCGCCGCGCTGATCGGCGAGGAGAAGGCGTACACCGTCGCCTACACCACCATCGGGATCATCGCGCTCGCGTCGGTGGCGCTCACCTTCGTCACCAAGGTGCCCGCCGGACGTCGGGCGGCGCAGGACTGACCTGACAGACTGCGGGCATGGCGACCGGCGGCACCACCACGCGCGAGCGCATCGTCGCGGCCGCCGTCGCGATGACCACCTCGTCGGGCTGGGCCGCGGTCACCATGGCCCGCCTCGCGGAGGAGGCCGGGGTCAGCCGCCAGACGGTCTACAACGAGGTCGGCTCGAAGACCGCCCTGGCCGAGACGATGATCCTCGAGGAGCTCGCGCGCTTCCTCGGTGTCGTCGAGCGGGCCTTCGAGGAGGAGCCGGACGACCTCACCCGCGCCATCGAGCGCGCCGTCTGCGACGTGCTCACCTACGCCCGCGCCAACAAGCTGCTCCACGCGGTCGTCAGCGCCACGCACGGCGCGGACACCGAGCTCCTCCCGCTGCTGACCACCAACGCCGGATCCCTGCTCGGCGCGGCCAAGGAGGTCGTCAGCGCCCGCGTCGCGCCGTACGCCCCGGGCATCGACGCCGAGCACCTCGACCCCGCCATCGACATGGTCGTGCGCGTGGTGCTCAGCCACGTCATGCAGCCCTCCTCCTCCCCCGAGCAGACAGGTGCCGACATCGCCTGGCTCGCGGGGCGCGTGCTGGGTTCGCCTCCGGCCTGACGGTTCACCAAGGTATGTCGGTGGACAGGCACTTCCCACGATCAACTGACCGTGGGAAGTGCCCATTCGCCTGCATACCGTGATGAACCGTCAACGCGTGAGCACGCCCTAGGCTGCTCCCGTGACAGCAGTCGCGTGGGGTACGCCGACGGGGCGGGCGGTCGTGGCGGCGGCGACCCTGGGGTCGGGGCTGACGCTGCTGGACGGCACGGTGGTCAACGTCGCGCTGCGGACGATGGGCACCGACCTCGACGCGTCGCTGTCGCAGCTGCAGTGGATCACCAACGGCTA
The DNA here is from genome assembly GCA_041914085.1 of Nocardioides sp. Taxonomy (GTDB): domain Bacteria; phylum Actinomycetota; class Actinomycetes; order Propionibacteriales; family Nocardioidaceae; genus Nocardioides. Next base: position 12,724 of record JAYSEC010000035.1, read on the forward strand.
CTTCCTGTCGCTGGCCTCGCTGATCCTGCTCGGTGGTGCGCTGGGTGACCGGCTCGGCCGTCGGCGGGTGTTCGTCATCGGCACGATCTGGTTCGCGCTGGCCTCGCTGGCGTGCGGCCTGGCGCCGACCGCGGAGGTGCTGATCGTGTCGCGGGTGCTGCAGGGCATCGGCGGCGCGCTGCTGACCCCTGGGAGCCTGGCGATGATCCAGGGCGCGTTCCGCGCCGAGGACCGCAGCCGCGCGATCGGCGCGTGGTCCGGCCTCGGTGGCATCGCGGCCGCGCTCGGCCCGCTGATCGGCGGGCTGCTGGTCGACCACGCCTCGTGGCGCTGGATCTTCCTCATCAACCTGCCCCTGGCGGCGATCACCGTCTGGCTGGCGCAGCGCTGGGTGCCGGAGACCCGCGACCCACGCGCCCACGGACGCTTCGACGTCGCCGGGGCAGCCCTCGCCTCCCTCGCGCTCGCCGGCACGACGTGGGCGTTGACCGACGCGGGCGGTCCCGCGACGTGGTGGGCGGCCGCGCTCGGCGTGCTGGCGGCGGTGGGCTTCGTCGCCGTAGAGCGCCGGGTGCCCGAGCCGATGGTGCAGCTCGGCCTCTTCGCCGACCGCACCTTCAGCGCCGCCAACGCGATGACCCTCCTCGTCTACGCCGCCCTCGGCGCGATCCTGTTCTTCCTGGTCCTCCAGCTCCAGACCGTCGGCGGCTACAACGCCCTCGAGGCCGGGCTCGCCACGTTGCCCATCACCGCCTGCATGCTCCTGCTGGCCGCGCGCGGAGGAGCGCTGGGCGAGCGCATCGGACCGCGCATCCCGATGACGTTCGGCCCCGCCGTGATGGCGGTCGGCACGCTCTGGCTGCTGGCCGTGGGCCCCGGCGTGACGTGGTGGCGCGACGTGCTGCCCGGCCTCACCGTGTTCGGGCTCGGCCTCGCGCTGATGGTCGCCCCGCTCACCGCGACCGTGCTCGCCGCCGCGCCCGACGAGGTCGCCGGCACCGCCAGCGGGATCAACAACGCGGTGGCCCGGGCGGGCTCGCTGCTGGCGGTCGCCGCCCTGCCCGTCGCGGTCGGCCTCGGCGGCGACGACTACCGCGACCCGGCGCGCTTCGACGCGGCGTACGCCACGGCGATGATCGCCTGCGCCGTGCTGCTCCTCGTGGGCGGGCTGATCTCCTGGGTGACGATCCCGCACCGGCTCCAGCCAGCCCGGACCTAGGGTCTCCCCATGCGGGTACGACGACGGGGCACGGTCGCGGCCATCGCTGCGCTCGCCGTGCTGCTGGGCGCGTGCAGCGAGCCGGCGGCGACCGACCCCGACCCGTCGCCCGCCTCCGGGCCGAGCGCGAGCGGGACGCCGACCGAGGACCCGAGCACCCCGGTGGCGGACCCGGAGCACGCCGTCGAACCGCCCGGGAAGCGGAAGGCCCGGCTCTGGAGCGCCGACATCCTCGTCCAGTGGGACCAGGCCCTCGACGCCTCGACCATCAAGCGGATCGAGAAGCTGGAGGGCGTCGCCCACACCGAGCGGATCGGCCTCGGCCAGGTCTCCCTGGAGAACAGGGTGCTGACCGTCGCATCGGTGGATCCGGCCGCTTACCGCCTCTTCACCCGCGCGGACGTCGCCGACCTCCAGGAGGCCTGGGACCGGGTCGCCGGCGGTGAGATGGCGACCGACGAGAAGGTCGCCAAGCGCCTCGCCGACGACGACGGGATGATCCGGCTGGGCTCGGACGACGACGCACCCAGCCTGCACGTGGGGGCGTACACCCCCCAGATCCCGACGATCGACATGGTCGTCAACACGGCGTGGGCCGAGGACATCGAGATGGCCACCGACAACGGGCTGCTCATCTCCACCGACGACATCTCCCCGGCCTCCATCCGCAAGCCGCTGGAGAGGCTGGTCGGCAAGGACGCGTCGGTGCAGATGCTCGACATCGCCTCGCGGATCGGCCTGGACCCCGGTGCCACCCTGACCGCGATCCCGACCGGCGACACGCTCGGCAGCGTGGTCGGCACCTTCCGCTACCGCGTCATCGGCGGCGGGCGGATCGCTCCGGACCCGGCGTGGGTCGCGGCCAACATCCGCACCGAGGTGGTGCCGATCCTCGGCAGCGTCACCTGCCACAAGGACCTGTTCCCCCAGCTGCGCCAGGCGCTGCTGGAGGTGCAGCAGCTGGGACTGGCCGACGAGATCGATCCCGGTGAGTACGCCGGTTGCTACTACCCGCGCTTCATCGCCGACACCACGACGCTGTCCAACCACTCCTTCGGCCTGGCCCTCGACCTCAACGTGCCGGGCAACCAGCGCGGCACGGTGGGGGAGATGAACCGCGCCGTCGTGGCGGTCTTCAAGAAGTGGGGCTTCGCCTGGGGCGGCGACTGGCGCTGGACCGACCCGATGCACTTCGAGCTCGCCGAGGTCAAGCGGGTGGGGTGAGCCCGATCGCTAGGGTCGCCCCCATGAAGGCAGTCCAGGTCGTCGCGCTCACCGGTCCGTCCGACGTCGAGGTGCGCGAGGTGGACCCGCCGCGGCCGGGACACCACGACGTGCTGGTGGAGGTGCACAGCGTCGGGGTGTCCTTCCCGGACCTCCTGCTGAGCCGGGGCGAGTACCAGTTCAAGCCCGAGCCGCCCTTCACCCTCGGCGTCGACTTCGCCGGTGTCGTGCTCGACCCGGGGTCGCCGGAGTCGAGCGGCTTCCGTGTCGGCCAGCGCGTCGCCGGCGTGAACCTCAACGGCGGCGCCGCCGAGCAGGTCGCCAACCCCGCGATCTTCACCTTCGCGCTGCCCGACGAGCTGTCGTACGACGAGGGCGCCGCGCTCCCGATGAACTACCTCACCGCCCTGTTCGCGCTCGAGGAGCGCGGCGGCCTGCGCCAGGGTGAGACCGTGCTCGTCCACGGCGCGGCCGGTGGCGTCGGCACGGCCACGCTGCAGGTCGCGAAGGGTCTCGGCGCCCGGACCATCGCGGTCGTCAGCACGGAGGAGAAGGCGGCCTTCGCCCTCGCCGCCGGCGCCGACGAGGCGATCGTCGGGCCCGACTTCAAGGACCGGGCGAAGGAGCTGACCGGTGGCCGTGGCGTCGACGTCGTCCTCGACGTGGTCGGCGGCGACGCCTTCACCGACTCCCTGCGCTGCCTCGCCGAGCAGGGCCGGATCCTCGTGGTGGGCTTCGCAGCCGGCCAGGGGATCCCCGAGGTCAAGGTCAACCGGCTGCTGCTGAACAACACCGACGTGCGCGGCGTGGGCTGGGGCGCCTACGCGATGACCAGGCCCGGCTACATGCAGCAGCAGTGGCACCGCCTCGAGCCGATGTTCGCCTCCGGTGTGGTGAAGCCGCCGATCGGTGCGACGTACGACATGGACGGGTTCGGGCAGGCGCTCGTCGACATGGACGAGCGCCGGACCCTGGGCAAGTCCGTCGTGCGGGTGCGCTGACGCGAACGTTGGGCGACATGACCTAGGGTCGTTCGGGTGACGATCCTCGACTCCGCCCGCGAGGGCATGAACCCCGACATCCGCCCCCAGGACGACCTCTTCGGGCACGTCAACGGACGGTGGCTCGAGGAGACCGAGATCCCGTCGGACAAGTCGAGCTGGGGCGCCTTCATCGCGCTCGCCGACGCCGCCGAGCAGCAGGTGCGCGACATCATCACCGAGCTCGCCGACCGGCCCGCCGACGAGCTCGACGACGACGAGCGCAAGATCGGCGACCTCTACGCGTCGTTCATGGACACCGACACCATCCAGGCCAAGGGCCTGCGCCCGATCAAGGGCCTGCTGGACCGGGCCCACCGCATCTCCGACCTCCAGGAGCTCGCGGCCTTCCTCGGCATGTTCGAGCGCATCGGCGGCCCGGGGCTGTTCGGCTCCTACATCACCCCGGACCGCGCCGACGCCTCGCGCAACATCGTCTACCTCGCCCAGGGCGGCCTCGGCCTGCCCGACGAGTCCTACTACGACGACGAGAAGTTCGCCGAGATCCGCGCCAAGTACGTCGACTACCTCACGCAGCTGCTCACCCTCAGCGGCCACGACGACCCGGCCGCTGCCGCGGCGGCGGTGCTCGCCTACGAGACCCGCCTCGCCGAGGGCCACTGGGAGGCGGCCGAGACGCGCGACGTCCAGAAGACCACCAACCACAAGAGCCTCGAGGAGCTCCAGGCGCTCTGCCCGGCCTTCGACTGGGTCACCTACGTCACCGCGCTCGGCGGCACCGAGGAGACGCTGCGCACCACGATCGTGATGCAGCCCGACTTCTTCTCGCACCTGTCCTCGGTGCTCGACGAGACGCCGATCGAGACCTGGCGCGACATCCTGCACGCCCGGATCGTGCGCAGCTCGGCGCCCTACCTCCCCGACGAGTTCGTCCAGGCCAACTTCGACTTCTACGGCCGCACCCTCAACGGCACGCCGGAGCTGCGTGCGCGCTGGAAGCGCGGCGTGGACTTCGTCGAGGGCGCCATCGGCGAGGCGGTCGGCAAGGTCTACGTCTCCCGCCACTTCCCGCCGGCGTCGAAGCAGATGATGGACGAGCTGGTCGCCAACCTGGTGACCGCCTACCGCCGCTCCATCGAGGCGCTGGACTGGATGGGTGAGGACACCAAGCAGAAGGCCTACGACAAGCTCGACCGGTTCTACCCCAAGATCGGCTACCCGACGGAGTTCCGCGACTACTCCGCGCTGAGCGTCTCCGCCGACGACCTGCTCGGCAACGTCGCCTCCGCGTCCTCCTTCGAGACCGACCGGCAGCTGGAGAAGGTCGGCCAGCCGGTCGACCGCGACGAGTGGCTGATGCTCCCGCAGACCGTCAACGCCTACTACCACCCGGGCACCAACGAGATCTGCTTCCCGGCCGCCATCCTCCAGCCGCCGTTCTTCAGCCCCGACGCCGACGAGGCCGAGAACTACGGCGGCATCGGCGCGGTCATCGGCCACGAGATCGGCCACGGCTTCGACGACCAGGGCGCCCAGTACGACGGCGACGGCAACCTGCACGACTGGTGGACCGCTGACGACAAGGCGGCTTTCGAGGCCAAGTCGCAGGCCCTGGTGAAGCAGTACGACGCCTTCGAGCCGCGCAACCTCCCCGGCGAGCACGTGAACGGAAGCCTCACCGTCGGCGAGAACATCGGCGACCTCGGCGGCCTGACGATCGCCTACAAGGCCTACCTGATCAGCCGCGGCGGCGAGGCGACGGTCGAGGAGCGGCGCACGCTGTTCCTCAACTGGGCCCACGTGTGGCGCACCAAGCGTCGCAAGGAGCAGGAGCTCCAGTACCTCACCATCGACCCGCACAGCCCCGCCGAGTTCCGCGCCAACATCGTGCGCAACCTCGACGAGTTCCACGAGGTCTTCGAGACCCGACCCGGTGACGGGCTCTGGCTGGAGCCGGAGGGCCGCGTCCGGATCTGGTGACCGGCGCCAGGTAGGGCCCTTCGACTCCTCGCGCACAGCCCGTCCGCTCCCTACGATGGAGCATGGTCAGGAGAGAAGCCCACATCAGCGGCGGGATCGTGGTCGGGCACGACGGCTCGCGAGCCTCAGGTGTCGTCGTGCGTCGCGCCGCCGACCTCGCCCAGCGGCTCGGTGTCACGCTCCACGTCGTCCGGGTGTGGAACCTCGCGACCGCGCCGCGACCCGAGTCGATGGTCGGCGGCTACGTCCCGCCCTTCGCGGAGTTCGAGGCGGCGGTGGTGGCTGACCTCAAGGCCGACTGCGCGGCGGCCGGGCTCTCCGACGACCTCGACCTCCAGCTCTACGCCCTGCGCGGCCAGACGACCGAGTGCCTCGTCTCGGCAGCGGCCGGCGCCGAGATGCTCGTGGTCGGCACGCGCGGGGCGGGCGGTTTCAAGGGCCTCCGGTTCGGCTCGACGGCCACCCAGGTCGTGCGCCACTCGCCGGTCCCGGTGCTGGTGGTGCCCAACGCCGCGGACTGACCGAGCGCGGCTTGCGCGACGGGGCGGCCGGGGTTGTTGAATGTCTGGCGTGATGCTGCCGGGACACGACCAGTCGACCTACCGGCTCCGGATGGAGTGGGGGCCCACGGGCGCCGAGGCGGTTCCCGCGGACTACGCCGTCGTCGTCGACGTGCTGTCCTTCACCACCACGCTGAGCGTGGCGGTCGAGCGCGGCATCGAGGTCTTCCCCTACCGCTGGCGTGACGCCCGCGCCGCCGAGCACGCGATGCGCCACGGCGCGACCCTGGCGGTCGGCCGCTTCGAGGCGCTGTCGCGCCCGGGCGCCCGCCACGTCTCGCTCTCGCCCGCGAGCCTGTCCGAGGTCGAGGGCGTCGAGCGCCTGGTGCTGCCCTCGCCCAACGGCTCGAGCATCGCGTTCGCGCTCGCCGAGTCGGGGGCGCAGGTCGTCGGTGCCTGCCTGCGCAACGCCGCCGCCGTCGCCCGGTGGCTCGCCCCTGAGGTGGCCGGCGGCGCCAGCGTGGTCGTCGTACCCGCGGGGGAGCGGTGGTACGACGACACCCTCCGCCCGGCGGTCGAGGACCTGTGGGGCGCGGGCGCGGTGCTCGCCGGCCTGGTCGGTGAGGTGGCTGACGTGGCGGCGAGCCCCGAGGTGCGGATGGCGGTCGCGGCCTGGCAGGCCGCCACGATGCCGGTGGACCTGCTCGCCTGCGCGAGCGGGCGTGAGCTGGTCGAGGCCGGGTTCGTGGCCGACGTCGAGATCGCCGCGCACCAGGACGTGAGCGAGGTCGTCCCGGTGCTGGCAGGGGAGTCCTTCCGCGACGCGGTGGACCCCGGCCCGCCCGGTCCGCGGCTGCGGCGCGTCGGGTCCTGAGGCAGAACCTGACCGTTCGGTCTGGTCGCGGGACCCCTGGGTCCCTAGGGTGTGATGGCGGTCACACTCGGGTGACCCGTTCTCTCGGAGGTCTTCGACGATGAAGCGCACGTCTGCACGCCTGGCGGTCCTCGGCGCCGCCCTGGTGGGCCTGCTCAGCCCCCTGCTCCTCCAGCCCGCCCAGGCCGCCGCCCCGGTCTACGTCGCGCTCGGCGACTCCTACGCCTCCGGCACCGGCACCCGGACCTATATCAGCGACGGCACCACCTGCCAGCGCTCGACCAGGGCCTACCCGAGCCTGATCGCCGCCGCCCGCGGCTACGCGCTCAACTTCCGTGCCTGCTCCGGTGCGCGCATCGGCGACGTCACCAGCACCCAGCTCGCCGCGCTGACCACCGCCACGACCTACGTCACGATCTCCGTCGGCGGCAACGACGCCGGCTTCGCCGACGTGCTCACCGAGTGCGCGCTGCCGGGCTGGGCGAGCAACTGCAACGGCAAGATCAACACCGCGCAGACCTACATCAACACGACCCTGCCGTCCGCGCTGTCGACGCTCTACGCCGGCATCCGCAGCCGGGCGCCGTACGCCAAGGTCGTGGTCGTGGGCTACCCCCGCATCTTCAACGGCGAGGACTGCAACGCCCTCACCTGGTTCTCCCCCGACGAGGAGGCGCGGCTGAACCAGACGGCCGACCTCATCAACTCCCGCACCGCCGCCGCGGCCGCCGCGGCCGGGTTCAGCTTCGCCAACCCGACCAGCGCCTTCGTCGGCCACGCCGTGTGCGACGACCAGGAGTACCTCAACGGCCTCTCCTACCCCGTGTCCGAGAGCTACCACCCGAACGTGCTCGGCCACTCCAACGGCTACACGCCCGTCGTCAGCTCGACCGTGGGCGGCGCCTTCGCGGTCACGGCCAAGGTCCGGGCCGCCGCTGCCGCCTCCGCGCGCAGCCAGGCCGCGCTGCAGCGCCAGTACGCCGCCGCCGACCGCCGCATCACCCCGGAGTCGTTCGTCGCCCCCGACCTGACCTCGCCGGAGGTCCGC
>JAYSEC010000036.1:0-20449 GCA_041914085.1 Nocardioides sp.
CCGAGCTTGTTGAGCTCGGTGAGGTAGATCGCCCGGTTCTCGTAGACCCAGTCGTGCAGGAGGGTCTGGCCGTCGGCCACGGCCGCGATGACGGCGAAGAACGGCAGGTTGTCGATGTTGAGGCCGGGGAACGGCATCGGGTGGATCTTGTCGAGGGGCGCACGCAGGTCGGAGGGGTGCGTGGTGATGTCGACGAGGCGGGTCTCGCCGTTGTTGGCGACGTACTCCTCGGACCGGTCGTACTGGAAGCCCATCTCCTCCAGGGTGGCGAGCTCGATCTCGAGGAACTCGATCGGCACCCGGCGGATGGTGATCGAGGAGCGGGTCACGATCGCCGCGGCGAGCAGCGACATCGCCTCGATCGGGTCCTCGGAGGGGGCGTAGTCGACGTCGACGTCGATGGAGGACTTGCCCGTCACCTTCAGCGTCGTGGTGCCGATGCCCTCGACCCCGACCCCGAGCTTGCGGAGGAAGAAGCAGAGGTCCTGGACCATGTAGTTGGACGAGGCGTTGCGGATGACCGTGGTGCCCGGGTGCAGCGCGGCGGCCATGAGGGCGTTCTCGGTGACGGTGTCGCCCCGCTCGGTGAGCACGATCGGCCGGCCCGGCTCGATCGCCCGGTTGACGCTGGCGTGGTAGGCGCCGTCGGTGGCCTTCACCTCGAGGCCGAAGGGACGCAGCGCCGACATGTGCGGCTCGACGGTGCGCTCGCCGAGGTTGCAGCCACCGGCGTAGGGGAGCTCGAACTGGTCGACGCGGTGCAGCAGGGGCCCGAGGAACATGATCACCGACCGGGTGCGGCGGGCCGCGCCCTCGTCGATGTCGGCCAGGTTGAGCTCGGCCGGCGGGATGATCTCGAGGTCGTTGTCGTCGCCGACCCACCGGGTGGCCACGCCGAGCGAGTTCAGCACCTCGAGGAGCCGGTTGACCTCCTCGATGCGTGCGACCTTGCGCAGCGTCGTACGTCCCTTGTTGAGCAGCGACGCGCACAGCAGCGCGACGCCGGCGTTCTTGCTGGTCTTGACGTCGATCGACCCGGAGAGCGTGGTGGGGCCGTCGACGCGCAGGTGCGTCGGGCCAGCGCCCAGGGCGACGATCTCGGAGTCGAGCGCCGCACCGATGCGGGCGAGCATCTCCAGCGAGAGGTTCTGGTGGCCCTTCTCGATACGGTTGATCGCGCTCTGGCTCGTGCCGAGCAGCTCCGCGAGCTGGTGCTGGGTGAGACCGCGGTGCTTGCGCGCGTCGCGGATCAGGTTGCCGATGCGGCCCTTGTAGTCAGCCATGCCGACCACGGTATCTCAAATATGAGATAAAGCCATTCGGCCGCGCCGGGTCGGTCCGCTCGCCCCTGGGAGGGGAGAGGCCCTGTGCCGCGCGTGGCAGTATCCCGACCATGCGCGCAACCACCATCCACGCCCCCGGTGACATCCGCTTCGAGGAGGTCCCCGACCCGACGATCGAGGAGCCCACGGACGCGATCGTGAAGGTGGTCGCCGGCTGCATCTGCGGGTCCGACCTCTGGCCCTACCGGGGCGCCAACGACGTCACGGCCGGGGACACCATCGGCCACGAGTGCGTGGGCGTGGTCGAGGAGGTCGGTGCCGGGGTCAGGGACTTCGCGCCCGGCGACTTCGTCATCGTGCCGTTCTGCCACAGCGACAACACCTGCGCCCACTGCCGCGCGGGGGTGCAGTCGGCGTGCGAGCACGGGGGCTTCACCCAGAGCGGACAGGGCGAGTACGCCCGCGTCACCCAGGCCGACGGCAGCCTGGTGAAGACCGACGCGATGCCCGACGCGTCGCTCATCCCGTCGCTCCTGACGCTCTCCGACGTGCTCCCCACGGGCTGGCACGCCGCGGTCGCGGCAGGGGTGCGACCGGGCGGCACCGCGGTCGTCATCGGCGACGGCGCCGTCGGCCTCTGCGGCGTCCTGGCCGCCGCACAGCTCGGCGCCGAGCGGGTGGTGGCTATGTCGCGCCACGAGCCCCGCCAGGAGATCGCGCGCGCCTTCGGCGCCACCGACATCGTCCCCGACCGCGGCAAGGAGGGCAGCGCCCGCATCGCCGACCTGACGAACGGCGTGGGGGCCGACGCGGTCCTGGAGTGCGTCGGCACCGACGAGTCGATGAAGACGGCGTTCTCCGTCGCGCGGCCCGGCTCGACGGTCGGCTTCGTCGGGGTCCCGCACGGCGTGGAGCTGCCGGTGCGACGGATGTTCCAGAAGAACGTCGGCCTCGCGGGCGGCATGGCCCCGGTCCGCCGCTACCTCCCCGACCTGCTCGAGCGGGTGCTCGCGGGCACCATCGACCCGGGGCGCGTCTTCGACCTCACCCTCCCGATGTCGCAGTCACCCGAGGGCTACCGGGCCATGGACGAGCGTCGCGCGATCAAGGTCCTGCTCCAGCCGTGACGAGCACCGACGGCCCGCTGGTCCTGGGCCCGCTGCTCAGGTACGTCGACGAGACCTCCGCGGCGGTGTGGGTGGAGACCCGCGACGCCGCGAGCGTCACCGTCGCCCGCGGGGACGCCACCGCGAGCGCGCGGACCTTCGCGGTGCACGGCCACCACTACGCGCTGGTCGAGCTCGACGGCCTCGCGCCCGGCAGCAGCGAGCCCTACACGGTCGCCGTGGACGGGACGCAGGTCTGGCCGGAGCCGGACTCGCCGTTCCCCGCCCCCGTCATCGCGACGCTGGAGCGCGGGCGACCGCTTCGCCTCGCGTTCGGCTCGTGCCGCACGTCGGTGACCCACGACGAGGCCGGCAACCGGATGCACGGGGTCGACGCGCTGCGGGCCTGGGCGCTGCGGATGGCCGACCAGGTCGAGCCGGCCGAGAGCGCGGACCCCGACGACCCCGACCTCGCCCCCCAGCTGCCCGACCTCCTGCTCTTCCTCGGCGACCAGGTCTACGCCGACGAGACCACCGACGAGATGCGGGCCTTCATCGAGTCCCGGCGCGACATCGACCAGCCGCCGTGGACCGAGCTCCAGGACTACGAGGAGTACGCCCACCTCTACAGCCTGGCGTGGTCCGACCGTGCCAACCGGTGGCTCCTGTCGACCGTGCCGAGCGCGATGGTCTTCGACGACCACGACATCCGCGACGACTGGAACACCTCGCTTGACTGGCGCCGGGAGATGGAGGCCACGTCGTGGTGGCACGGGCGCATCGTGGCCGGCCTGTCGTCGTACTGGGTCCACCAGCACCTCGGCAACCTCTCACCCGCGCAGCGGGCCGCGGACGAGCTGTGGCAGCAGGTGCTGGCGCACGAGGGCGACGCCGAGCACGACCTCGGGCCGGTCATCGACGCCTTCGCCGAGCGCGTCGACCAGCAGCCGGAGACCTACCGCTGGAGCTACGTCCGCGACTTCGACACCCAGGCGCGTCTCGTCGTGGTGGACTCGCGCGCCGCGCGCGACCTCCGGCCGGAGTCGCGGGCGATGCTCGACCCCGACGAGGCGAGGTGGCTCGACGAGCAGCTGCGCGGCGACGTCGACCACCTGCTCGTGGCCACCTCGCTGCCCTTCCTGCTCGCGCGCGGGCTGCACCACCTCGAGGCGTTCAGCGAGGCCCTCGCCCAGGGCGCCTGGGGTGGCCCCGGCTCCCGCGCCGGGGAGAAGCTGCGCCAGACCGTCGACCTCGAGCACTGGGGCGCGTTCCAGAAGAGCTTCCAGGAGGTCTCCCGTCAGGTCATCGAGGTGGCAGCGGGGGAGCGGGGGCGCGCTCCGTCGACCGTCACGTTCCTCTCCGGCGACGTGCACCACAGCTACGTGAGCGAGGCGTGGCCCAGCGACGGCCGCGCGGTGCAGTCCACGCTCCTGCAGGCGGTGTGCTCACCGATCCGCAACCCTCTGTCGCGCAACATGCGCTTCGCGACAGCCGTGCTGTCGTACGGCGTCGCGGGTCCGGTGGGGCGGCTCGCCTCCCGCTCGGCGCGGGTGCCCGACGCGCCCCTGACCTGGCGCTACGCCGAGGGGCCGTGGTTCGACAACAACCTCGCGTGCCTGCAGGTGTCGGGACGGAGCCTGCGGATGTGGTGGGTCACCGGGAAGGTGGTCGACGACGACGCCCGCCCGCGCCTGGCCAAGGTGGCCGCCTACGAGCTCGACGAGCACGGCAACCCGCCGCCGCGCGAGGGAGCGGTCGCGAAGCTCCGGCGTCGCGTCAGACGGCGCTGAGCGACCGGTCGCGCCCGTGGGCGCAGTCGCAGGTGTCCGAGCACGGGAGGTAGGTGTGCTTCCCGTGGCCGCACCCGGCGCACGGAAGGTCGTGCGAGAGATGGACCGAGCTGGTCTCGACGGTGTCCCACATGGTCTGCCCCCATGGCATGTTGCTGGCGTTGCGCGTTGTCCTACCTGTGACGTCGAGACTCGCACCGCATGACGCGGCGCAGGCGCGAATGCGGACGAAGTGCCTGATATTGGGGCACGAATGACCCGAACGGGCCATCGCCCTCTGGTCCTTCGACACCGCACCAGGACGTCGGACCGGTGTCCTACGATCGCACCATGGGTGCGGGGCACGGTCACGGTCACGCCGGGGCGCGTCACCGGTGGCGGCTCGCGGTCGCGTTCGGGCTGGTCTCCGCCTTCCTGCTCGTCGAGCTCGCGGCCGGCCTCTGGTCCGGCTCGCTCGCCCTGCTCTCCGACGCCGGCCACATGGCTGCCGACGTCGTGGCGCTCGGCGCCGCCCTGGCGGCCACCCGGATCGCCACCCGACCGGACACGACCGGGCGCCGGACCTACGGGTCCTACCGGGCGGAGGTGTTCGCCTCCGGCTTCACCGTTCTCGTGATGCTCGGCACGGCCGCCTACGTCGCCCTCGAGGCCGTACGCCGCGCAGGACGCGACGTCGAGCCCGCCACCACCCCGATGCTGGTCGTCGGCGCCCTGGGCCTGCTCGTCAACCTCGTGGCGCTGGCGCTGCTGCGCGGCGGCGCGACCGAGAGCCTGGCCGTCAAGGGTGCCTACCTCGAGGTCGTCGCCGACAGCCTCGGCTCGGTGGGCGTGATGGCGGCCGCGGCGCTCGTCCTGGTGACCGGCCAGGGCTGGTGGGACACCGTGGTGGCGGTGGCGATCGCGCTCTTCGTCGCGGTCCGTGCGGTCGTGCTGGGCCGCGAGGTGCTCACCGTGCTGGGCCAGCACGCCCCGTCGGGGGTCGACCCCGAGGTGGTCGCCGCCGAGCTCGAGGCGATGGGGGGAGTCACGGGCGTCCACGACCTGCACCTGTGGACCCTCACCTCGGGGATGCACGTGGCGACCGCGCACCTGGTGGCCGACTCGTCGAGCGACCGGGAGGCGGTGCTCGCCGCGGCGCGAACCCTGCTGCGCGAGCGCCACGGCATCGACCACGCCACGGTGCAGGTCGAGACCGACGCCGCCGCGTGTGCCGAGCTGTCCTGGTGACGTCCGCATGAGGGCCGCATGAGGGCGCACGAGCTCTCCCGGGTCCAGGCGCGGCGCATCGCCGTACGCGCGCAGCTGCTCGACGCCCGGCGTCCCGACGACGTCCTCGAGGTGTTGCGCCACCTGGGCCACCTCCAGGTGGACCTCACCCGGGTCGTCGCGGAGCACGCCGACCTCGCGCTGTGGACGCGGATCGGGGCGCGCTACGACCCCGACGACCTGGCCGGGCTGGTGGGCGACGGCGCCGTGGTCGAGCACCGCGGGATGCTCCGCCCGAGCGAGGACGTCGCGCTGTTCCAGGCGGACATGGACGCCTGGCCGGGCGAGCCGCCGCTCAAGGAGTGGCAGGAGGAGCTGCGCGACTGGGTCCGCGCCAACGACGCAGCGCGCCGCGAGCTCCTCGCCTTCCTGCGCAGCGAGGGACCGACCGCCGCCCGCGACCTCCCCGACAGCTGCGAGGTCCCGTGGCGGTCGTCGGGGTGGACCAACAACAAGAACGTGATGCGGCTCCTGGAGTGCATGGAGGCGCGGGGCGAGGTCGCCGTCGCCTCCCGCGAGGGACGCGAGCGCCGTTGGGACCTCGCCGAGCGGGTCCACCCCGGCGACCCGGCGGTGCCGGGGGAGGAGGCGCACCGCACGCTGGCCGGCCGGCGGCTGCGCGCGCTGGGCCTGGCTCGTCCTCGTGCCCTCGAGGCGTGGCACGAGCCCTACGACGTGCGGGACACGGGAGAGCCGGCGCGCGTCGAGGGGGTCCGCGGCCTCTGGCGCGTCGACCCGGAGCTGCTCGACGACCGGTTCGAGGGGCGCACCGCGATCCTCTCGCCGCTCGACCGGCTGGTCTTCGACCGCAAGCGGATGGCCGACCTCTTCGACTTCGACTACCAGCTGGAGATGTACAAGCCCGCTGACCAGAGGATCTGGGGCTACTGGGCGATGCCGGTGCTCGACGGCGACGAGCTGGTCGGCAAGGTCGACGCCACCGCCGAGCGGGACGGTGGCGTGCTTGTCGTCGACGCCGTCCACGAGGACGGCGATTGGTCGGCGAGCCGCCGCGCCCGGGTCGACGAGGAGCTGCGCTCCCTGGCCGAGTGGCTGGGGCTCGAGCTCGTCCGCGGCTGACGGGCGTGCCGGGAGCCGCGGTCGGTCAGAGCTCGAGCCCGAGCGCCTCCGCGAGCCCCTCCGGGTCGGCGACCGAGATGGTGGCGCCCGGGTGGGTGATCGTCGCCGTCGGGTCGATGGAGGGCACCGGGTCGTGGAAGGTGACACACAACGCCCGGTCGCCGTTGGTCGTGAAGGAGATCCCACGGTCCTCCAGCGACAGGTGCGGCGGCCCGGCCGTCTTGAGCCAGGCGAAGCCGCCGGTGATCTCCGCCGAGGCGACGTTGTCCACCGGGGTGACCAGGCGCCACGGCCCGTAGGCGATGTAGAGCCACTGCGGGCCCACCTCGACGGTGGCGGTGGCGGGCGTGATCCCGAACGCACGCCCTGCCGCCGCGTAGGACGGCGCGAAGGCGAAGTCGAACGCGCGGACGTCCTCGACGGTTCCCGCCCCACCCGGTTCGGCGACGAGACGTCGCAGGGCGCGGGTGGCGGGGAGCCGGTAGGGCTGGAGCAGCGCCGAGGAGCGGCCGGGCACCCGCAGCACCGCGCGGGTGCCGCCTCCGGGGGCCGGCAGGACGAAGTGGTCCATGGCCGCGCCGCCGAAGCGTCCGCCCACCGTCCACGACCACGACCTCAGCTCAGGGTCGAGGTCGGTGACGGTGAATGCCACCGGGACTCCGGCGGGTCCGTGGACCGTGCCGGTGGTGCCCGGGGCGAGGACGTCGTCGGAGGACTCCACGCCCTGGATCAGGTGCGCCCAGGTGCGCCAGGTGTCCGGCTGGGTGAACCGACGCCAGACGTCGTCGGGGTGGGCGGGTCCGTGTGCGTCGACGAGCATGCCGAAGGCTTACAGGTCGACGGTGTCGTTGTCCCCGAGATCGGGGCGACCGTCGCCGATCAGTCCCTTCGCGACCTGGATGGCCGCCTTCACCTTGCCGGGGGACTCCCAGTACTCCGCGGTGCGCCCGTCGACGCGCAGCAGCACGTTGGACGGGTCGTCGGCGTCGCCGGTCATGAACGCGCCGGCCGAGGCGTCCCAGAGCTCGCGCAGCTTGGCGCGGTCCTCGCTGATGGTCGCCGTGCCGGTGAGCGACACCCAGCCGGAGTCGCTGGAGTACGCCACGTTCACCCGCGGGTCGGCCTGGATGGCGTGCACCTTGTCGGTGTTGCGCTCGGTGAGGAACCAGACGGTGCCGGGGTCCTCGAAGTCCTGGGTGCCCATCGGCGTCGACACGAGCGTGCCCTCGAGGGAGACGTAGGTGAGGACGGCGATGCGGGTGTCCTTCATGATCTCGGCAACGGTCCCGAGCTGGTCGTCGTGGGTCGTCATGCGTCCAGCCTGTCAGGCGCACCCTGACCGCCGCTCCATCCCCATGGGCGGTCGGATGGGCGGGCACCCGCGCCGTCACGTCCGGGACCTGCCACGCGTCGGACTGGCAGGATGGCCCGCAGCCGCGTGGGCGCACCACCAGCACAGGGGAGAGAGCACGCATGACCACTGCACATCCGGCCGACGCGCACGACCTGATCCGGGTCGAGGGGGCGCGGGAGAACAACCTCAAGGACGTCTCGGTCGACCTGCCCAAGCGCCGGCTCACCGTGTTCACCGGGGTCTCGGGCTCGGGGAAGAGCTCGCTGGTGTTCGCGACCATCGCCGCCGAGTCGCAGCGGATGATCAACGAGACCTACAGCGCGTTCGTGCAGGGCTTCATGCCCTCCCTGGCACGCCCCGACGTCGACCACCTCGAGGGGCTCACGACCGCGATCATCGTCGACCAGGAGCGGATGGGCGCGAACCCGCGGTCCACGGTCGGCACCGCGACCGACGCCAACGCGATGCTGCGGATCCTCTACAGCCGGCTCGGCGACCCCTACGTCGGTCCGCCGACGGCGTACTCCTTCAACGTCCCGACGCGGAAGGCGAGCGGGATGATGACCACCGAGAAGGGCGGCCGCACCGAGCGCCGGATCGCCAAGCAGGAGGTCTACCTCGGTGGCATGTGCCCGCGTTGCGAGGGCATGGGCAAGGTCAACGACATCGACCTCACCGCGCTCTACGACGACGCGAAGTCGCTCTCCGAGGGTGCCCTCACGGTGCCGGGCTACTCGATGGACGGGTGGTACGGCCGGCTCTTCGAGGGGATGGGCCTGCCGATGGACAAGCCGATCAGGTCGTTCACCAAGAAGCAGCTCGAGACGATGCTGTGGTCGGAGCCGACGAAGATCAAGGTCGAGGGCGTCAACCTCACCTTCAACGGGATCATCCCGCAGATCCAGAAGTCGATGCTCTCCAAGGACCCCGAGGCGATGCAACCGCACGTACGCCGCTTCGTCGAGCGTGCCGTGACCTTCCAGACGTGTCCCGACTGCGAGGGCACGCGGCTCACCCCCGAGGCGCGGAGCTCGAAGATCCGCGGCAGGTCGATCGCCGACCTGTGCGAGATGCAGATCAGCGACCTCGCCGAGTGGGTGCGCGACCTCGACGAGCCGTCCGTCGCGCCACTGCTCAAGGGCCTGCGGCACCTGCTCGACTCCTTCTCCGAGATCGGGCTGGGCTACCTCTCGCTCGACCGGCCGGCCGGCACCCTCTCGGGCGGGGAGGCGCAGCGCACGAAGATGATCCGGCACCTCGGCTCGTCGCTGACCGACGTGACCTACGTCTTCGACGAGCCCACGATCGGCCTGCACCCGCACGACATCGAGCGGATGAACCAGCTCCTCCTGCAGCTGCGCGACAAGGGCAACACGGTCCTCGTCGTGGAGCACAAGCCCGAGACCATCGCCATCGCCGACCACGTCGTCGACCTC
Organism: Nocardioides sp.; assembly: GCA_041914085.1. GTDB lineage: Bacteria > Actinomycetota > Actinomycetes > Propionibacteriales > Nocardioidaceae > Nocardioides. The sequence goes on from JAYSEC010000036.1 coordinate 9,316, forward strand.
GGTCCCGGTGCCGGCTCCAGCGGCGGCACGATCTGCTTCGAGGGTGACGTCGACGGCCTGCGGGCCAGTGACACGATCACCGGCAAGCACCTCGACGACCGCGCGCGGCTCAAGGACTCGGTCCGCACGGCCACCGGCACCATCGAGGTCCGCGGCGCCAGCACCCACAACCTGCGCGACGTCGACGTCGACGTGCCGCTGGGCGTGCTCACGGTCGTCACGGGCGTCGCCGGCTCCGGCAAGAGCTCGCTGATCCACGGGTCGCTGGCGGGCCACGACGACGTCATCGTCATCGACCAGGGCGCGATCAAGGGCTCGCGCCGCAGCAACCCGGCGACGTACACCGGGCTGCTCGAGCCGATCCGCAAGGCGTTCGCGAAGGCCAACGGGGTCAAGCCGGCGCTCTTCAGCGCCAACTCCGAGGGCGCGTGCGAGACCTGCAACGGTGCCGGGGTGATCTTCACCGAGCTCGGCCCGATGGCCACCGTCGAGTCGCCGTGCGAGGAGTGCGAGGGGCGTCGGTTCAAGGCCGAGGTGCTCCAGCACACCCTGGGCGGCAAGGACATCGCCGAGGTCCACGAGATGTCGGTCGTCGACGCGCGGGACCTCTTCAGTGAGGGCGAGGCGAGGATCCCGGCCGCGGTGAAGATCCTGGACCGCCTCGTCGACGTCGGCCTGGGGTACCTCTCGCTCGGCCAGCCGCTCACCACCCTCTCCGGCGGCGAGCGCCAGCGCCTCAAGCTGGCCACGCAGATGGGGGAGAAGGGGGACGTCTACATCCTCGACGAGCCCACGACCGGCCTGCACCTCGCCGACGTGGAGAACCTGCTCGGCCTCCTCGACCGTCTGGTCGACGGCGGGAAGTCGGTCATCGTGATCGAGCACCACCAGGCCGTGATGGCCCACGCCGACTGGATCATCGACCTCGGGCCCGGTGCCGGGCACGACGGCGGACTCGTGGTGTTCGAGGGCCCGCCCGCCGACCTGGTCGCTGCGAAGGAGCCGACCCTGACCGGCAAGCACCTCGCCGACTACGTGGGCGCCTGATGCTGCTCCTCCACGGCCTCGGCGCCACCAGCGGGGTCTGGCGCGACTGGGACGGCGTCGCGCCCGACCTGCCGGGCCACGGGACGGCGCCGTGGGACCCGCCGTACTCCTTCACCCGGCACGCCGAGGCCGTCCTGCCGCTCCTCGGCGACGAGCCGGTCACCGTCGTGGGTCACTCGATGGGTGGGGTCGTGGCGCTCGCGCTGGCGGCGATGGTGCCCGGTCGCGTACGACGGGTCGTGGGCCTGGGCATCAAGGTGGACTGGCCGGCCGAGGACGCGGCGCGGGCGGCTGCGCTCGCCGACCGGCCGGTGGTGACGTACGACACCCGCGCGGAGGCGGCCGACCGGTTCCTGAAGGTCTCCGGGCTCGCGGGCCTGGTCGGCCCCGACGACCCGGTCGTGGACTCCGGCGTCGTCGGCGAGGGGAACGGCTGGCGACTGGCCCAGGACCCGCGCACCTTCGGGGTCGGCGTGCCCGACATGGCCGGACTCCTCGCGGCGGCTCGGTGCCCGGTGGTCCTGGCCCGCGGGGAGCACGACCCGATGGTCAGCCACGAGCAGCTCGCCGCCCTGGTCGACGACCCGGTCACGCTGCCGGGCCTGGGCCACAACGCGCACGTCGAGGACCCGCCGGCCGTGCTCGCCCTCGCCCGCTGAGGACCGTCACGCCTGGCAGACCGGGCACCAGAACAAGCGCCGGGCGGCGAGCAGCGTGTCCTGGACGGGCGTCCCGCAGATCCGGCACGGCAGGCCGGCGCGGCCGTAGACGTAGTACGCGTCGACCCGCCGGGCGCGCCCCGCAGGACGCTCGCGGTCCTCGGGTCGCGTGGTGACGATGCGTCCGGCGCGCACCCCGGCCCGCAGGAGCGCGACCAGGTCGTCCCACAGTGCGTGCAGCACTGCGGCGTCGTGGAGGCGCCCGTGCCGGAACGGGTCCAGGCGCTGGCGGTGGAGGACCTCGGCCCGGTAGACGTTGCCGACACCGGCGACGACGGACTGGTCCATCAGCAGGGTCGCGATCGGGGCGCGGCTCCCGAGCACGCGCGCCACGAAGGCGTCCCGGTCGGGTCGCCGGCGCAGGGGGTCCGGGCCGAGCCGGGCGAGCACCGAACGGCGCTCGGCGTCGGTGAGGACCTCGCAGGCCGTGGGCCCGCGCAGCTCGAACCAGCGGTGCTCGCCCACCAGGCGCAGCCGCAGCGCGCCGCGGGCCTCGGGTGCGGGCAGGAGCCCGTCGCGGAACTTCCCGTAGAGGCCGAGGTGCACGTGCAGCCAGAGGTCGTCGTAGCGGTGGAACAGGTGCTTGCCCCAGGCGTCGGTCGCAGCCAGGACGCGGCCGTCGAGCAGCCGCGCACCGTCCTCGAAGCGACCCTGCGGGCTGTCCGCCGACACGTGCTGACCACCCAGGAGCCGGGCGTGGCGTCGCGCGAGGCGGTGGATGGTGTGTCCCTCTGGCACGGACCGATCGTCGCGGACGGGACGGTCGCCCGGGCACACCCCTCGGGTGCCAGACTCGTGCCATGAGCCGCACCAGCCTCCGCGACGCCGTCGACTCCCGGGCCGTGGTCCTCGACGGGGGCCTGGCCACGCTGCTCGAGCGGCACGGGCACGACCTGTCGAGCCACCTGTGGTCGGCGCGGCTGCTGCGGGACGACCCGGACGCGGTCGAGCGCGCCCACCGCGAGTTCTTCGAGGCCGGTGCCGAGGTCGCGACCACGGCCTCCTACCAGGTCTCCTTCGAGGGGTTCGGCGCGGAGGGCGTGGACCGGGGCGAGGTCGAGCGGCTGCTGCGCCGCAGCGTGGCGCTGGCCGCCGCGGCTCGCGACGCGGTCGCACCCGACGGCTGGGTCGCTGCGTCGGTCGGGCCCTACGGCGCGGTCCTGGCGGACGGCTCCGAGTACCGCGGCGACTACGACCTCGACGTCGCCGGGCTGCGGGCGTTCCACCGCCCACGCCTCGACGTGCTCGCGTCCACGGTGGGTGCGGGAGCCGACGTGCTCGCGGTGGAGACCGTGCCCTGCCTCGCCGAGGTCGAGGCCGTGCTGGCCGAGCTCGACGGCTCCGGCGTGCCGGCCTGGCTGTCGCTCTCCGCAGCAGACGGACGGACCCGGGCCGGCGAGCCGCTCGAGGAGGCGTTCGCGATGGCAGCGGACGTGGCCGAGGTCCTCGCCGTGGGCGTCAACTGCACGACGCCCGCTGACGCGGGGGCCGCCGTGCCGCTCGCCGGCGCCCACGGCCCGGCCGTCGTCTACCCCAACTCCGGCCAGGGCTGGGACGCCGAGGCGCGGGCGTGGACGGGGACCTCGGCCTTCGATCCCGCCGATGTGGGGGCGTGGGTGGCCGACGGCGCCCGGCTGGTCGGCGGCTGCTGCCGCGTCGGGCCGGAGGACATCGCCGCGCTGCGGGCCACCCTCGCGCCGTGACCGGGCGCACCGTGCTGCCACGGTCGGCGCCGACCACCACGGCGGCGTGGGGGAGCGGCCGGGCCTTGTGACCGAGCCGGCGATGGCCTATACGTGGGGCGTGGAGGCAGACCAGGCCGTCGGGTCCGTGCCGATCCTCGAGGCCATGGGCATCCGCGTCGTCGAGGTCCGCCCCGGCTTCGCCGCGGCCGAGCTCCCGCCCGAGCCCAACGTGAACCACTTCGGCGTGACCTACGCGGGCTCGCTCTTCAGCGTCGCCGAGATGCTCGGCGGCCTGCTCGCCCTGACCACCTTCGACTTCGACGGCGAGCTCGCCGGCTTCGTGCCACTCGTGAAGGAGTCGACCATCAGGTTCCGGCGTCCCGCGCTCGGCGTCGTACGGGCCGAGGCGTCGCTGGCCGCACCGGAGGCCGAGCGGGTCCGTGAGGACGCCCTGGCCACCGGCAGGGGCGAGTTCGTGCTCGAGGCGACCCTCACCGACGCCGCCGGCGAGGTGGTCGCCACGACCCTCGGCACCTACCAGGTACGACGACTCGGCTGAGTTCGGCGTCCTCTCACGCGGCACTGCGGGCGCGGCTTCAGTGGAACCGTTTGCACCGCGCGCGACCGCGAATGGTGAGCAGTTTCACGCTGAGCGTTGACATCCCGGTGTGACGCCGATCATAGTGTGTCGCGAGAACGGTGGAATCGGTTCCACCGCAGTACACCTCCCAGGAGCGTCCAGCGATGCGCAAGCCCACGATCCGACGGGGAGCGGCGTTCAGCGTCGCCATGGCCCTCGTCGCCACCATGACGGCCGCCTGTGGCGGCGACGACGAGTCCGGCTCCGCCCAGGCCGAGCTCGGCCAGGACGACGTCCTGACGATCACCACGTTCAGCGACTTCGGCTACGACAAGCTGATCGAGGAGTGGAACGCCGACCCCGACCGGCCGTTCACCGTGAAGATGACCAAGATCGCCGACTGGGACCCGTGGAAGCAGACGCTGACGCAGGACCTGCAGGCCGGCCACGGACTCACCGACGTGGTCGCCATCGAGGGCGACGCGATGCCGCAGTTCCTCGCCGAGGGCGCCTCCGACCAGTTCGCCGACCTCTCCGACTCCTCGCTCGACGACCGATGGGTCGAGTACGCCTACCAGGCGGGGCAGACCGCCGACGGCAAGCAGATCGGCTACCCGACCGATGCCGGCCCGGAGGCGTTCTGCTACCGCGCCGACCTGTTCGAGAAGGCCGGCCTGCCGTCGGACCGCGAGGAGGTCGAGTCGATCTTCGAGAGCTGGGACTCCTACTTCGCGGCCGGCGAGAAGCTCGTCGAGGAGCTCCCGGACACCAAGTGGTACGACTCGAGCGGCTCGATCGCGCAGGCGATGCTCAACCAGGCCGAGTTCCCGTTCCAGACCGCCGACAACACCGTGGACGTCGAGAACGACGAGCTCGCCCTCGTGTGGGACACCGTCACCCGCTACGCGCCCACGCTCTCCCCGCGGGTCGTGCAGTGGAAGGAGGACTGGACGGCCAACTTCACCAACGACGGCTTCGCCACGATGCCGTGCCCGGGCTGGATGTTCTCCAACATCAAGTCCAACGCCCCCGAGGTCGAGGGCTGGGACATCGTGAACGCCTTCCCCGGCGGTGGCGGCAACTGGGGCGGCTCCTACCTCGCCGTGCCGGCGATGTCGGAGCACCAGGAGGAGGCCAAGGAGCTGGCCAACTGGCTGACCGACACCGAGCAGGAGCTGGCCGCGTTCGAGGCGGCCGGCAACTACCCCGCCAACGTCGCGGCGCAGCAGGAGCTGGCGTCCCAGAACGCCACGGACCCCTACTTCAACGACGCCCCGACCGCGGTGATCCTCGCCGACCGCGCCGCTGCGGTGGAGCCCGGACACCCCTACAAGGGCGACAAGTACTCCGACATCCTCGGCCTCTTCCAGACCGCGATCCAGCGCGTCGACGAGGGTGCCTCGCCGGACGAGTCGTGGGAGACGTTCACCCAGGCCGTCGAGAGCCTGTCCTGACCGCACGGACGTGACCACCACCATCGCCCCCGCCGGGGAGGACTGCACCACCTCCCCGGCCGGGGTCACCCACCCCACCACCACGAGCGGAGGCGCGCGATGACCACCGTCCACGCCCCTGGACCTCCCGGCACCCGGGAACGGTCCGGTACGACGCCCCCGCCGCTGACGTGGCGCCAGAAGCTCTCCCGGTGGGACACCCGCTTCTCGCCGGTCCTCTACGTCGTCCCGTTCTTCGTCGTCTTCGGCCTCGTCGGGGTCTACCCGATGGTCTACTCGGCCTACCTCTCGTTCTTCTCGTGGCCCCGGTTCGGCCCCGAGCACGGCCCGTGGGTCGGCCTCGCCAACTACGTGCACGTGATCGGCGACCCGGTGTTCCACAAGGCCTTCTGGAACACCGTGGGCATCTTCCTGCTGTCCTCGGTGCCGCAGGTGGTGATCGCCACCGTCATCGCGGCCATGCTCGACACGCCGCTGCGCGGGCGCACCTGGTGGCGGATGAGCGTGCTGCTGCCCTTCGTGGTCGCGCCCGCCGCCACGGCGCTGATCTTCGGGAGCCTCTTCGCCGACCAGTCGGGACTGGTCAACGAGGTGCTCCGCGCGATCGGCCTGCCGGCGATCAGCTGGCACTCCGACCGGCTGGCGAGCTGGACGGCCATCGCCTCGATGGTCAACTACCGCTGGACGGGCTACAACACCCTCATCATCCTGGCCGCCCTGCAGGCGATCCCGCGCCAGCTCTACGAGGCAGCCGCGATCGACGGCGCCCGCCCGCTGCAGCAGTTCTTCCACGTCACGCTGCCGTCGATCCGCCCCACCATGCTCTTCGTCATCATCACCTCGACCATCGGCGGGATGCAGATCTTCACCGAGCCGCGCCTGTTCGACACCAACCTGCAGTTCCAGGGCGGGGCCGACTACCAGTACCAGACGCTGACGATGTACGTCTTCAACACCTCCAACAGCGGCACCGACCCCTACCCGCGGGCCGCGGCCGCGACCTGGATCATCGTCGTGATCATCGTCGGCATCGCCGCGCTCAACTACCTCGTGACCCGCCGGGTGCAGGGGAGGGGGGAGCGGTGAGCCGGCGTCCCGGGTTCCTCGTCTACGGCCTGCTGTCCGCGTTCGTGGTCGGCTCGGCGTTCCCGCTCTACTGGTCCTTCATCATCGGGTCGGTCACCAAGGAACGCGCCATCCAGAGTCCGCCCCCGCTGTACCCCGGCGGACACTTCCTGGAGAACGCGCGACGGGTCTTCGACCAGATCGACTTCTGGTCCGCGCTCGCCAACTCGGTGGTGATCTCCGGCGTCTCGGCCGCGTCCGTGGTGTTCTTCTCGACGCTGGCCGGCTACTCCTTCGCGAAGCTGCGCTTCCGCGGCAGCAACGTCGCCATGGGCTTCGTGGTCGCCACCATGGCGGTGCCGACCCAGCTGGCGTTCGTGCCGCTGCTCAAGCAGTTCAGCAACCTCGCCCTCACCGGGACCCGCACCGCGGTGGTGCTGCCCTTCCTCGTGACCGCGTTCGGCGTCTTCTTCATGCGCCAGTACCTGCTGGACGCGATCCCCGACGAGCTGATCGAGGCCGCCCGGATGGACGGCTGCTCGCAGATCCGCACCTTCTGGACCGTCGCGGTCCCCGCCGCGCGACCCGCGATGGCGATCCTGGCCCTCTTCACCTTCATGCAGACGTGGACGGAGTTCATGTGGCCGCTGCTGATCCTGCAGGGGAGCGACGTCCAGACGCTGCAGACCGCGCTCGACCAGCTCAAGATCGCGCCGGCCGGGGGGATCTCCGACGTCGCGCTGCTCCAGGCGGGGACGCTGCTGGCCACGATCCCGCTCCTCGTCCTGTTCATCGCGACCGGCCGCCAGCTCGTGGCCGGCATCATGCAAGGAGCCGTCAAGGGATGACGACCCGAGAGTTCCCGCCCGACTTCCTCTGGGGCGCCGCCGCGGCGTCGTACCAGATCGAGGGCGCCGTCGACGCCGACGGCCGGGGCCCGTCCATCTGGGACACCTTCGTCCGGGTGCCCGGCGCGATCCTGAACGGCGACGACGCCGACGTGGCGTGCGAGCACTACCAGCGGATGCCGCAGGACGTCGCGCTGATGAAGCGGCTCGGCCTCGGGTCCTACCGCTTCTCCACGGCCTGGCCACGGATCTGCCCCGACGGCAAGCGGGTCAACCCCGCGGGCCTCGACTTCTACAGCCGGCTCACCGACGAGCTGCTCGCCGCCGGCATCACGCCGTTCCTCACGCTCTACCACTGGGACCTGCCGCAGGCCCTCGAGGACGAGGGCGGGTGGACCAACCGCGACACGGCCCACCGCTTCCTCGACTACGCGATGGTCGTGCACGACGCGCTCGGCGACCGGGTCGACAGCTGGACGACCCACAACGAGCCCTGGTGCTCGGCCTTCATGGGCTACACCAGCGGCGGCCACGCGCCCGGTCGGCAGGAGGGCGTCGCCGGCGTGGTCGCGGCCCACCACCTGCTCCTCGGGCACGGGCTGTTCGTCGAGGAGTTCCGGCGTCGCGGCGGCACGCCCGACCGGGGCAAGAGCGTCGGCATCACGCTCAACCCGACGGTGGCGGACCCCTTCGACCCCACTCGCGAGGCCGACGTCGACGCCGCGCGGCGCCTCGACGGCTTCCACAACCGGGTGTTCCTCGACCCGCTCCTCCGGGGCGCGTACGCCGACGACCTGGCGCGCGACACCGAGGGGATGCTCTTCGACGGCCGGCCCTGGCAGGAGGCCGTGCACGACGGCGACCTGGCCCTGATCAGCCAGCCGCTCGACTTCCTGGGCGTGAACTTCTACCACGGGGACGTCCCGGCGGCCCTGCCCTACGACGCGGCGCCGGGGGAGCTGCTCGGCAGCCGGATCGAGCACTCTCCACGCCCGCGGGAGTCGCCGTACCCGGGGGGCGGCTTCGTGTTCCCGCGCACCGGCCGCCCCACGACCGACCGCGACTGGGAGATCGACCCCGACGCGTTCCGGCGCCTGCTCGCGCGGCTTCGCAACGACTACGACGCCCCGCCCATCTACATCACCGAGAACGGCGCCATGGCCGACGACGTCGTCGAGGACGGCGCGATCCACGACGTCGGACGCCGGGAGTACATCGAGCAGCACCTGCACGCGGTGCTCGACGCGCTGGACGAGGGCGTCGACGTGCGCGGCTACTTCGTGTGGTCGCTGATGGACAACTTCGAGTGGAGCTACGGCTACGCGCACCGGTTCGGCATCGTGCACGTCGACTACGACACCCAGGTCCGCACGCCGAAGGACAGCGCGCTGTGGTTCGCGGAGGTGGCGGCCCGGAACGCGCTCCAGTAGTAGCGTGAACCCGATGAACGAGCACGCGTCCACGCTCGGCGAGGTCGCCCGGCTGGCAGGGGTCAGCAAGGCCACCGCCTCGCGAGCGATCAACGGCAGGTCGAAGGTCAGCGCGAAGGCCCAGACCGCCGTCCTCGACGCCGTGCGCCAGCTGGGCTACACGCCCAACGGCACCGCGCGCTCGCTGGTCACCCGGCGCACCGGCTCGGTCGCGGTGATCCTCCCGGAGTCCGACGAGCGGATCTTCTCCGACCCGTTCTTCGCACGCATGCTGCACCTCGTCTCGCGTGCCCTGCGCGAGCACGACCTCCAGCTGGTCCTGCTCCTCGCCGAGCCGGGGGAGGAGGAGGAACGGCTGCTGAAGTACCTCCGCGGCCGCTCCGTCGACGGCGCGATCGTCGCCTCCCACCACCGCGACGACCGGCTGGCCGAGCACCTGTCGGACCTGGGGCTGCCGTGCGTCTTCATCGGCCGTCCCTGGCTCGGCGCCGAGCGGGTGTCGTACGTCGACAGCGACAACACCGCGGCCGCGCGCCAAGCCGTGCAGGTCCTCCTCGACGCCGGCCGGCGCCGGATCGCGACCATCGCCGGGTCGCGCGACATGCGCGCGGGCCACGACCGGCTCGAGGGATGGCGCCACGAGCTGGCCGCGGCGGGGCTCGACGCCGACCTCGTGGCCTACGGCGACTTCACCGAGGAGGGCGGCGCCGAGGCCTGCGCGTCCCTCCTCGACACGGCCGAGGACATCGACGGCATCTTCGCCGCGTCCGACCTGATGGCCAAGGGCGCGATGCGCGAGCTGGCGAGCCGGGGGATCCGGGTGCCGGAGGACGTGTCGATCGTGGGCTACGACGACCTGGGCGTCGCCGAGCGCACGCGCCCGCCGCTCACCACGCTGCACAACCCCATCGGACCGATGGTCACCGAGGCGGTCCGGCTGCTCCTCGAGGCGATCGCCGAGGGCGGTCGCGGCGTGCCCCGCCGGGTGGTCTTCGTGCCCGAGCTCGTGCGCCGGGCGTCGGTCTAGCGCCGCAGGAGGTCGCCGTGCCCGCACCCGTCCCGCCCGACCACGGGCTCGAGCCGATCGAGCGGGCCTCCGTCGACGAGCTGCGGGCCCTCCAGCTCGAGCGCCTGCAGTGGTCGGTGCGCCATGCGTACGACAACGTCGCGCACTACACCACGGCGCTCGACGAGGCCGGCGTCCACCCCGACGACCTCACCGAGCTCGCCGACCTCGCGCGGCTGCCCTTCACGACGAAGGAGTCGCTGCGCCAGAACTACCCGTTCGGCATGTTCGCGGTGCCGCGCGCCGACGTCGTACGCGTGCACGCGTCCAGCGGGACGACCGGCAAGCCGACCGTGGTCGGCTACACGCGCGGCGACCTCGACGTGTGGGCGACCGTCGTCGCGCGCAGCATCCGGGCGGCCGGCGGCCGCCCGGGCGACATCCTGCACAACGCCTACGGGTACGGCCTGTTCACCGGCGGCCTCGGGGCGCACGCAGGCGCCGAGCGGCTCGGGTGCACCGTCGTCCCCGTCTCCGGCGGCATGACCGAGCGGCAGGTCCAGCTGATCGCCGACTTCCGCCCCGACGTGATCATGGTGACGCCGTCCTACATGCTCAACATCGTCGACGAGATGGAGCGCCAGGGCCTCGACCCCCGGACCAGCTCGCTGCGCGTCGGCATCTTCGGCGCCGAGCCGTGGACCAACGAGATGCGCACCGCCGTGGAGGAGCGCCTCGACATGCACGCCGTCGACATCTACGGACTGTCGGAGATCATCGGCCCGGGCGTCGCCCAGGAGTGCGTGGAGACCAAGGACGGCCTGCACCTCTGGGAGGACCACTTCTACCCGGAGGTCATCGACCCGGTCACCGGCGAGGTCTTGCCCGATGGCGAGGAGGGCGAGCTCGTGCTGACCTCGCTGACCAAGGAGGCCATGCCGGTCCTGCGCTACCGCACGCGCGACCTCACGCGGCTGCTCCCGGGGACGATGCGGCCGATGCGGCGCATCGAGAAGATCACCGGCCGCACCGACGACATGATCATCCTGCGCGGGGTGAACCTGTTCCCGACGCAGATCGAGGAGCTCGTCCTCGGCGTCCCCGAGCTGACGCCGCACTTCCAGTGCGTGCGCGGACGGGCAGGCAACATGGACACGCTGACCGTGCGCATCGAGCGGCGCGAGGACGTCGGCGTCGATGCGGGCGAGGCGGCCGGTCGCCACGTCGCCGAGCTGGTCAAGCGCGTCATCGGCGTCACCGTCGGCGTCGAGGTCGTCGGCCCGTTCGAGATCGAGCGCTC
>JAYSEC010000037.1:0-10272 GCA_041914085.1 Nocardioides sp.
GGGGGCACCGTCCCTCCTCGACCGACGGCGTGAGCCCTCCGCGACCGACGGCGGGTGCGGGAGCAGCGCGGCCCCGGCAGTCGGAGGACTGCCGGGGCCGGGCGGTACCGCGGAGGGCGGCGAGGACGTGACGTCAGCGCTTGATGTTGACGAGCTCCTCGAGCACCTGGTCCGAGGTGGTGATGACGCGGGAGCTGGCCTGGAAACCACGCTGGGCGAGGATCAGGTTGGTGAACTCGGCGGACAGGTCGACGTTCGACATCTCGAGCGTGCCGGCCATCAGCTCGCCGCGGCTGCCCTCGCGGGCGACGCCGAGGTCGGCAGCACCGGAGTTGGCGCTGGCACGGAAGGCGGTCTCGCCGACGCGCTCGAGGCCTGCGACGTTGGTGAAGTTGGCGACCGCGACGACCGCGATCTCACGCTGCACGTCGTCGGAGAAGGTGCCACGGACGACGCCGTCGCTGCCGATCGAGTACGACGTCATCTCCACGCCGGCGGGCAGGGTGCCCTCCAGCGCCTTGAGGTTCACGTCGATCAGGGTGCCGCCGGCGTCACCGGGGGCGTAGCCCTGCACCTTCTTGCCGCTGGGGGCGACCAGGTTGCCCTGCGTGTCCCAGCTGAAGGCACCGGCGCGGGTGTAGACGCGCTCGTCGCCGGAGCCGAGGACGAACATCCCGTCGCCCTGGATCATCAGGTCCGTGGTGCCCCCCGTCGCCTGGGCCGAGCCCTGGTTGAAGTTGCCGCGGGTGGCCGCGACCTGGACGCCCAGGCCGACCTGGACCGGGTTGGTCCCGCCGGTGGCGGCGTCACCGGCCGTGGCGCCGCGCATGACCTGGCTGAGGGTGTCCTGGAAGACGGTGGTGTTGGCCTTGAAGCCGACGGTGTTGGCGTTGGCGATGTTGTTGCCGGTCACGTCGAGCATGGTCTGGTTGGCGCGGAGGCCGCTGATGCCGGAGAAGAGCGAGCGGAGCATGGTGGGTTCCTTTCGGGGACGGCCTCAGGCCGTGGTGGAGTCGGGGGTGGAGTCGGTGGTCGGGGTGTCGGTGCCCGACGCCGGCGGCGTCGTGGTGCCGACGGAGAGGAGCTGGGCGAGCGGGACCTGCGTGCCGTCGATGTCGAAGACCGGCCCCTCGGCGCCGAAGGTGACGCCGGCGATCGTGCCGCTGTGCGTGGTCACGCCGTCGGCGTCGATCCACGACACCTGCTGGCCGACCATCGCGCCGGCGCCGAACGCCATCTGCGAGCCCAGCAGCGCACCGACGCGGTCGGAGACGTCCTGCATCTTCTCCAGCGCGGTGAACTGCGCCGACTGGGCGAGGAACTCGCCGGAGTCGGCCGGGTTGAGCGGGTCCTGGTAGCGGAGCTGGGCGACCATCAGCTCCAGGAACATCTGCTTGTCCTCCGAGGTCGCCGACGCCGTCGCCGCCCCCGTCGGGAACGCGGTGGTCGCGCTGGTCACCGCCTCGTTCGCGGAGATCGTCACGATCCCTCCTCACATGGTCAGGTCGATGCCCCGGGGGGCAGCGGTGACCGGGTCTGGACGGAGCACGGTCGCTCCGTCGGGAAGGCCGTCCGTGGCTCCTGCTCCACCACGCGTCCGTGCGTGCTGGTCCTGCTGTCCTGCGTGCCCGCCGGTCGCGGGTGCGTCGCCGCCGGTGCCGCCCTGGGCGCCGTACGACGGGTCCTGGCCGTGGTGCGCCCCCGCCTGGGGCCCGGTCTGGGTCCCGGTCTGCGAGGGCGTCGGTGCGGTGGCCTGCTGCCCGGCGAGGTCGCGCACGACCACCCGCGCCTCACCGGCTCCGGCGAGCTCGAGCACGCGCCGCAGCTCCGGCGCGCCCTCCGCGAGGGCGCGGGCCGCGTCGTCGCCACCCGTGAGCTGCACCTGCACCGCCCCGTCACGGACGGTCAGCGTCACGCGCACCTCGCCCAGCGCCTCCGGCTGGAGCTTCATGGTCAGGCGGTGCACGCCGTTGCCGCGCGAGACCAGCCTGCTCACCTCCGGGACGACCTGCGCCACCGGCGAGGCCGGGCGGGCCGCAGCGGGCGCGTCGGTCGGAACCGCGGGGGCCGTCGTGACGGTCGCGGCCGTGACGCCCACCATCGGCGATGCCGGGCTGGACGGCGGGGTGGACGGCGCGGCGTGCGCGGACGAGGCGGACGGGGCGGACGCCTGCCCGCCTGCCTCGGAGCTCGTCGCCGGCGCGGCCGTCCCCGGGGTCGAGACGCCCGAGCCGGTGGCGGTAGCGGCCCCGGCCTCGCTGCGCTCGACACCTGCGGGAGCCGGTGCCTGCGCGGGCTCCGGTCCCGGCGCCCCGGCCGGGTCCGTCCCCTCGCTGGCCGTGCTGGTCGCGGCGGACGTGGCGGGCGTGGCGGTCGTGCCGGTCGCGGCGGCCGTGCCGATCGCGGCGGACGTGGTGGTGGCGGCTGCCGCGGCGGTCGGTGTGGCCGCCGGGGCGACGCCTGCGGCCGGGTCGGCGGGCTGGGCACCGACAGCGGGGGCCTCGACGACGGGGGTCGGCGCGACGGGCGGCTGCCACCCGAGCGGGAGGGCCGCCACGACCTCGGGCTTGAGGACCAGGCCTCGATCGTCGTCGCCCTCGGGCGCCACCATGGAGTGCTCGCCGCTCGGCTTGTCGCCGACCTGCGGCTCGGCGACCTCCTCCACCGACCCGTCCGCGGCCGCGTCGGGGGCGCCGGCGGGAGCACCGGACGCGGCGCCACCGATGGTCGAGGGAGCAGCGGGTGAGGCGGCCGCGGACGCCGGTGCGCCGGCCAGCAGGCCGGCCACCAGCGCCGCGAAGCCGCCGGCCCCGGGGCCGGCGTCGGCGGACGTGGCGTCCGCGAACGGGGTCGGGACGGCCGGGGCGATCGGAGTGATGCTCATGCGGACTCCAGGTGCGACATGATCGAGGTGACGTAGTTCTGCGTCTCGGGGTAGGGCGGCACGCCGTCGTAGCGCAGGACCGCACCCGGGCCGGCGTTGTAGGCCGCCAGCGCCAGCTCGGTCGAGCCGAAGCGGCCAAGCAGGCTGTCGAGCAGCTGGGCGGCGCCGCCGATGGCCTGGGCGGGGTCGAACGGGTTGGCGACGCCGAGGCCCTGCGCCGTGCCGGGCATCAGCTGCATCAGACCCTGCGCACCGGCCGGGCTGACCGCCTGCGGGTCGAAGCCCGACTCCTGGCGGGCGACCGCGACGAGCAGCGCCGGGTCGAGCCCGTAGGAGCTCGCCGCCTGCTGGAAGAGGTCGGCGTACGGCGTCCCGGCGGGGACCGTCCGCGCCGAGGTCGGCGCGGTGGCGGACACCGTGCTGGTGGTGCTCGCGTCGGGCAGCACCCGGCGGATGTAGTCGGGCGCCGTGGTCACCGGGACCAGCTGCACCTTGCTACCCGGGCGGGGTGCCTCGATCATCTGGCCGTTGCCGACGTAGATGGCGATGTGGTCGGCGCCGTTGTTGCGGCTGGAGTTGTCCCACGCGATGAGGTCGCCGGGTCGTGCGTCGTTCATGCTCGCGACCGGACGACCCGCACGGGCCTGGTCGGCCGAGACTCGCGGCAGCTCGATGCCGAAGGACTTGTAGACCGACTGCACGAGCCCGGAGCAGTCGACGCCGCGCTCCGGGTCGGTGCCACCCCACACGTAGGGCAGGCCCAGCATCTCCTTGGCCTTCGAGACGACGTCGTCGCCGGTCACCGCACCGGTGCCGGGGGTGGTCGTGGTGCCGGCCGTCGCGCTGGTGCGCGACAGGACGGTGTCGAAGCCGGTGGCGGCCACGCTGGACGAGTACGTCGGGGACGTGCCCGGCAGCAGGGCCAGCTGGGCCTGGATCTGGGAGATCCGGGTGGTGACGTCGCTGATGCTCATCGAGCACCTTCCTCGGGTGTGCGCCGGGCGCGCAGCCAGCGGGCGGCGACGAGGTCGTCGACCTCGACGCGCTCGCGGCGCAGCCGCTCGGCGCGGCGGTCCTCGGCACGGCGCTCGAGCAGCAGCTCGACGGCGGCGAGGCGGGTGTGGTCGCGCTGCCAGTGCTCGCGCGCCACCGTGGTGACGGTGGTGGCCGTCGCGAGCGCACGCTGGGACGCGATCAGGTCCGCGGCGATGCCGGCCGCGGCCAGGCGGCCGGTGGCGAAGCCGGCCGGGTCGACGGCGGCGGGGTCGCTCGCCGTGGCGAGCCGGTCGGCCACCGCGTCCAGGCGACGACCGGCCTCACGCTGGTCGGCGGCGGCGCGGGTCAGGCCCAGGCGGCTGTCCTGCTCGCGGACGCCGCGCACGCGCGCGACGGCACGCATGCCGGCATCGGGGTCGTGGTCCGGTGTGCGGGCCATCAGGCCACCAGCTCCTTGAGTGCCTGCCAGGTGTCGGCGAGGGACGTGCTGTCGTCCATGTCCTGGCGGAGGAAGGCGTCGATCGCGGGCATCCGGGCGAGCGCGACGTCGGCGTCGGGGTCGGCCCCGGCGACGTACGCCCCGATCTCGACCAGCTCGCGCACGGACCGGTGCGCCGCGAGGAGGCGGCGCAGCCGGGTGGCGTCGGCACGCTGGTCGGGGTCGGTGACGGCGCGGGTGACGCGGGAGATCGACTCCAGCACGTCGATGCTGGGGAAGTGACCCGCGGTGGCCAGGCGGCGGGACAGCACGACGTGCCCGTCGAGGATCGACCGTGCGGTGTCGCCGATCGGGTCCTGCATGTCGTCGCCCTCGACGAGCACCGTGTAGAGGCCGGTGATGCTGCCCGTGGCGGAGGTGCCGGCGCGCTCGAGGAGCTGCGGCATGAGGGTGAAGACGCTCGGCGGGTAGCCGCGCGTGGCCGGGGGCTCCCCGGCGGAGAGACCGATCTCGCGCTGCGCCATCGCGACGCGGGTGAGGCTGTCCATCATCAGCACGACGTGGCGCCCGCTGTCGCGGAAGAACTCCGCGATCCGGGTGGCGACGCCGGCGGCGCGGAGGCGCTCGACGGGGGGCGCGTCGGAGGTGGCCACGACGACGACCGATCGCGCCAGGCCCTCGGGGCCGAGGTCGTTCTCGATGAACTCGCGGACCTCGCGACCACGCTCGCCGACGAGCGCGATGACCGAGACCTCGGCGTCGGTGCCGCGCGCGACCATGGACAGCAGGCTCGACTTGCCGACGCCGGAGCCGGCCATGATGCCGATGCGCTGGCCGCGCCCGCATGGGGTGAGGCTGTCGAGCGCCCGGACGCCGAGGCCGAGCTGGTGGTCGATGCGGGGCCGGCTCAGGGCGGCGGGGGCGGTGTGGTTGACCCCGACCAGCGGCAGGTGGTCCAGGGGCGGTCCGCCGTCGACCGGGCGGCCGAGGCCGTCCAGCACCCGACCGCGCAGGGCCTCGCCGACGGGGATGCGCAGCGGTCCGCCCGTGTGTCGTACGACGTCGCCGACCCGCAGGCCGGTGGTGTCGCCGAGCGGGAGGCAGGTGAGGCCGGCGGGACCGCTGGCGGCCACCTCGGCGAGCACCCTGGTCTCGCCCTCGACGGCGACGAGATCGCCCACGGCGGCCGCGAGGCCGCTGACGCGGACCTGCAGGCCGAGCAGCTCGGCGACCTGGCCGAGGCGGAGGGGCGAGACGGCCTCGAGGGCGCGGGCACGCACGTCGGCGGTCAGCGTGGTCATGCGAGCACCTCCGCGAGCCGGGCGAGTGCCTCGTCGACCCGCAGGTCGACGACGTGGTCGTCGGCCTGCGCGACGGCGTCGGCACGGCCGAGGGAGGGGTCGGCGACGACGAGGACGCCGAGGTCGGCGAGGTCGCCGGCGACGGCCGCGACCTCCGGGTGGAGGCGCACCGAGCCGACGGCGTGCGCCGGCAGCAGGCCGCGGACCCGCTCCAGGACGTGCGCGACGTCGGGGTCGAGGACGCCCAGGAGGGTCCGGGTGAGCTCGAGCGCGAGGGCACCCGCCTGCTCGTCGACCCGCTCGCAGGCGGCGACGAGCAGCTCGTGCGCGGCGGCAGTGGCGGTCCGCAGCGCGGTCGCGGCCGCGGCCTGCTCGGCCCGGCACTGCTCCTCGCGGAGCGCAGCGGTGCGGGCCAGCTCCTCGACCTCGGCGCGCACGGCGGCCTCGGCCTCCCGCCGTCCCTGCGCCCAGCCGACGGCGTACCCCTGGGCGCGCGCGGTCTCGCGGGTGGTCTCGACGGCGCGCAGCTCCGGCAGCCGGACCGCGGCGAGCGGACGCAGGTCAGTCGACGAACTCATCTTCGCCTCCCCTGCGCACGACGATCTCGCCACGCTCCTCGAGCCCTCGGATGGAGCGGATGACCGCCTGCTGGGCCTCCTCGACCTGGGTCAGGCGGACGGGGCCGAGGATCTCGACCTCCTCCAGCACGTTCTCCGCGGCACGCTCCGACAGGTTGCCCGTGATCTTGTCGCGCACCTGCTCCGAGACGCCCTTGAGGGCGAGTGCGAGCTCGGCGGTGTCGACCTGGCGCAGCACCTGCTGCACGTCGCGGTCGGACAGCCCGACGATGTCCTCGAACATGAACATCCGGCTGCGCACCTCCTCGGCCAGCCCGGAGTCGAGCGACTCGAGGCCCTCGACGATCTGGCGCTCGGTCGAGCGGTCGGCCCGGTTGATGATGTTCACCAGGGGACCCACGCCACCGACGCGCGAGGAGTCGGCGGGTTGCAGCACGGACGACAGCCGGCGCTCCAGCACGCCCTCGACGATCCGCACCGTCTCGGGGTTGGCGCGACCCATCACCGCGATGCGGTGGGCGACGTCGGCCTGCAGCTCCGAGGACAGCCCGGAGAGCACCAGCGACGCCTTCTCGGCCGACATGTGGGCCAGCACGAGGGCGATCACCTGCGGGTGCTCCTCGTGGATGAAGGAGCGCAGCTGGGTCGGGTCGGCACGCTGGAGGAACTGGAAGGGCAGCTGGATCGCCATGGCGGTCAGCCGCTGCATCGCCTCCTCGGCGCGGTCGTCGCCGAGCGTGCGCTGCAGCAGGTCGCGGGCGAGGTCCATGCCGCCCTGCAGCATGTGCTGGCGGGCGGTGAGCAGGCTGCCGAACTCGTTGATCACGTCGTTGGCCTCGCCGGCCTCGACGCCGTTGAGCGTCGCCACCTCGGCGGAGATCGCCTCGATCTCCTCGTCGGTCATGTGCTCGAGCACGGTCGCGGCGCGCTCCTTGCCGAGCCGCACCAGCACGATCGCGGCCTTGCGGGCTCCGAGCCCTGTCATCACGGCCATCAGGGACGCTCCACCAGCCAGCCGCGCAGCAGCGAGGCGACCTCATCAGGCTGGCGCTCCACGAGGGCCACCAGCTCGTCGTACATCTCGTCGGACTTGGTGTCGACCGGCTCGAGCGCCAGTGCCGTCGCGGCCTCGTCGGGGGCGTGCAGCGCGGTCCGCTCGGCCTGCTCCATGCGGAGCTGCTCCACGACGTACGACGTCGCGTCCTGGCGCGCCTTGGCGTGCTTGCGCGAGCGCCGCCAGGCCAGGCCGACGAGGAGCAGCACGAGCCCGCCGAGGGCGCCGTTGCGGATCCACCGGTTGCGCGCCTCCGCGGCCTCAGCCGCCCGGGCCGCCTCGAGGGCGGCCGCGTCTGCCTCGGCGAGGGAGGTGTCGAAGGGCACCGAGGAGGTCTCGATGGTGTCGCCGCGGTCGGGGTTGAGGCCGATCGCGGACGACACCAGGTCGTTGATCTCGGTGATGTCGACGGTCACCTCGGAGTTGGTGTCGACGACGACCGCGGCGTGGAGGGACTCCACGGAGCCCGGCGCGGCCTCCGACTGCTCGACCACCTTGTCGACGCCGTTCTCACGGACCGTCGCGGTGTTGCCGTAGCTGCCGTCGGCTCCGGTGCCGCCGTTCTCCAGCTGGGCGTCGGGGCCGACCACGCCTCCCGGCGTCGCCCCACCGGCACCGCCGGCGTAGGACTCGCTCTGCTTGGACTCGGCGAGGACGGGGGCCTTGCGCTTGCCGTAGGTGGTGGTCTCGCGCACGACCTTGTCGAAGTCGAGCACGGCGGTGACCTGCACCGAGGACCTGCCGGGGCCGTAGATGCGGTCGAGCATCGACTGCGCCTTGGTGCTGAGCTGGTCCTGGTAGTCCTCGACCTGGCGGTTGCGGCTGCTGCTCATGCCGGTGCCGGACTCGTCGTTCTCGGACAGGACGCGGCCGGTGGAGTCGGCGACGGTCACCTTCGCCGGGTCGAGGCCGTCGATGCTGGAGGCGACGAGGTTGACCACGGCCATGACCTGGTCGGGGTCCAGCGTCGCGCCGCGGGTGTCCACGAGGACCGACGCCGTGGCGGGGTCCTGCTCCTCGGCGAAGACCTGCTTGGGCGGCAGGGCGAGGTGGACCACGGCGGTCTCGACGCCGTCGATGGCCTCGATGGTCGCGGCGAGCTCGCCCTCCATCGCGCGCTTGAAGTCGGTCTGCTCCTTGAACTGCGAGGTGGAGATGTCCTGGCCGTCGAGCAGCGCGTAGCCGCCGTCGCTGCTGCCGGACGGGATGCCCTCGCCGCTGAGGGCGATGCGCGTGGAGTAGACCTGGTCGCGCGGCACCGAGATGGTGCCGCCACCACCGCCGATCTCGTAGGGGACGCCGTCGGCGTCGAGCTGCTCGACCACGGCGGAGGCGTCCTCGGCCGACAGGTTCGAGTAGAGCGGCGAGTACGACGGCGC
Organism: Nocardioides sp.; assembly: GCA_041914085.1. Classification (GTDB taxonomy): domain Bacteria; phylum Actinomycetota; class Actinomycetes; order Propionibacteriales; family Nocardioidaceae; genus Nocardioides. The sequence continues at coordinate 8,632 of JAYSEC010000037.1, forward strand.
CGAGGCCCAGCGGAACACCATGAAGGCGGCCAGCAGGAGGGCGCCGGTGCCGACGACCGCGACGACCTTCTGGCCGGGGCTGAAGAGGGCGAAGGAGCGGCGGTAGCGCTCCAGGACCTGCGTGATCCCGGTCCTCATCCGACCTGCATCCGCATGATCTCGCTGAAGGCCTCGATGGCCTTGTTGCGCACGGCGACGGTCAGCTTGGTGGCCGTCTCGGCCTCGGCCGCGGCCAGCGTGTAGTCGTGGATGTTGGGCAGGGCGCCGGTGGCCGCGCGGACGGCGAGCCCGTCAGCGGAGTCCTGCAGGCCCTCGAGGCGCTCGATGCCGTCGAGCACCAGGCTGCCGAAGTCGGCGCCCTGGACCGCGGGGGCCGCGGGCGCCGGTGCCTGCACCACGGGTGCCGCGAGGGGGGTGAAGCCGGCGATGGCCTCGATGCCGTTGATGCTCATCAGCGCTGTCCGATCTGGAGTGCCGCGTTGTAGGAGTCCTGCGCCGTCTTGGTCACCTGGACCGAGGCCTGGAAGCCGCGCTGCGCCTGCACGAGGGAGGTCATCTGGACCGACATGTCCATGGCCGGCGTGCGCACCATGCCGTCGGCGTCCGCGAGCGGGTGGTCGGGGGCGTACTCGAGGACGCCCTCGGCGTCGCCGAGCTCGATGGCGGCGACGTCGACGCCGCCCTCGGGGAGGGCACGCGCCACGACCATCTGCTGCTGGAAGGCGTCCTCGCCGGTCGCCCGGACGGTGTTGGCGTTCGCGATGTTGTGCGCGAGCGCGTCGAGCCAGGTCTGGTGCATGCCCAGGCTGCTGTTGGCGATGCGCAGCATGTCGAAGGCGCCCATCAGAAGGCACCCGCCGCGGTGCTGACGAGCGTGAAGCGGTCGGAGACGGCGCGCGTCATCATCTGGTACTGGAACTGGGTCTGCACGGCCGACAGCGACTCCTGGCGCAGGTCGACGTTGTTGCCGTCCTCACCGACGGGCGCGTTGCTCGGCCGCTCGGTGGGCGCGACGCCGTTGACCGACATCGCACCGCGCTGGAGCGCCGCGGCGAGCGAGGACTCGAAGTCGACGCTGGTCGCACGGAAGCCGGGGGTGTCGACGTTGGCGATGTTGTCGGCGATGACGGTCTGCCGGGTGGCCAGGCCGTCGAGGGCCGTGGCGAGCACGGACGAGACGGCGTCGGGCATGCCGAAGGACACGAAAGTCACTCCTGGAGGAGAAAACGAGTGCCGGTCCGTCGGCGGAGGGGGTGAGCGTTCCGTGCTCACTGGATCGGATCGGCGCTGTTGCCGTCCTGTTGAGGAATTGATGAGTGGATCTTGACGAGCCCGCCACGTTCGGGACCGTGGTCCCGGGGCGGAACCACCCGAACGGGCCATGCCCGGACCACCCGGTCCGTGCGCCGGCGTGGCCCGGGCCGCGCCTCAGGCCGAGACGTCGACGTACGCCGCCCGGCGCGGGCGGGCCGCGGAGGTGGTGCGCTCGAGACCGGCGAGGTCGGCGCGGTTCTCGCGGACGGCGCGGTCGAGCTCGGCACGGACGGCCGCCTGGAGCTGCAGCAGCTCGCGCACCCGGTCCACGAGGACGTCGGGCACCGGGCCGCCGGGGGTCGGCGGGGTCCACGCGGTCAGCGCGGG
>JAYSEC010000037.1:10372-12506 GCA_041914085.1 Nocardioides sp.
GGGGAGGTGCTCACGCCGACCGGACGGCGTCGGCGGGGCGGGCAGCCTCGGCGGCCGCCTCTCGCCACGCCTCGGCCAGGCCGACCACCAGGTCGAGGCAGTGCGAGGTGATGGTGACGTCGCGCTGCACGTTGGCCTGGATGAGCTGCACCGTGAGGTGCGAGTAGATGCTGTTCAGGCCCTCGCTGCCGTCCCAGACGCCCGGGCGGAGCGAGGACTGCAGCTCCACGACGATGTCCTGGGCGTGCAGCAGGTTGTGGTGGGCGACCGCGTGGTCACCGGCCTCCTGGGCCGCCACCGCGCGGCGGCAGTCGAGCACCAGGCGCTCGTAGAGCATGACGAGCAGCTTGCTGGGGCTGGCGGTCTCGACCGACGACTGCAGGTAGGCGAGGGGCGTGCCCGACGTCGTCGCGGAGGACGCGGCGTAGGGGCTGGAGAAGGGCGTGGTGTAGGCCATGAGGGTGCTGTCCTTAGCTTCCCGAGGTCGGTAATGAGGAGAGTTGGCCGGCCAGCCAGGAGGACTGGCTGTTCATCTGGCTGAGGGCCGTCTCGAGGGCGGTGAACTGCCGGGTGAGCGCGGTCCGTCGCAGCTCCAGCCGGAGGTCCCAGGCCTCGATGTTGTCGTCGAGGCGCTCGATCGCGGCGTTGGTGCCGGTGATCGCCGTGGTGAGGGTGCCGGTCTCGCGGTTGGTCGCCGACTCGGCGGCCGCCTTGATCCGGGCGACGAAGCCGGTGTCCGCCGCGCCGAGCCGGCCCTGGACCGCCGTCGGGTCCGCCGCGTACGCCTTCTTGAAGGCGGCCTCGTCGAGGACGACCTTGCCGTAGCGGTCCGTCTGGATCCCCAGGTCGGCCAGGCTGGTCCCGTTGGTCGGGAAGACGCTCGCGAGGATCGAGTCCCGGATGCTCCGGACCCCGGCGTCGCCCGCCAGGACTCCCCGCGCGGTTGAGCTCGTCTTGGTCTGCGTGTCGATGTCGGCGAGCAGCGAGTTGACGGCGTCCACGAGCCCCTTGACCGCCGACGTCGTGGCGGCCGGGTCGCGGGCCAGCACCACCTCGGAGGTGGTGCCGGGTGCGGTGCCGGGTGCAAGGGTGAGGGTCACCCCGGGCACGAGGTCGGCGAAGGTGTTGGACGACGAGGTCGCCACGATCGAGTCGCCGACCGTCACCTGCGCGTCCCGCCCCTGGCGCACGGTCGCGCCCCCGAGGAGCGCAGAGCCGTCGGAGGCGTCGGTGAGCGTGAAGTCCCCCGCCGCGCCCGTGCTCGCGGCCTCGACGACGAGCCGGAACTGGTCGGTGCCCACCCGGACCGCGGTGGCCCGCAGGCCGGTGGCGTTCGAGGGGTCGTTGATGGCGGACACCAGGCCACCGAGGGTGCCGTCGGTCGTGAGGTCGACCGCAGCGGTCCCGTCGAGGCGGTCCAGGCGGATCTTGGTCGGGACGGTGCCGGCCGTGCCGGTGCCGGTGGCCGTGGCGAGCTCGATGCGGTGGGTGACCGCGGTCTGGTCGACGCGGACCGAGAAGGAGCCCGGCGCGGCCGATGTGGTGGCGCTGACCGCGACCTTCGCCTCGGAGCTGGTGGCGGTGACCGCGTTGAAGGCGCCCGGCTTCAGCAGGTCGCCCGCGCGGGTGGCGAGGGCGGCGACCTTGGTGTTGAGCGACTGCAGGGCCGAGAGCACGGACCGCTCCGTGGTCTGGCGCGACCGCAGGCGGTTCTGGGACGCCGCCTCGAGCTGCATGAACTGCTCGATGATGGAAGCAGTGTCGAGCCCGCTCCCGAGCCCGCTGATGCTGGCCGTGGCCATCGCTTCCTCCCTCGTGGGTAGCCCCTACCGGGGCCTGCTCGTCGTGGACGGGATCCGGGCGGGTCGCAGTGACCGCGACCCACCCGGCGTCCGGTGGGTGTGAGGTTCCTCAGCCGTGCTCAGCGGAGGAGGGACAGGACACCCTGCGAGGCCTGGTTGGCCTGCGCCAGCATCGCGGTGCCGGCCTGGGACAGGATCTGCGAGCGGGTGAAGCTCATCATCTCCTGCGCCATGTCGGTGTCACGGATCCGCGACTCCGACGCCGACAGGTTCTCGACCGCGACGTTGATGTTGTTGATGGTGTGCTCGAACCGGTTCTGCGTCGCACCGAG
>JAYSEC010000037.1:12606-20282 GCA_041914085.1 Nocardioides sp.
AGCATGGAGTGGACCTCGGTGAGGGCACCTTCAGCGGTCTGGACGAGGCTGATGCCGTCCTGGGCGTTGCGCGCGCCCACCTTGAGACCGCCGACCTGCGAGCGCAGGCCCTCGGAGATGGCCAGGCCGGCCGCGTCGTCGGCGGCACGGTTGATCCGGAAGCCCGAGGAGAGCTTCTCGAGCGACTTGGACATCTGGCCCTGCGTGACCGACAGGTTGCGGTACGAGTTGACGGCGTCGATGTTCTGGTTGATGCGAAGACCCATGATGGATTCCTTCCGTGGTTCCTGGGATCACTGCTGGAGTCCGTCCGTGGACTCCGTCGGGATCGATATCGGCGAGGTGGTGGCCGACCTGAGACTTCCGCGCAGAAGTTTCTCGGCGGCCGGATCGGACGTCTCAGGCGCTGGTGGCGACGCGCGGCACGAACGGGCGGGCCGCCGCAGCAGCGTGACGCTCGGCCACGGCGGCGAAGTAGGCCTCGCGACGGCGGGCCGCCACGCCCTCGGGGCGCTCGTGGCTCGGCACCAGGGCCGGGTCGAGCTGGGAGTTCAGCGCGTCGCGCAGCAGCACCATCGCCTCCGCACGCAGCTGCGAGATCCGGGACTCGGTGACACCCAGCTCGGCGGCGAGCTCGGCCATCGGCCGCTCGGCGAGGAAGTAGCCCTCCACGACCCGGCGCAGGCGCTCGGGCAGCTCGGCGACCGCCTCGGAGAGGTAGGTCAGGAGCTCGGCGTGCTCAGCCGCCTGCTCGGGGGTCGGGCCGCCCGACGGCAGCTCGGCGGCGTAGGAGCCGCGGGCGTCGTCGGCCTCGAGGGACAGCACCTGGGCCCGGGCGAGGTCCTCGCGGTTCGCCAGCACCTGCTCGACCGGGATGCCCTGCGCCGCGGCGACCTCGGCGTCCGTGGGCACCCGGCCCAGGCCGTGGGTCAGCCGCGCCCGGGTCTCGTCCAGGCCGCGCGCCGTCCGTCGTACCGACCGGGAGGCCCAGTCGACGCCGCGCAGCTCGTCGAGCAGGGCGCCGCGGACCCGGGTGGAGGCGTAGCGGGCGAACGGCACGCCCCGCTCGGCGTCGAAGCCCTGGGCGGCCTGGACGAGCGCGGTGAGGCCGGCTGAGGTCAGGTCGTCACGGTCCACGTGGCCGGGGACCCGCGCCAGCACCTCGCGGACCAGGTGGCCGACGAGGGGGATGTGGGAGGTCACGAGGTCGTCCACGGAGGCCGCCGAGGAGGTGGCCGTGGTGTGGGCACCCGTGGGGGAAGGGGTGGGGGAAGTGAGGGTCGCGTTGCTGAGCACGAGTTGATCGTTGAATGTTTTGTGGGCGTGTTGTTACCGAATGGGGGTTGCTGATCCACCAGGACGTGGATCGGGGACCGTGGTCCCGACAGCGCATGGCCCGATCGGGCCATGCGGGTCTGCCCCCACCCGCCGGACGCCGGGTAGTCCGGCTGCGCACCCGCGCCGAGCAGTGGTCCAGTCAACCCCTCAGGTCCGGCTCAGAGCCGCCGATGGGACGTTTCGTGAACCTCACCGACGACATCCGCGCCACGGCCATGGAGAAGCTCTCCCTGGTCCTGTGGCGCGAGCGCGAGCTGCTCGAGGAGCTCCACTACCGGCTGGAGGTCGAGCAGCTCGTGCTCGCCAGCGGCCGGAGCCGGTGGCTCGCCCACGCGACCCGCGACATCGACACCCTGCTGGTCACCATCCGCGAGACGGAGATGCTGCGTGCGGTGGCTGCCGACGAGGCCGCTGCCGCGTCGGGCATGAGCTCCAACCCCAGCCTCGCCTCCCTGGCGGAGGCGGCCGGCGAGCCGTGGACGACGATCCTCACCGAGCACCGCGAGGCCTTCGTGAGCCTCACCAACGACATCGGCACGCTCGCGGACTCCAACCGGCACCTCATCTCCGCCGGCTACCGCTCGGCCCGCGAGACGCTCATGTCCATGAGCGACTCCGTCGACGGGTACGCCGCCGACGGCAGCGCCACCGCCGAGCCGCTGCGCGCCAGCCTCGTGGACAGGAGCCTCTGACGTGAGCGGCACCTTCGGCTCCATCGGCACCGCGGCGAGCGCCCTGCGCTACCACCAGGCCGTGATGGAGGTCGCCAGCGGCAACGTCGCCAACGTCTCGACCGAGGGCTACGCCCGCCGTCGCGTGGTCGGCGTGTCCGTCGGCGCGCCGGTCCAGCCCGCGATGTGGAGCCGGTACGACGGCCAGGGCGAGGGTGTCCGCGTCGGCTCGGTCGACCGCCTCGTGGACCCGCTCCTCGACTCGCGCGCCCGGCGCGAGCACGGCGCACAGTCCTACCTCGACACCCGTGCCGCCGCGCTGGCGCGCGTGGAGGCCTCGCTCGGCGAGCCGGCCGGCGACGGCATCTCCAAGGCGCTCGCCGACGTGCGCGACGCCTGGCACGACCTCGGCAACAGCCCGGACTCCCCCGCCGTGCGCGCCACCGTGATCTCCACGTCACGCACCCTCGTCGACGCCGTCGCCGCCCAGCGCCGCAACGTCGAGTCGGAGGAGGCCGGCCAGCGGATGTCACTCCTCGCCGACCTCGGCGAGACCAACACGCTCGCCGCCGACCTGGCCGCGGCCAACGAGGCGATCGCTGCGGCGAAGATGGGCGGCAACGACCCGTCGAGCCTGCTCGACAAGCGCGACCTGATGGCGCTCCGCCTCGCCGAGCTCACCGGTGGCACCGCCACCGAGAACGGCAAGGGCGGCCTGGACGTCACGGTCGGCGGGGTCGCCCTCGTCAGCGGCAGCCGCGCGGGCACCCTCGCGGTCACGGCCGGTGTCAACCCTGACGGCACCTCCGACGGCCAGGCCCTGACCCTGGCCCTGACTCCCCCGGGCGGCACGGCCACTGCGGTCGGCAACCTGCGCGGCGAGATCGGCGGCACGGCCGAGCTGCTGGGCACGACGCTGCCCGGCCTCCGCGACCAGATCACGACCATCGCCCAGCAGCTGGCCGACACCGTCAACGGCGTGCACCAGTCGGGCTACGACGCGACCGGCGCCGCAGGACAGCGCTTCTTCGCGGTCGACCCGGCCGCACCGGGCGGCCCGCTGGTCCTGCTGGTCGACGACGCCTCCGAGCTGGCGGCGTCCGGCATCGGCGGCGGCGCCAACCGCGACGGCGGCAACGCCACCGCGATCGCCGACGCGCTCGTGTCGCCCGAGCGGTCCTACCAGCGGTTCGTGACGGTCTTCGGCACCGACGTCGCGTCGGTCCGTCGGCTCGCCGACACCCAGCTGACCCTGACCAGCCAGGTCGACGGCGCCCGTGAGCAGCTCTCGGGCGTGAACCTCGACGAGGAGACGGTGACGATGATGCAGGCGCAGCGTGCCTACGAGGCCGCCGCTCGGGTCATGACGACCCTCGACTCGGTGCTCGACACCCTCATCAACCGGACCGGGCTGGTGCGCTGATGACCATCGGACGCGTCACCCAGTCGATGCTGACCGACCGGTCGCTGACCCGGCTCCAGACCAGCCTCAGCCGGCTCTCGGAGCTCCAGGAGCACCTCTCCACCGGTCGTGTCCTCAACCGCCCCTCCGACAACCCGGCCGACGCGGCGTCCGCCATGCGGTTGCGCTCGTCGGTCGGCGCCCAGCAGCAGTACGCCCGCAACGCCCAGGACGGCATCGGCTGGCTGGACACCCTCGACAGCACCCTCGGCACCGCCAACGACCTGGTGCGCCGGGCCCGCGAGGTCGGCCAGCAGGCCGTCAGCGGCGCGGTGAACCAGGACACCCGGGAGGCGCTCGCGGTCGAGATCGAGCAGCTGCGCAGCTCGCTCCTCGGCACGGCCAACACGACCTACCTCGACCGACCGGTGCTCGGCGGCACGACCGCCGGTGCGGCGGCCTTCAGCGAGGCCGGCGGCGTGGTCACCTTCGCCGGCGACACCAACCCGGTCAAGCGGGCGGTCGCCGAGGGCGTGGTCGTCGACGTCGCGGTCCCCGGCCCGGCTGCGTTCGGCGCCGACGGTGACAACGTCTTCGACCACCTCACCGCCCTGGCCACCGCCGTCCGGACGGGCAGCACGAGCGCGATCCAGGCCGGCATCCAGGCCCTCGAGGCAGACGGGAGCCGCCTGGTGGTGGCACGCACCGACGTCGGGGCGCGCGCCAACCGCGTCGAGCAGGCCGGGATCCGGGCGGGCGACACGGAGCTGTCGCTCACCAACGCGCTGAGCGAGATCGAGAACACCGACCTCCCTCTCGCCACCGTCGAGCTGAAGATGCAGGAGGTGGCCTACCAGGCCGCCCTCGCCGCGACCTCGCGGGTGCTGCAGCCGAGCCTCCTGGACTTTCTGCGATGATCGCCACGATGGAGGACACGACCTTGACCGGAACTCCCGAGATCCCCGTGATCGAGCTGGTGCAGCCGATGCCCGGCTTCCCCGACCTCGCGCGCTTCGCCCTGGTGCGCGTGGACGACACCGGTGCGCTCTGCAGCCTGACCTCGCTCGACGAGCCCGGCCTGCGGTTCCTCGTGGTGCCGCCGGCCACGTTCTTCCCGGACTACGCCCCGGAGGTCGAGGAGACGATCCTCGCCGACCTCGGCTCGAGCTCGGTGGCGGACCTGATGGTGCTGTGCGTCCTGACGGCCGGCGACTCGCTGGCGAGCACCACCGCGAACCTCGCGGCGCCCGTCGTGCTCGACATCGCGACCCACCGGGCGGTGCAGGTCGTGCTCGACGACCCGAGCCTCTCGGTGGCCACACCCCTGATCGCGTGAACCCGAGCGCGGTGCCTCAGGTACCGTGCACGCATGCTGGTCGTGAGCCGTCGTGCGGGAGAGAGCGTCGTCATCGGCGACAACGTGACCGTCTCGGTCCTGGAGGTCCGTGGCGACGTGGTCCGGATCGGCATCGACGCGCCCCGCTCGGTCGCGGTGCACCGCCAGGAGCTGCTGGCCCAGCTGGCGCAGTCCAACCAGGAGGCGGCCTCGCCCCCCGAGGGCGCCGTCGACTCGCTGCTCAACGCGATCCGCGACCGCTCGAAGGACGCCTGAGCCCTCGGGTCAGCCCTGCTTCTTGCGGCCGAGCTGCGAGGCCAGCACCGCGGCCTGCGTACGACGCTGCACGCCGAGCTTGGCGAGCAGGCTCGTGACGTGGTTCTTGACCGTCTTCTCGGCGAGGTAGAGCTGCTCGCCGATCTGCTTGTTGGTGCGCCCCTCGGTGATCAGGTCCAGGATCTGGGACTCGATGTCGGTGAGGGCGGCCAGCCCCTCCGGGGCGGCGCTGTCGGACCGCATCCGCTCGATCACGCGGACCGCGACGGCCGGGTCGATGAGCGACTGGCCCTGGTGCACCGCGCGGATGCTGTTCACGAGGGCGCCCTCGTCGACCTGCTTGAGCACGTAGCCGCCCGAGCCGGCGAGGATCGCGTTGAACAGCGCCTCCTCGTCGTCGTAGCTGGTGAGGATCAGGGCCCGCACCTGCGGGTTGGCCGAGCGCACCTGGCGGCAGACCTCGATGCCGGTGCCGTCGGGCAGCCGGCCGTCGAGCACCGCGACGTCGGGGGCGAGCCGGAGGATGTCGGGCACCGCCTCGGCGACGGTGCCGGCCTCCCCCACCACCTCGAAGTCGTCCTCGAGCTCGAGGACGGCCCGCAGCCCGCGCCTGACCACGGCGTGGTCGTCGAGCAGGTAGATGCGGATGGGTGGGGCACTGGTCATGGGGCCGTCGTCATCGGTCGTGGGATTCCTTTACCTTGCGAGGCCACCACCCTAGGTCCGCGCCGGACCGGCCGCGGACGAACCCCCGGATCCGCCGAGGGGTGGACGGGGGGTCCTAGCGGTGCAGCGGCGGCATCCCGCTGCCACCGCGCAGCCGCGCGCCGTCGAGGAGCTGGCCGACGGCGTCCGCCGCGTCGTGGTCGGGGTGCCAGTCCAGCTCCGAGGCGGCGCGGTCGGTGGAGAGCAGCGGCACGTGCTGGAGCGCCTCGAAGAGGCTCCCCGGGACCGGCACGGCCCTGGCCCGCCAGCCGACGTCCATCGCCGTACGCACCACGGCGGGCGGGACGCCCACCGTCCGGGCCCCCACGAGCTCGCCGAGCTCCTCGCGCCGCAGCACCCCCGGACCGGCGAGGTTGAAGGCGCCCGACACCGGGCGCTCGACGACAGCACGCACCGCGCGGGCCACGTCGCCGGCGTGCACGGCCTGCATCCGCAGCCCGGTGGGCACGGGCAGCAGCGGGATGCGGCGCACGTCGAACATGGAGGGGCGGGCGAGCGCACCGCCGAAGATCCGGCGCTGCTCGCTCGCGGCGGAGCGCTGGAAGACGAAGGCCGGACGCAGCCGCACGACCCGCACGCTGGGGTGGGCGGCCTCGAAGTCGTCGAGGAGCCGCTCGACGTACGCCTTCTCCCGGCAGTACGCCGCTCCGCTGCTGCCGTCGGTCTCCCAGGTCTCGTCGACCGGGACGTCGTGGTCGACCGGCGAGTACGCCGCCACCGACGAGGCGCACACGACCGTCTGCGTGCCGGCGCGGGCGCACGCGTCGAGCACGCGGCGGGTGCCCACGACGTTGCTGTGCCACGTCACCTCGGGCCGGTGCGTCGGCTGGAACCGCCACGCCAGGTGGACGACGGCGTCCGCGCCGGTCACGTGCGGGAGCAGGTCGTCGGTCCCGACGTCCGCCGCCACCCACGCCACGGACCCGTCGGTCGTGGGGCCGGGCGGACGGCGCCGCGCGAGGGCGCGGACGCTGTGCGCCCCTCCCGCGGAGAGCTCGCGGAGGGTGGCGCTGCCGATGTTGCCGGAGGCTCCGGTGACGAGGACGACCATGCCCCGCGTCGTACCCGCGAGGCACGCGCGCATGCGCGGACGGCGGCCGGGTACGGTCGGGATCCCCGAGGAGAGGACTCCGTGATGACGCAGGACGACACGCAGCCCGACATGCCGGAGGAGGCCGGGGCGCCGCAGCCGGCCGACCCCTTCGAGCCGGAGGCTCCGGCGCACGACGACCCGGACCCCGAGACCGCGGCCCACCGCGACGACGACGCCGAGGCGACCGTCGACGGCGCCGACCCGGCGCCGCCGCAGCCGAGCTGACCCGGGAGCGGGGCCGCCGGCTACTCCTCGACGCGCTCGAGGAGGAACAGCGGGATCAGCCGCTCGGTCTTCTCCTGGTACTCGGCATACGTCGGCCAGGTGTCGACGGCGTGCTGCCACCAGTCGTCGCGCTCCTCGCCGCTCAGCTCGCGCACGCGGTAGGTGTGCTTCTCCGCCTTGTCCTGGAGGTCGACCTCCGGGTGCTGCCGGAAGTTGTCGGCCCACGCAGGGTCGTCGTCCGCCCCGCCCTTGGAGGCGACCGCGAGGTACTTCCCGTCGCGCTCGACCCGCATCACGGGGTTCTTGCGCAGGTTGCCCGACTTCGAGCCGACCGACGTGATCACGACGACGGGGTACGTGCTGCCGCGCAGGGTGCCGGCCTTCTCGCCGTCGGAGGCCTCGTACTCGGCGACTTGGTCGCGGACCCACTGGGCCGCGCTGGGGACGTAGGTGCCAGTCAGTGCCATGCCTGCCACAACACCACGTCACCGGGGGTTCTTCCTACGCCCGCCGGGGTAGTTCAGTGGCGAGCTGTCGTCCCGGACCGCCCACGGCGACTGTTCTGACTTCTGTTGTAGCGGACAGTTCTGTCTCGGGTTCGTCCGGACA
>JAYSEC010000038.1:0-4153 GCA_041914085.1 Nocardioides sp.
ACGCGACCGGCAAGCTCGAGCCGGCCGAGATCTTCCACGAGATCCTCGAGCACCGGTGGTACCTCTCCGAGCAGGCCGGCGAGGAGGTCGGCATCCACGAGACCGCCCGCGACTACATCGACCGGTTCCTCACCCGCAAGCCCGACGAGGCGATCACGGGGCAGGAGTGATCGGCGTCCAGTCGCCGACGACCCAGCTGCCGTCCGTGCGCAGCCGGACCAGCTGCAGGCCCACCGGGCGACCGTCGGCGTAGGTGATCAGGCTGACCTCCGCGTCGCGTCGCGGCTTGCTGCCGACCGCGATGGCGTACGCCGCCCCGCCGGTGGTGCCGTTGGTCCACGTGTAGCCGGTCGCCCCGTTCTCGCCCTCGACGGCGTCGGGCCCCGAGTGCACGTGGGTGTGGCCACCGACCACGAGGTCGACGCAGCCGCGCGCGAGCGCCTCGCGGCCGAGGTTGGCGTCGTGGACCAGGATCGTGCTGATCGGCTCGTCGGCGTCGCAGGCCGCGTCGGCGACCCGGGACCCGACCTCGGCGAAGCTGAGCCCGGACTCGTCGCGCCAGTTGCCCAGCCCGCTGGAGCGCGGGTCGTCCACGCCCAGCACGGTGCCGCCCCACGGCGCGTCGACGACCTCGCCGTCGAGCATCGTCCAGCCCTCGTCGGCCAGGTAGGTGCTCACGAACGTGCCGTGGTCGTGGTTGCCGGCGACGCCGAGCCGCTCCCAGTCCTCGAAGGTGCCGGCCAGGGAGTCCAGGCTGAACGCCTCCCACGGCTGCCCGGTCGAGGTGTCGTCCCCGGCGTCGAGGACCACCGTCGCTCCTGCGGCCTCGCCCACCGCCCGGGCGACGCGGTCCATGCCGATGTTGTCGTGGCGGTCGCTGACGAGGAGGGCCACGGTCTCGTCGTCCTCGGGCTCACGCAGCTCGAGGTCGGCGGCACCCTCGGCCGCCGTGGAGTAGAACTCCCGGCTCCTGTCGTAGGTGTCGATCGCACTGAGCACCAGCCGCTTGGTCTGCGTCGTGACGGGCCCGGTGCGCACCTCGATGTCGCGGGTCTCCTCCGGCAGCTGGACCTCGGGGCCGACGAGCTCGGCCAGGGTCTGCCAGGTGCCCTGCTCCTCCTGCGTCTCCTCGTCGGCCTCCCACGGCTGCCAGACCAGCACCGGCAGGCAGAGCAGGAGCGCGAACGCGAGGAGGCCCTGCCGGGTGCGGAGCCCGCGGAAGAGCTGGCCGCGCCGGTGCCGGCCCAGCAGCAGGTAGACCACCACCGGCACGAGCCCCACGCCGAGGCCGCGCAAGGCCGCCGAGACGGCCATGTCCACCACGACGTCCTGCACCTTGCCGACCTGCGCCGTCGGGTCGGCGGCGATGAAGGCGTAGCGCTCGACGAGCTCCTCGATGGAGCCGACCTCGGTCTTGCCCAGGCTGAGCGTCACGCCCACCGGTCCGACGTCGCGGAAGCGGAAGTCCGGCAGCAACGGGCCCGTCTGCACGATCGCGTCGCCGCTCAGGGTCGGGCGCACGACGGTGTCGTGACCGACGAGGACGACCGTGCGGCTGCTGGTCAGGAAGAGGGAGACCGCGACGACGAGGCCGAGCGCCGTGCTCAGGGTGACGAGCACGACGCCGGCGAGGAGCCGGCGCGGCAGGCTCATCCCTCGCCGAGGCGCGCCTGCGAGATCGCGTAGAGGGCGACCGAGGCGGCCACGCCGGCGTTGAGGGACTCGAGCTGGCCGGCCATCGGGATCGACACGATCTGGTCGCACGTCTCCGCCACGAGGCGACCGAGGCCCTTGCCCTCCGAGCCGACCACGACGACCAGCGGCCCCTCGGCCAGTCCGCCCGGGGCGACCAGCTCGGGGAGTGAGAGGTCACCGTCGGCGGCCAGGCCCACGACCATGCAGCCCGCGTCCTGGTAGGCCTTGAGCTGCCGGGTCAGGTTCACCGTCTGGGCGACGGGGAGGCGCGCCGCGGCTCCCGCGCTGGTCTTCCACGCCGACGCGGTCATGCCTGCGGCCCGCCGCTCCGGGACGAGCACGCCGTGGGCGCCGAAGCCCGCAGCCGAGCGGATGACGGCACCGAGGTTGCGCGGGTCGGTGACCTGGTCCAGCGCGACGATCAGCGCCGGTTCCTTGTTGTCGGCGGCCCGGTCGAGCAGGTCGTCGGCGTGGGCGTACTCGTAGGCCGGCAGCCGGGCGGCGAGTCCCTGGTGGACGGCGCCGCCGGTCATCCGGTCCATCTCGCTGCGGGTGACCTCGAGCATGGTCAGCCCCCGCTCGGCGGCGAGGCGGAACGCGTCGCGCATCCGGCCGTCGCGCTCGGCGCCCTCGGCGACGTAGATCGCCGCGACCGGCACGCCGGCCTGCAGCAGCTCGACGACGGAGTTGCGGCCGGCCGCCCACTCGGCGTCGGACGTGGTGCGTCGCTTCGGACGGGTGGCGCGCTCCTTCTCGGCGCGGGCCGCCATCTTGTGGGCCTTGTGGTAGGGCCGGTCCTTCGCCTTCGGCGTCGGGCCCTTGCCCTCCAGCCCGCGGCGCACCCGGCCCCCGGAGCCGGCGGTGGGGTTGCCCTTGCCGGACTTCTTGATGGCGCCCTTGCGCTTGGAGTTGCCAGCCACGTCACACGCTCCACTTCGGTCCGGACGGCGTGTCCTCGACCTCGACACCGGCCGCCTTGATCTGGTCACGGATCGCGTCGGCGCGCGCCCAGTCCTTGGCCTCGCGGGCAGCCGTCCGCTCGGCCAGCAGGCCCTTCACCAGGGCGTCGACCACGTCGCTGAGCCGGTCGTCCCCCCCGGTGCCGCGCCCCCACGCGGGGTCGGCCGGGTTGAGGCCGAGCACGTCGAGCATCGCGATCACCTCACCGAACCTCCGGCCCAGCCCGTCGGAGTCCCCGGCGGTCAGGAGGCGGTTGCCCTCGCGCACCGACTCGTGGATCACCGCGACCGCGGCCGGGGTGCCGAGGTCGTCGTCCATCGCCTCGACGAAGGCGTCGGGTAGCGCAGCGAACCAGCTGCCGACCGCGGGGGCCGCGCGGTCGAGGAAGTCCTCGATGCGCCGGAACGCCTTCGCCGCCTCGTCCAGGGCCTCGAAGGAGAACTCCACGTGCGAGCGGTAGTGGGCCGCCACCATGTAGTAGCGCAGCTCGATCCCGCGCACGCGCTCGAGGACCGACGGGATGAGCAGGGAGTTGCCGAGCGACTTGCTCATCTTCTCGCCGGCCGTGGTGATCCAGGCGTTGTGCAGCCAGTACGACGCGAACGGACGGCCGGCGGCGCGCGACTGGGCCTGCTCGTTCTCGTGGTGGGGGAAGCGGAGGTCGACGCCGCCGCCGTGGATGTCGAACGCCGGGCCGAGGTACTTGCCCGCCATCGCCGAGCACTCGATGTGCCAGCCCGGGCGACCCGGGCCCCACGGGGACGGCCAGGCCGCGGTCGAGGGCTCGCTCTCCTTCTTCCACCCCTTCCAGAGGGCGAAGTCGCGCGGGTCCCGCTTGCCGCGGGGGTCCGCGTCGCCGGCGGGCTCCATGTCCTCGACCCGCTGGCGGGTCAGCTCGCCGTACGACGGCCAGCTGCGCACGTCGAAGTAGACGTCGCCGCTGCCGTCCTCGGCGGCGTAGGCGTGCCCGCGGGCGACGAGCTGCTCGATCAGCTCGATGATCTCCGGGACGTGTCCGGTGGCGCCGGGCTCGTAGGTCGGCGGCAGCACGTTGATCGAGGCGAGGGCCGCGTCGAGCTCACGCTTCATCGCGCTGGCGAGGGCGTACCAGTGGAGGCCCTGCTCGGCCGACTTCGCCAGGATCTTGTCGTCGATGTCGGTGACGTTGCGGATGAAGTCGACGTCGTAGCCGGTCGCCGTCAGCCAGCGCCGCAGCACGTCGAAGTTCACCGCCGAGCGCACGTGACCGACGTGCGGCTCCGACTGCACGGTGAGGCCACACACGTAGATGCCGGCCTTGCCGGGTACGAGTGGGACGAAGTCGCGGGCCTCGCGCGTCGCGGTGTCGTGGAGCCTCAGAGTCACCCGGCAGAGTCTAGGGGCCCCGCGGTGCCCGGGGCCCCCGCCCCTGGGGCCGGGGCCCCGGCGGCCGCCGGGGGGGGGGGGGGGCGCACCCCCCCCCCCGGGGGGGGGCCCCCCCCCCCCGGGCCCCCCGCCC
>JAYSEC010000038.1:4163-20267 GCA_041914085.1 Nocardioides sp.
GCGCGTCGCGGTGTCGTGGAGCCTCCGCGTCACCCGGCAGAGTCTCGGGGCCCCGCGGCCCCGGGCCACCCCGCCGGTGGCCCGGGACCCTGGCCGGCTCAGCGGGTGGGGGTCACCTCACCCGCAGCCGCGTGGTGTCCCCACCCGGCAGCGTGCCCCGGTCGCCGCCGTAGATGACGGTGACGTCGTAGAGGCCCGCCTTGGCGATCCTCGGTCGCACGGTCGCCCGACCGTCGTCGAGGGTGGTGAGCACCTCGGCGTGCTTGGCGCCGTCGCGGAGCAGGACGAGCACCAGTCCGGTCGGGGTGTGGCCGTCCGCGGCCACCTCCACCCGGATCGTGGCCTTCTGCCCGGCCTTGATCGCCGTCGGCTCCGCGACCGTGACGGCCGGCCGGGACTTGGTCACGACCACGGTGACGGTGCCCTGGGAGGCCGCGTGGGTGGGCGACCCCAGGTAGGCCACGGTCAGCGTGTGCCGCCCGACGTCGAGCGCCTTGGACGCGATCGCGAGGCGCGCCCCGCCGTTCACGAGCGTGGCCGTGGCGAGTCGCCTCGTGCCGTCGCGGAGCTCGACCGTGCCGGTCGCGCCGGGCGGCGCGACGGTGACCTGCACCGAGCCGCCCTTCGCCCACTGGATCGTGGTGTCTCGACCCGAGACCGTGGTCGCCACCTTGGTGACGCGCACCGCCACCGGACCCTCGCTCGCCGCGTGGCGGGCGTCACCGAGGTAGGTGACGGTCAGCGTGTGCTCACCCGGCGCCAGCGCCTCCGCCGGGACCGCCACGCTGGCGGATCCGGAGGACAGGGTCGCCTGGCCGAGCCGCGTGGCGCCGTCGTAGAGCTCGACGGTCCCGGTGGCCGCGGCGGGCGTCACCGTCACCGACACCGAGCCCTCCTCACCCCACGTGATGTCGTCGGCGGTGCCGGACACCGTGGACGGTGCCTTCACCACGGTCACGGCGACCTCGCCACTCGAGGGCTTGACCGCGTCGGTGCCCAGGAACTCCAGGGTGAGCGTGTGGCTGCCCACCTCGAGCGCCCCAGCGGGCACCGCGATCGTCGTGGCGTCGCCCGTCAGGGTGCCTTCGCCGATCTTCGTCGTGCCGTCGTAGAGCTCGACGGTGCCACCGTCGGCGGCCGGGACGACCGTCACCGACACCGAGCCCGCCTGGCCCCAGGTGATGTCGGCGGCCGTGCCGGTCACCGTCGAGTCCGTGCGCTCGTCGACCACCTCGACCGGGATCCGGGCGGTCGTCCCGGTGGCGGCACCGGTGAGCGTGAACCAGGTCGTGCCGGCGGGCAGGCCGGCGGGCAGCGTGAAGCTGGCCGAGGCGGTGCCGGGGACGTCGTACGGCGTCGTGGGCAGCGACGTCGCCACCGGGAAGGTGCCGAGGTCGACCGCGCCGTGGGACACGACCACGGAGGAGTCGGTCACGTCGGTGACCTCGGCGGACGTGCCACCACCGGTCATCGACAGCGAGTCGAGCGTCACCGTGACGGCGTCACCGGCGCCGAAGGGGCCGCCCGTGACGCGAGCACCGACGCCGTGCTGGCGGTGGTCCACCGGCAGCGGCGCGTCGCCCTCGGACGTGTTGGCGAACTCGTCGAGGTAGTCGATGGTGGCCTGCAGGTCGGTGAACCCGGTGTCCTGCTTGTCGGTCCCCTCCGTCAGCGCCCGGAAGTTGTCGCCGCCGGATGCGAGGAAGCTGTTCGCCGAGACCGTGTAGGTCGCCGTCGGTGAGATCGCGACGCCGTCGAGCCACATGCCGGTGATCCGGTCGCCCTCCGCGCGGGAGGAGTCCTCGGTCCAGGTGAAGCCCTTCGAGGTGCCCAGTCGCAGGAACGGCCGCGACGGGATGTTGCCGTCGGGGTCGCGCTGCCACTGCTGCTCGAGGAGCAGCTCGAGCTGGGCGCCCGTGAGGTCCACGGTCACCAGCGTGTTCGCGAAGGGCTGGACGTTGGCCGCCTCGCGGTAGGTGACGGGTCCGGGGCCGTCGCCGGTGCCGAGGAGGTCGTCGCGCAGGCCGCCCGGGTTCATCACGCCGATGTCGGCGCCGGTCTTCCAGCGCTGGATCTCGGCCACCTGGTTGCCCAGGGTCGACTCGCCACCGCGGTTCTCCACGACCGGGTTGCCCGCGGTCTGGGTGTCGACCCGACGCGCCCGCTTGAACGGGCCGGCGACCTGGCCGAGCACCTCGGCGCCGCGCTCGTCGGCGACCGCGACCGCTGCGTCGACGATGGCCGCGGTGTCGGCGTCCTCGTCGTAGTCCTTCATCGCCAGGACGTGCTGGCGGATGCCCACCAGCTCGGCGGTGCCCGGCGCGAAGTCGAACTCGAGCTGGTTGAGGTAGGCGCCGTACTGTCCGGCGGAGACCACCGGCCGGTCGATCGAGCTCTCGTCGACGTCGACCGCGCAGTTGTACTTCAGGTGGGTGTGCCCGGAGATGATCGCGTCGACGTCGGCGCTCGCGCCGTGGACGATCTGCCCGAAGGTCGAGTCCTCGTCCTCCTTGATCGTCGCGCAGCTCGGGCTCGGTGCCCCTTCGTGCACGAGCTCGATGACCAGGTCGCAGGCCTCGCCGCCACAGCCGTCGGCCTTGAGGGCGGCCGCCGCGGTGTTGACCTCCTCGACGACGTCGGTGATCTCCAGGCCGGCGATGGCGGACGGTGCGACCAGGGAGTCGAGGTCCTCGGTCACCGCGCCGACGAAGCCGACCTTGATGCCGGCACCGCCGGCGAGGGCCGGGAACTCCTTCCACCAGGTCGCGCCGTTGGAGTGCGCGTGGTGGCCGTCGGTCCGGCCGGTGTCGAGGGCGTGCTCGCCGGTCTCCGCGTCGCGGACGTTGGCGGCGATGTAGGGCCAGTCGGCGCCGCCCTCGGGGTTGGTCTCGGCGTCGTAGGGCGCCATGATGCGGTCCATCAGGTCGTCGTAGCCCTGGTCGAACTCGTGGTTGCCCGCGGCGGACACCTCGAGGCCGGCCTCGTTCATCGCGTCGATGGTCGGCTTGTCGTTCTGGATGAACGACTCGAAGGTCGAGGCGCCGACGATGTCGCCGGCCATGACGAACGCGGTGTGCTCGTTCTCGGCGCGCAGGCCCTTGACCGCGCCCGCCATCGCCGCGGCACCGGCCGAGGCGCTGGACGGGTCGTCGAGGAGCCGACCGTGGAAGTCGTTGGACGCGAGCACCTGGACGGTGTCGACGTCGGCCGGAGCGGAGCTGGTCGGTGCGTCGATGCCGACGATCTCCGGGTTGTGGTCGGAGGACCGGAACGGCGTCGCGCCGTCGAAGAGGTCGGCGACGTTGTAGTTGTAGCGGGAGTACTCGTAGTAGATGGGCTCGTTGGCGTTGATCTGCCAGATCGTCTCGCCGGCCACCAGCTCGTGGGCGGCCTGGTTGGCGAAGACGTGGTCGAGCGAGCCGGCGAGCCCGCCGAAGGAGTACGACGTGCTGCCGTCGGCCGGCTCCAGGTTGGTGAACCCGGCGGCCTCGAGGGTGCGGACCGGGTCCTCGGCGCCGTAGGCGTTGTAGTCACCGGTCATGAAGACGGGCGCGATGCCCTTGTCGGAGGAGACGGTGTCCGCGAACTCGGCCAGGGCGCGCGCCTGGCGGACCCGGTCGCCGTTGTAGAACCCGGCGCCGAGACCGGCGTCGGCGTTGTCCGTGCCGGCGACGGTGCTCTCGTCGTCGGGGCCGCCCTTGGACTTGAAGTGGTTGACGATGACGATGAAGCCGTCGTCGCGCGTGCCGTCGACGTGCCGGAAGGCCTGCGCGAGCGGCTCACGCGCGTTGCGCATCGCCGGGGAGTTGAGCAGGATCTGCGAGCGGCCGATGGTCTCGATGACCCGCGGGTTGTAGATGAACGCGTTGCGGATGGCGTCCTGCTCGGCGATCGTCGGCTGCGCCTCGGGGCGCGGGCTGGGGACGTAGGCCCAGCGCGGGCCGAGCGCGGGGTCCTCCGCGGGGTGGTCGGCCGCCCAGTCGGCGTTGAGCGCGGCGACGAGGCGCTTGAGCGGCAGGTCGCGGTCTGCGTAGCCGAGCTTGACCGGGTTCTCGACCTCCTCGAGGCTCATCACGTCCGCGGCCATCGTGTTGATGGCGGCGACCTCCTTGCCCTCCTGCCGCAGCAGGTTGGCCTCGGTGGCGGCACCACGCGGCCCGATGTCGGGCAGGGTCGAGGGCGGGTTGTTGCGCAGGTCGCGCCACGTGCACTCACGGGCGGTGATGCGGTTGCCCTGGCGGTCGGAGTAGTAGGAGCAGCTGCGGTTCGTGCCGATGGCGTCGTTGGGCAGGTCGTCCCAGTCCTGGGCCGGGTGCACGAAGTAGTTGAGCATGTTGAAGGTGGCGATCTTGACGTTGCCGCCCACCTCGTCCGGGGTGGCGTGCTGCGCGCGGTCCTGCTCGATCGCGACCCGGTCGGAGCCGGTGGTGCCGGGCTGGACGCGGGTCTGCGGGTAGACCTTCCACACGCCGTTGCGCCAGTCGAAGACCACCGGCTTCGGGAAGGTCACCGCGGCACCCACGCGCACGGTGTGGGCCTTGGTGAGCCACGGGTAGGCGACGCCGGTGTTGTTGCTGCCGCTGATCGACACCGTGGCGCCGTCGTCGAGGGTGATCCGCTTGGCGAAGTTGTGGTCGACCCGCGCGTCGTACTCGGCGCGCTCGGTGGCCGGGTTGGCCTCCTCGACCGGGATCAGCAGCGGCGTCGTCTCTCCCGCCGCGAGGCCGATCTCGCCGAAGTTGCTCGACGAGTTGCCGTTGAACGGCGCGCCCCAGGGGCTGCCGTCGTAGGAGTCGCTGACGGTGAAGGGGGCGGTCGGCTGGAAGATCTCCGACTCGTGCTTCTCGCGCACCGCGGAGAGCGCAGCGCCGGTGAGGCAGTCCGTGGTGGCGCCCTCGCCGACCTCGGTGAGGCTGCAGTCGGTGCCGGGGAGCACGGTGCCGGGCGTGACCGCCTCGTCGGCGGTGGCCGGACGCGCGTCGACGAAGGCGCCCTCGGTCACGGTGACCTGGGTGAGGCCGAAGAACTCGGTCACCCGGCCGCTGGCGATGGTGACGTGGTCGCCGATCGCGGGCGGGGAGTAGCTCGGGCTCGAGCCCTGGTAGACGAACAAGCCGTCCGAGGCGTCGGGGGTCGCGTCGTCGGCGGGGTCGTAGCCGGGGGTCTGGATGACGAAGCCGTTGAGGCCGCCGTCGGGGTAGCGGGCGGTGACGACACCCGCGGTCGAGACGTCGGCGGCGGGGCCGGAGACGGCATAGGGCGAGGCGTCGCCCTCGCCCTGGATCTCGGTGATCGTGCGGAACGGCTTCACCGGGACCTCGGACACGGCGATGGTGAACTCGGTCGAGGCGGTGGCCGCGGCCGCGTCCGTCGCGGTGGCGGTCACGGCGAAGGTGCCGGCCTCGGTCGGCGTGCCGGAGACCTCGCCGGCGCTGGTCACCGAGACGCCGGCCGGGAGCCCCGTGGCGGTCCAGGTGTAGGGCGACGCGCCGCCGCTGGCCTGCAGGGTGAAGGGCGCGAGCGGCTTGCCGACGTAGCCGGACCTGTCGCCCGGGTCGGTGGCGGCGAGCGGCGCCGGCGCACCGCCGGCGGCGATGGTGATGTTGTCGATGCCGACGTGCTCGTTGCTGCCCGACGCGTTGTCCAGCGTGATCACGCGCAGGAACACGTCGGCCTTGCCGTCGACCGCGGCCGGCAGCGTCGCCGAGACGTGGGTGGAGGTCACCGTGGTGTTGGCTGCCGTGGTCGCGTCGGTGACGTAGGCGGACGGGACGTTGGTGTAGGCGCCGGAGGTGCCGACGCGGTACTGGAGGGCGACGCGCGTGGGCTGGTCGTCGGCGCTGCTGTCGAGGTCCTGGACGTCGTAGTCGACGCTGAAGCCGGCCCGGCCGGTCGTGTCGAGGTGGAACGCGAGCAGCGGGGTCGTCACGCTGCCCGTCGCGCTCAGCGCGACCGTCTTGTTCGCGATGTTGGGGTAGGCCAGGACGCCGCCGTTGGAGTCGCCGTTGGGGGCGGCCGTGCCGGTGCGGACGACGAGGTTGGACGTCAGCGTCCCCTCGGCCGTCAGGGTGCCGACGTCCGTCGTGTTCGGCAGGTTGGAGGCCGCGATCGACGTGCCGGTCGTGAAGCCCTCCACCCCCGGGAAGTCGGCCCAGGTGCTGGTGGCGGTGAGCCCCGACCAGTCCTGCGTGTAGGGGAAGGACGAGATCGCGGACGAGACGCTCGCGCTCGCCGGAGCGGTGGGTCCCACCGCCAGCGGAGCGGCGAGCAGGGCCGTCAGGGTGGTCAGGTGGAGCGCGGTGCGGAGCGTGCGTGCGGGCAAGGCGGGATCCCTTGGATCTGGGGCCGCAGGAGAACCCGAATTGGCGGCCGTGCGCAGACTAAGCGGCGGCACTGACAAGAGGCCACAAACCTCCCCACAGTCCGCGGGGACATTTTCGTGAACATTGGCCGTAGTGCCGCCCGGTCCTGTGACTCGTGTGACGGGTGTGTCCCAGCGGGTTATCGTCGACCGTGCCCAGACGTCCCGCCAGCGCCCTCGCCCTCGCTCTCGTCGGCCTCCTCCTCGCCCACGCCCCCGCCACCGCGGGCGCCGCGGACACCAGGAAGCGCGCGACGCCGCAGGTCCAGCTCACCTCCTGGAGCAGCTACGCCGAGCTCAAGTCCGGGACCCGCAAGGGCCTGAAGCTCGGCCGCGGCAGCGTCTCGCTGCTCGAGCCCCGGACGCGGACCGTCGCCGGGCGCGCGTACGACGCCGGCACCTGGACCTCGCCGTGGGCGACCCAGCCCTTCGGGGCGACGGCGCTCATCCCCTCCTGGGAGGCGACGACGCCCGGCAGGAGCCTGGTGCGGGTCGAGGTCCGCGGCCGGGCAGCCGACGGCACCACCGGGACGTGGGACACCGTCGCGGACTGGTCGCGCCTGAACAAGCAGCTGCCGCGCACGACGTACTCCGGCCAGCCCGACGACCTCGGCCGGGTCAGCGTCGACACCTGGTACGCCACCACGTCGGTCGCCTCCTGGCAGCTGCGGGTCACCCTCCTGCGCCCGCGGGGCAGCTCCCTCGCCGTCAGCCTCGAGCGCGCGGGCGCCGTGGCCACCGCGGACGCCTCCGCGCCGCGGCCGACGTCGCAGCCCGGCCCCGCGGCTGGCACGGTCCTGCCCGTGCCGGCCTACTCGCAGATGGTGCACGCGGGCCACTACCCGCAGTGGGGCAACGGCGGGGAGGCGTGGTGCTCGGCCGCCTCGACCGCGATGGTGCTCGCCTACTACGGCATCGCGCCGGCCCCCCGCGGGATCGCGCCCGGCCACGCGGACGCGGTCGTCGACCACACCGCGCGGATGGTCTACGACCACGGCTACGACGGCACCGGGAACTGGGCCTTCAACACCGCCTACGCCGCCACCCTCGTCGCCGGCGACTCCTACGTCACCCGGCTGCGCGACCTGCGCGAGGCCGAGGACCACATCGCCGCGGGCGTCCCGCTGGTCATCTCGATCGCCTTCGGTCGCCAGCAGCTCACTGGAGCGCCGATCTCGTCGAGCAACGGGCACCTGCTCGTGGTGGTCGGGTTCGAGGCCGACGGCGACGTCGTGGTCAACGACCCCGCCGGCGCGACCAACGCGGACGTGCGGCGCGTCTACGACCGCGCGCAGCTCGAGCGGCTCTGGATCGCGGCCTCCGGCGGGACGGCGTACGTCATCCGCAACGGCTAGGGGTCAGCTCGCGCTGATCTCGATCGTGTGCAGCCCGGTCGCGCCGTCCGGGTCGGGGGCGCGCACGACGCTGGTCTGGGTGTCGCCGTCCCGGCCGATCGCCCGCACCCGCACCTCGTGGTCGCCCTCGGGCACGTCGACGGTGACGGCCCACTGCACCCACGTGTCGACCGACGGGACCTCGCCGAGCTCGGCCCGCTGCCACGCCCCGCCGTCGACCTGCACCTCGACCGCGGCGATCCCGGTGTGCTGGTGCCAGGCGACGCCGCCGATCGAGACGGGCCCCGCCTCGACGTCGTCGCCCGAGCGCGGGACGTCGATGCGCGAGGCGATCTTCACCGGCCCCTCGGCCGACCAGCCCTTGGTGGTCCAGTAGCCGACCGCCTTCTCGAAGGTCGTCACCTCGAGGTCGACGACCCACTTCGTGGCCGACACGTAGCCGTAGAGCCCCGGCACGACGGTGCGCACGGGGAAGCCGTGCTCGATCGGCAGCGGGCGGCCGTTCATGGCGACGGCCAGCATCGCGTCGCGCTCGTCGGTGAGGACCTCCAGCGGGGTCGCGCAGAACCAGCCGTCGTGCGAGGTCTGCAGCACGCAGTCGGCCTCGTCGC
Organism: Nocardioides sp.; assembly: GCA_041914085.1. GTDB lineage: Bacteria > Actinomycetota > Actinomycetes > Propionibacteriales > Nocardioidaceae > Nocardioides. Next base: position 12,491 of record JAYSEC010000038.1, read on the forward strand.
TGATCCCGAGCCCGCTCAGCAGCGGGGCGAGGCGTACGCCGCTCCAGCGCGCGTTGCCCACCAGACCCCCACCCACCTCGTTGCTGACGCAGCTGAGGGTGATCCACGACTCCGTCATCGGCCGCGCCACCAGCTCCGAGTAGGTCAGCTCGATCTCGCGCTCGACCAGCCCGTGGATGCGCAGCGTCCACTCCTCGGGCTCGATGGTGGGCTTCGCGATCGTGGTGTCGATCAGGTAGAAGTCCTCGTTGGGCGTCTGCCACGGCGACACCCCCGCCAGCCCGAGCGAAGTGGCGGCGGGCGCCTGGCGTCGGGTCACGCCCGGGATGCGGAGGAGCCGGCGGCTGACCTCGACGTGCCGGCGCCCGGCGCCGACGAACCGCCCGGCGACCGCGATGCCCAGCGACGCCACCGAGACGACCCCGGCGACCATGAGGAACACCCGCCGCTCGCGGGACCCGAGGTCGGGTCGCCGCTGCTCGCGGCGCAGCGCGTCGGTCAGGGCGGAGTGGACGGTGATCCAGGTCAGCAGCCCGACGACGACCGGCAGCGCGTCGACCGGGCCCGCACCCCGCTGCGTCACCACGGCCACGAGCCCGACCGCAGCCAGGAGGGTCCACACCGGGACCGGCAGCCACCACGACCGGCGGGCCAGCAGCCCGGCAGCGGCGAAGCACCCCGTCAGGAGCACGACGATCCCGCCGACCAGGGCCGGCTTGTCGAGGTGGCCCAGGACCGAGATGGCCCGCTCGGCGACCGCACCCGGCGTCAGCCGGATCACGCCCTCGGCGACGGCGACCACCGGCGACTCGCGGATGGTGAGCACCATGGCCGTGGCGTAGCTGGTGGCGAGCCCGGCCAGGCCGGCGACGATGCCGGCCACGGCCCAGGGCAGGCGACGAGTGGTCACGGGACCATTCTTGCGAACCCTCGGGCATGATGCCGAGGTGACCTCAGCGCCCACTGGACCGACACCGGGACCCCGCATCGGCATCGGCACCGACGTGCACCGGCTCGTGGCGGGGGTGCCCATGCACCTCGCCGGGCTGGCCTGGCCCGACGAGCCGGCCGGCCTGGAGGGCCACTCCGACGCCGACGTGGCCGCGCACGCCGCCTGCGACGCGCTCCTGTCCGCCGCCGGCCTCGGCGACCTGGGCAGCAACTTCGGCACGTCCGAGCCCGAGTGGGCCGGTGCCTCGGGGGCGACCCTGCTGGCGGAGACCGCACGCCGGGTGCGGGCCGCCGGATGGGAGATCGGCAACGTCGCGGTGCAGGTCGTCGGCAACGTCCCCCGGCTGGGGCCGCGCCGCGAGGAGGCGGTCGAGGCGCTCTCGGCCGCTGTCGGCGCCCCCGTCAGCGTGTCCGCGACGACGACCGACGGCCTCGGCCTCACCGGCCGGGGCGAAGGGGTCGCGGCGATCGCCACGGCGCTGGTCACCGGCTGATGCCGGCTGCCGTCGTCATCCTCGCGGCCGGCTCGGGCAGCCGGGTCGGGGCCGCGGTGAACAAGGTCCTGCTCCCCCTGCGCGGCGTGCCGGTGCTGGTCTGGTCGGTGCGCGACGCCCTCGCCCTCGACGACGTACGACGTCTCGTGCTCGTGGTGCGGCCCGAGGACCGGACGGCCGTCGCCGAGGCCGTCGCCCCGCACCTCGGCGACCGCGAGGTGCTGGTGGTCGACGGCGGCGCGACGCGCCACGCCTCGGAGTGGGCCGCCATCCGCGTCCTCGCCGACGACATCACCAGCGGGGACGTGGACGTCGTCGTGGTCCACGACGGCGCCCGCCCGCTGGCCGGGCCGGCCTTGTGGCGGCAGGTCGTCGAGGCCGCCCGGGAGGTCGGCGGGGCGATCCCGGTCGCGCCGGTGACCCACCTGGTCCACGCCGACCTGACCCCGGTGGTGGAGGAGGTGGGCGGGGTCCAGACTCCGCAGGCCTTCCGCGCCCACGAGCTGCTGGCGGCCTACCGCGCCGCCGACGACGACGGCTTCGAGGCCACCGACACGGCCGGGTGCGTCGCGGCCTACCGCGGGGTCGCGGTCGCCGCGGTGCCGAGCAGCGCGCTCAACCTCAAGGTGACCTTCCCGGAGGACGTCGGCCTGGCGGCGGAGCTCAGCCCGCGGTGAGCGCGTCGAGCACCCGGACGTCCTCGGTCGAGGAGACGCGGCGCCCCTCGGGCGGTGCGGCGAGGGTCGCCACCGGGTGACCGGCGGCGGCGAGCTCGGCCACCGCGCGCACCAGGTCGACGTCGGGCCGGGCCGCCAGCTCGGCGAGCACGGCCGCGGGGACCACGAGGGGGGACGTGACGGCGAGCAGCGCGTCGCGGTCGAGCGTGTCGCCGGCCAGGTCCCCGGACACGACCTTGACGGTGTCGGTGACCGGGCGGACCCCCACGACCGGGCGCCCCGTGGACCGTGCCCGCTCCAGGCAGGCAGCGATGAAGGCCGGGGGCGTCATCGGGCAGAGCGCGTCGTGGAGCACGAGGTCCTCGCCGGACTCGACGATCGCCTCCCAGCCGACGGTCGCGTCGACGATGCGCACGCCGGCCTCGCCCAGCGCCCAGGCCGCGCACGCCACCAGCGCCTCGCCGTGGATCAGGGCGAAGGGCAGCGAGCCGCGGCCCTCGTCCAGAACGAGACCGAGGCCCCCGGGATCGTCGTCCCAGGGGCCTCGGTCGGTGTCGTTGCTGCTCAGGAGGCGAGCACCTCGTCGAGCATGGCCTCGGCCTTGTCCTCGTTGGTCTTCTCCGCGAGGGCCAGCTCGGAGACCAGGATCTGGCGCGCCTTGGCCAGCATCCGCTTCTCGCCCGCCGACAGGCCCCGGTCGCGCTCGCGGCGCCAGAGGTCGCGCACGACCTCGGATACCTTCATGACGTCACCGGAGTGCAGCTTCTCCAGGTTGGCCTTGTAGCGGCGCGACCAGTTGGTCGGCTCCTCGACGTGGGCCGCGCGCAGCACGTCGAAGACGCGGTCGAGGCCCTCCTTGTCGACGACGTCACGGACGCCGACGAGGTCGAGGTTGCAGGCCGGGACGCGAACGACCAGATCCTGCTGTGCGACGATCCTGAGGACGAGGTACTGCCGGTCCTCTCCCTTGATCTTCCGCATCTCGATGTCCTCGATGACCGCGGCCCCGTGATTGGGATAGACGACCGTTTCGCCGACGGTGAAAGTCATATGTTCAGTTCCCCTTCCTAGGTGTCCATTCTAACACGGGTTCGAATCGGCTCCCGCGGCGTTTGCGCAGGTCAGAGGCCACATCCGGGCTTGACAGATGGCACGTTGCTGTGGTGCGACCCGGGTCGCGAGGCACCCCGTGGGACATACTGCGGCCCATGCCGACGCCCCCTGCGCTGCTCCTCCTCCGCGCCGCGCACCCGCGCCAGGCACTCGCCACCGCGGCCGCCCTGGCCGCAGCGGCGGCCGTCGCCGGTCGCCCGCTGCGCGAGGTCGGCCTGGTCGCCGCGACGGTGCTGGTCGGGCAGTCGCTGCTCGGCTGGGCCGACGACCTGGCCGACCGCGGACGCGACCAGCGCGAGCGGCCCGGCAAGCCGCTGAGCACCGGACGGCTGGACCCGGGCACGGTGTGGTTCGCGCTCACCTGCGCGGTGCTGCTCGTCGTACCCCTCGCGGTGGCCCACGGCCGCAGCGCCGGGCTGGCGTACCTCTCCCTGCTCGTGGTGTCCGCGGTGGGCGACCGGTTCCTCCACGCCCGCCCGCTGTCGTTCCTGCCGTGGATGGCGAGCTTCTCCCTCTACCCGGCCTTCCTGGCGTACGGCGGATGGGGTGGCGTCGGCACGTCGACCCCGCCCACGACGGCGATGGTCGCCCTCGCCGCCGCCCTGGGGCTCGGCGTGCACCTGCTGGTCGCCCTGCCGGGCCTCGTGGCGGACCACGAGGCCGGCGAGCGCTCGCTCCCGCTGCTGCTCGCACTGCGCATCGGCACCCCTCGCCTGCTGGTCGCGGCGGGGGTGTTCACGGCCCTCGTGGTGGTCGGCATCCTGATCGCAGGGCGGAGCGTCGGGCTGACCTGAGCCGACGCTAGGCTGTGGGCCATGCAGCTTCGACCTCTCGCGACCGCCGCGGCCCTCCTCGCGCTCGCCGTGCCGCTGTCCTCGTGCGGATTCGACTACGCGACCGACCGTGACTACACGCCCGCCGGCGGTGCCAACAACCGCGAGGGCGGCGTCGACGTCCTGTCCGCCGTGGTCGTGTCGGCGTCGGAGGGCTCGGGCACCTTCGTGGCCTCGCTGTCCAACAACGACCCCGACGCCGAGCAGACCTTCACCGGCGTCTCCGGCGACGAGGGCGCCTCGATCGAGGCCGCCGAGTTCGACCCGATCACGATCCCGGCCGGCGGCCTGGTCAACCTGGCCGACCCCGCCGCCGAGGTGGTGGTCACGGGCGACTTCACCGCCGGCGACTTCGTGCCGCTGGCGCTCGACTTCGGCAACGGCGAGCGGGTCACCATGGAGGTCCCCGTGGTGGCCGACGACTTCGGCTACTGGGAAGGCATGGACGCGTCATGACCTACACGCTGGTCCTGCTCCGCCACGGCGAGAGCGAGTGGAACGCCAAGAACCTGTTCACCGGATGGGTCGACGTCGCGCTCACCGAGAAGGGTGAGCGCGAGGCGGTCCGCGGGGGCCAGCTGATCCGCGAGTCCGGCGTGCTGCCCGACGTGGTCCACACGTCCCTGCAGCGGCGCGCCATCAACACCGCGGCCCTGGCCCTCGACGCCGCCGACCGCCACTGGATCCCGGTGAAGCGGTCCTGGCGCCTCAACGAGCGCCACTACGGCGCCCTCCAGGGCAAGGACAAGAAGCAGACGCTCGAGCAGTACGGCGAGGAGCAGTTCATGCTCTGGCGCCGCTCCTTCGACACCCCGCCGCCACCGCTCGACGACTCCGACGAGTACTCCCAGGCCGGCGACCCGCGCTACGCCGACCTCGGCGAGGAGATGCCGCGCACCGAGTGCCTCAAGGACGTCATCGCCCGCTTCCTGCCCTACTGGGAGGCCGAGATCGTGCCCGACCTCCAGTCGGGGAGGACGGTGCTGGTCGCCGCCCACGGCAACAGCCTGCGCGCGCTGGTCAAGCACCTCGACGGCATCTCCGACGAGGACATCGCGGCGCTCAACATCCCGACGGGGATGCCGCTGGTCTACCGCCTCGACGAGTCGCTCGCGCCCACCGTCGCCGGTGGCGAGTACCTCGACCCGGAGGCCGCCGCCGAGGCAGCCGCCGCCGTGGCGAACCAGGGTCGGTAGCACCCGACCCGGCGGCCTCCGTCAGTCGCGCGCCGGGACCTCGCCGGTGACGACGAAGACGACGCGGTTGGCGACCGACACCGCGTGGTCGGCGATGCGCTCGTAGTAGCGACCGAGCAGGGCGACGTCGACCGCGGCCTCCACGCCGTGCTGCCAGTCGGTCGAGAGCAGCTCGGTGAAGCTGCGGCGCCGGAGCTGGTCCATGACCTCGTCGTCGCGACCGAGCTCGATGGCGGCCTCGACGTCGCGGTCGACGATGATGCTGCGCACCCGGCGCACCATGTCCTCCGCGGTCCGGGCCATCTGCTCCATCGTCGGGCGCAGCTCGTCGGGCACCGCGACGGCGGGCACCCGGAGCCGGGCGATCTTGGCGACGTGGACCGACAGGTCGCCCATCCGCTCGAGCTCGCTGACCATGCGCAGCGCGGACACGATCATCCGCAGGTCGCCGGCGACCGGCTGCTGCAGCGACAGCAGGGCGAAGGAGGTGTCGTCGACCCGCTCCCGGGCGTCGTCGATCGCCTTGTCGCCGCTGATCACCTGGTCGGCGGTGTGCACGTCGCCGGTCATCAGTGCCTTGGTGGCCTCTCGTACGGCGATCTCGACCTGGCCGCAGATCTCGGACAGGTCGGCGAAGATGCCGTCGAGCTGGTCGTGGAAAGCCTCACGCATGCCGGCACTGTAGGCAGCCGAAGCGAACAGATGTGCGTACCCGATGAACGGCGCGTGAACACTCGGGGCCGGGCGTCCGTCAGGGCTGCTCGCGCGTGCCCGATGCGTACGATGTGAGCGTGGATCCGACGATGCAGGCCGGGTTGGCCGCGATCATCGGGGCCGTCGTGGCCGGGGGTGCCGTGCTCGCCTGGCACATCAGCGACCGCCAGCGGCACACCATGCCGGCGGTCGAGGAGCCCGTCGTGCAGGCGGGCGTCGCCGCCGTCCTCAGCATCCTGCGCTCCAGCGCGGTGGTCGTCGACGCGTCCGACCACGTCCTCAAGGCGTCGGCGCCGGCGTACGCCTTCGGCCTGGTGCGCGGCAACGAGGTGCTGGTGCCGGAGCTGCTCGACCTCATCGCCCAGGTGCGGCGCGACGGCCAGATCCGGGAGAGCGAGCTCGACCTGCCCGCCCAGGACGGCAGCACCGTGCGCACCCTGACCGCGCGCGTGGCGCCCCTCGGCGCGCGTCTGGTGCTGGCCCTCGTCGAGGACCAGACCCGCGAGCGGCGGGTGGAGGCCGTGCGACGCGACTTCGTGGCCAACGTCAGCCACGAGCTCAAGACGCCCGTCGGGGCCATCCGGCTGCTCGCCGAGGCCGTCACCGACGCAGCCGACGACCCCGAGGCCGTCCAGCGCTTCGCGAACCGGATGCTCACCGAGAGCGACCGGCTCTCCCGCCTCGTGCAGCAGATCATCGAGCTCTCACGCCTGCAGGGCCACGACCCGCTCGAGACCCCGGTGATGGTCGACCTCGACGCCGCGGTCGCCACCGCGGTCGACACCAGCGCCATGGAGGCAGCGGCCAAGGACATCACCGTGGAGTCCCGCGGCGAGCACGGCCTCGAGGTCTTCGGCTCCCAGGAGCAGATCGGCGCGGCCGTCAGCAACCTGGTCGCCAACGCGGTGGCCTACTCCAACCAGGGCTCCCGGGTCGTGGTGACCACCCGCTCCGAGGGCGAGCAGGTGCAGATCTCAGTCGTCGACCAGGGCATCGGCATCCCGGCGGAGGACATCGACCGGATCTTCGAGCGCTTCTACCGCGTCGACCCGGCCCGGCACCGGTCCACCGGCGGGACCGGCCTCGGCCTGGCGATCGTCAAGCACGTGGCCGCGACGCACGGGGGCGACATCGCCGTGTGGTCGGTGCAGGGCCAGGGCTCGACCTTCACCCTCACCCTCCCCCGCAACTCCCAGCCCGGCCCCGGCCGCACCACGACGCCCGTGGAGGTCGTCGTGCCGCCGAAGCCCGAGCCGCGGACCCCCGAACCCACCAGCAGAGACCAGCAGGAGATCAGTTCATGACCCGGGTACTCGTCGTCGAGGACGAAGAGAGCTACAGCGACGCCCTCGCCTACATGCTCCGCAAGGAGGGCTACGAGGTGGCGATCGCGGCCGACGGCAACACCGCCCTCACCGAGTTCGACCGGTTCGGCCCCGACATCGTGCTGCTCGACCTGATGCTGCCCGGCGTCCCGGGCACCGAGGTGTGCCGCCAGATCCGCCAGTCGTCCTCGACGCCGGTGATCATGGTCAGCGCGAAGGACGACGAGGTCGACAAGGTCGTCGGGCTCGAGCTCGGCGCCGACGACTACGTCACCAAGCCCTACTCCCCCCGGGAGCTGGTCGCCCGGATTCGCGCGGTCCTGCGCCGCGGCCAGGAGCCCGACCTGATGCCCGACACCCTCGAGGCCGGCCCGGTGCGCATGGACGTCGAGCGCCACGTCGTCACCGTCGACGGCACCGAGCAGCGGCTGCCGCTCAAGGAGTTCGAGCTGCTCGAGATGTTCCTGCGCAACC
>JAYSEC010000039.1:0-17868 GCA_041914085.1 Nocardioides sp.
AGGGGACTCGAACCCCTAACCCCCTGCTTGCAAAGCAGGTGCGCTACCAATTGCGCCAAGGCCCCGTGTCGAGCGATCGGGTCGGCGCGATGCGCGCCGGGAGGGTCAGGCCCTGTCGACGTTGTCGGTGGCCTCGGCCCAGAGGGCCTGCTCGTTCTTCCCCTCGTCCATCTTCTTCTTCGCGAACGCCGCGCCGGCGGCAGCCAGCAGGACCAGCAGGAGCTTCTTCATGGGAACTCTCCTCGAGATCACGGTGTCGAGAGGGGGATGGAGTGGGCCTAACAGGACTTGAACCTGTGACCTCTTCCTTATCAGGGAAGCGCTCTAACCGTCTGAGCTATAGGCCCGCACTGCCGCACGAGCGGCGACGCCGAAGATTACCTGACCCGCCTCGACCGTTGCCAATCGAGGGGGTCAGCTCACTTCTCGTCCTCGGCGAGGGTGACCTCGATGCCGCCGAGCAGGGCGGCCGCGAGGTTGTAGAGGAACGCCGTCAGGGTGGCGATCGCGGTGAGCAGGACGACGTCGACCACCGAGACCAGGAGCGTGAAGCCGAGCACACGTGACATGCCGACGTAGTCGGTCACGTCGAAGGTCGAGGTGCCGCTGTCACCCTCGACGATGCTGGCGACCGCGGAGTTGATCGAGTCCCAGACGCCGGCGGCGCCGAGCACGGACCACACCATGAAGATCGCCACGAAGGTGACCACACCGAAGGCCACGGAGAGCAGGAACGCCGTCTTCATGACCGACCACGGGTCGATGCGCGTGAGCCGCAGCCGGGCGCGCCGCGGCTGGCGACCGGGCGTGCGGGAGCGACGGCCCTTCGGGCCGGCACCGGGACCCGCGTTGGCGCGGTGCTCCTCGGCGGCGCTCGACAAGGTGTCCTGCACCCGCTCGGTGAACGACCTGCGCGCAGGCTCGGACGCCGACGTACGACGGGTTGCCTCACGAGAGCTGGACGCGGTGCGGTCCGACATGGATCACTCCTCGGTGTTCTCGTCGGTGGTCTCGGCAGGCGCTTCGACTGCGTCCTGACCCTCGATTGTTGCACCGTCGACCACGTCGGGCGATTCCGCGGCGGCCTCACGGGCGCCGGCCTCGACCTCCGCGGCACCCTCGGCGGCCTGCTCCTCGGCCTCCTCGGTCACCTTCGCCTCGACCGACCGGGCGACCACGGCGACGGTGTCGCCGGACTTGGGCGAGACGAACTTCACCCCCATGGTCGAGCGGCCGGTGGGCCGGAAGTTCGCGTCGATGGGGCTGCGGACGACCTGTCCACCGCTGGTGATCGAGAGGACCTCGTCGTCCTCCTCGACGATGAACGCACCGACCAGTCCGCCGCGGTCCTCGTTGGCCAGCGACATCGCCTTGATGCCGATGCCGCCGCGCGACTGCAGGCGGTACTCGCTGATCCGGCTGCGCTTGGCGAAGCCACCGTCGGTGATGGTGAAGACGTACTGCTCCTTCACCTCGTCGGAGTCGGCCGCGTCGCCCTCGACGGCCTCCTCGGCGGCGACCTGCGAGGCGCGGATGACCGACATCGACAGCAGCGAGTCGCCGTCGCGGAACTTCATGCCCCGCACGCCGCCGGTCGCGCGGCCCATCGGCCGCAGCTGCTCGTCGTCGGCCTTGAACCGGATCGACTGGCCCTTGCGGGACACCAGCAGGATGTCGTCGTCCTCGTTGACCAGCTCGGCCCCGATCAGCTCGTCGTCGTCCTCGCGGAAGTTGATCGCGATGACGCCGGCCTGGCGCGGGCTGTTGTAGTCGCCGAGCTTGGTCTTCTTGACCAGCCCGGTGCGGGTCGCGAGCACGAGGTACGGGGCTTGGTCGTAGTCGCGGATCGCGAGCACCTGGGCGATGTCCTCGTCGGGCTGGAAGCTCAGCAGGCCGGCGACGTGGCCGCCCTTCGCGTCGCGCGCCGCCTCGGGCAGGTTGTAGGCCTTGGTGCGGTAGACGCGACCGGCCGTGGTGAAGAACAGCAGCCAGTGGTGGTTGGTGGTCGCGATGAAGTGCTGCACCACGTCGTCGCCGCGGAGCGTGGCGCCGCGCACGCCCTTGCCGCCGCGCTTCTGCAGCCGGTACTGGTCGGCACGGGTGCGCTTGGCGTAGCCGCCGCGGGTGATCGACACGACGAGGTCCTCGTCGGGGATCAGGTCCTCCATCGAGAGGTCACCGTCGGCGGCGATGATCTGGGTGCGCCGGTCGTCGCCGTACTTGTCGACGATCTCGGTGAGCTCGTCGGAGACGATCTGCCGCTGGCGGGCCTCGTTGGCCAGGATGTCCTCGAGGTCGGCGATGACGCGCTCGAGCTCGGCGAGGCGGTCCATGATCTTCTGGCGCTCGAGGGCGGCGAGGCGGCGCAGCTGCATCTCGAGGATGGCGTTGGCCTGGATCTCGTCGATCTCCAGCAGGCTCATCAGCCCGGAGCGGGCCTCCTCCACGTCGGGGCTGCGCCGGATGAGGGCGATCACCTCGTCGAGCGCGTCGAGCGCCTTGGCCAGGCCGCGGTAGATGTGGGCCTGGCGCTCGGCCTCGGCGAGGCGGAAGCGGGTACGCCGCTGGATGACCTCGATCTGGTGGGTGACCCAGTGCGAGATGAACTGGTCGATCGGCAGCGTGCGCGGCACGCCGTCGACGAGGGCCAGCATGTTGGCCGAGAAGTTCGACTGCAGCTCGGTGTGCTTGAAGAGGTTGTTGAGCACGACCCGGGCGACGGCGTCGCGCTTGAGGATGATGACCAGGCGCTGGCCGGTGCGCGAGCTGGTGTCGTCGCGCACGTCGGAGATGCCCTGGATCTTGCCGGAGTCGGCGAGCTCGGCGATCTTCAGCGCCAGGTTGTCGGGGTTGACCATGTAGGGGAGCTCGCTGATCACGAGCATCACGCGGCCCTTGGCGTCCTCGTCGATCTCGACGACGGCGCGCTGGGTGATGGACCCGCGTCCGGTGCGGTAGGCCTGCTCGATCCCCTGGCGGCCCACGATCAGCGCACCGTTGGGGAAGTCGGGGCCCTTGATCCGCTCGACCAGCGCGTCCTGCAGCTCCTCCTTGGTGGCGTCGGGGTGCTCCAGCGCCCACACCGCGCCCTCGGCGATCTCGCGCAGGTTGTGCGGCGGGATGTTGGTGGCCATGCCGACCGCGATGCCGGCCGAGCCGTTCACCAGCAGGTTGGGGAAGCGCGAGGGCAGGATCGTCGGCTCCTGCGAGCGGCCGTCGTAGTTGGGGCGGAAGTCGACGGTGTCCTCGTCGATGTCGCGCACCATCTCCATGGCCAGCGGCGCCATCCGGCACTCGGTGTACCGCATGGCCGCGGCGGAGTCGTTGCCCGGCGAGCCGAAGTTGCCCTGGCCGTTGATGAGCGGCGCGCGCAGCACCCACGGCTGCGCGAGGCGCACCATGGTGTCGTAGATCGCCGAGTCGCCGTGCGGGTGGTACTGACCCATGACGTCGCCGACGACGCGCGAGCACTTCGAGAACCCGCGGTCGGGGCGGTAGCCACCGTCGTACATCGCGTAGAGGATGCGGCGGTGCACCGGCTTGAGCCCGTCGCGCACGTCGGGCAGCGCGCGCCCGACGATGACCGTCATCGCGTAGTCGATGTAGGACTGCTGCATGAGGGTCTGCAGCTCGATGGGCTGCACGCGGTCGTCGCTGCCGCCGTCGCCCGGGCCGCCGGTGGTGTCGGTGGGGATCTCAGTCATTCGTGGCTTCTCTCTGGCGTTCTAGGAATGTCTAGGGCTGCGGGTAGATGCCTAGATATCCAGGAATCGAACGTCCTTGGCGTTGCGCTGGATGAACGAGCGGCGCTGCTCGACGTCCTCGCCCATGAGCACCGAGAAGATCTCGTCGGCCTGGGCGGCGTCCTCGAGCGTGACCTGCTTCATCAGGCGGGCGTCGGGGTCCATGGTGGTCTCCCACAGCTCGTCGGCGTTCATCTCGCCGAGACCCTTGTAGCGCTGGACCGGGTTCTCCTTGGGGAGCTTCTTGCCCTGGGCCTGGCCGTCGGCGAGCAGCGCGTCGCGCTCGGCGTCGGAGTAGACGAACTCGTGCTCGGCCGGCTTGTTCCAGCGCAGGCGGTAGAGCGGCGGCTGCGCCATGTAGACGTAGCCGTGCTCGATGAGCGGCTTCATGAACCGGAACAGCAGCGTCAGCAGCAGGGTGTTGATGTGGTGGCCGTCGACGTCGGCGTCGGCCATCATCACGACCTTGTGGTAGCGCAGCTTCTCGAGGCTGAACTCCTCGTGGATGCCCGTGCCGAGCGCGGAGATGATCGCCTGGACCTCGGTGTTGGCGAGCACCTTGTCGATGCGTGCCTTCTCGACGTTGAGGATCTTGCCGCGGATCGGGAGGATCGCCTGGATGCGGGGGTCGCGGCCCTGGCGGGCCGAGCCGCCGGCCGAGTCGCCCTCGACGATGAAGACCTCGCACTCGGCCGGGTTGGTCGACTGGCAGTCGCTGAGCTTGCCGGGCAGGCCACCGCCGCCGAGGAGGCCCTTGCGGTTGCGGGCCAGCTCGCGCGCCTTGCGGGCCGCGATCCGGGCGTTGGCCGCGGCCTGCGACTTGCGCACGATCTCCTTGCCCTCGGCCGGGTTCTGCTCGAACCAGGCGCCGAGCTGGTCGTTCATGATCCGCTGGGTGAAGCCCTTGGCCTCGGTGTTGCCGAGCTTGGTCTTGGTCTGGCCCTCGAACTGCGGCTCGCCGAGCTTGATCGAGATGATCGCGGTGAGGCCCTCGCGGATGTCGTCGCCCGAGACCCGGTCCTCCTTCTTCTTGATCAGGCCCCACTCCTCGCCCCAGTTGTTGACGAGCGAGGTGAGCGACGCGCGGAAGCCCTCCTCGTGGGTGCCGCCCTCGTGGGTGTTGATGTTGTTGGCGAAGGTGTGGACCGACTCGGTGTAGCTGGTGTTCCACTGCATCGCGACCTCGAGGCTCATGTGCTGCCCGCTCGCGCCCTCGGCGGTCTCGGCCTCGAAGGAGATCACGGTCGCGTTGGCCACCGTCTTGCGGCGGTTGAGGTGCTCGACGTAGTCGACGAGGCCGCGGTCGTACTTGAAGACCTGCTCGAGGCCGCCGGTCTCGGCGCGCTTGATGGCGTCGTGGCCGGCGTTGTCGACCGTGTTGTCGATGGTGTCGTCCTCGACGGCGTCGACGCGCGATTCGGCGTCGGCGCGCTCGTCGCGCACCACGAACTCGACGCCCTTGTTGAGGAAGGCCATCTCGCGCAGCCGCGAGGTGATCGTCTCGAGGTTGTAGTTGGTGTGCTCGAAGATGTCGTCGGAGGCGTACCAGGTCACGGTCGTGCCCGTGCCCTCGCCGTCCTCCAGGGGTCGCACCTGCTCGAGGTCGGCGTCGGGCACGCCGAGCTGGAAGGACTGGCGCCACAGGTGGCCGCGGTTCTTGACCTCCGCGACGAGGCGCGTCGACAGGGCGTTGACCACCGAGACGCCGACGCCGTGCAGGCCGCCGGAGACCTTGTAGCCGCCGCCGCCGAACTTGCCGCCCGCGTGGAGCATCGTCAGCGCCATGGTGAGGGCCGGCATGTCCTGCCCGGGCGCGGTGTCGGTCGGGATGCCGCGGCCGTTGTCCTCGACGCGCACGCCGCCGTCGGCCTGGAGGGTGAGCGAGATCTTGGTCGCGTAGCCGGCCAGCGCCTCGTCGACGCCGTTGTCCACGATCTCCCAGATCAGGTGGTGCAGGCCCCGCTCGCCGGTCGACCCGATGTACATGCCCGGGCGCTTGCGCACGGCCTCGAGCCCCTCGAGCACCTGGATGGCCGAGGCGTCGTACTCGGTGCCGGCGTCGACCGCGGTGCTGGACCGCTTCTCCACCTCCTCCTCGGCGGCCTCGACCGCCTCGGCGAGCGCGGCGGCGCGATCGGCCTCGGACGGTGCGTCGGCGGGAGCGTCGGTGGGCTGTGGGTCAGGAGCGGAATCGGGGGTCGGAGCTGCGTTGAACTCGGGCTTCTCTTCGCTCAAGGCACGGCCTTCTTCTCGTCGTCCCGGATCTCTCACCGCGGACGGTCGACATGAGTCGAGTCGCTGCGGTTGCGGTGGCAACACGACGTGCGACTCGTTCCCTCATACTACCCGCCAGCGCCCCAGGAACGAAGGACACACCCCGGCCTGGGGAGGGATCTGCACGAAAATGTGCCCTCAGCGGCCTCGCGAGGCCGGTTCACAGGGCCGAACAGGGGGAGCGATGGGTCCCCATACGTCCGGACGGCTCCCAGATCGGCAGATCGCGCCTCAGCCGTAGGTGTCGCGCGGCCCGCGGCCGTCGCGGCTGGAGAGGCGGCCCTTGGTCCACGTCGGCAGGTGCGGGCCGAGCACGTCGATGAGGGCGACGGTGCCGTGGCCGAGCTCCTCGTTGAGCCGACGTACGACGGTGGGGGCGAGCAGCTTGAGCTGGGTGGCCCACGCGGTGGAGTCGGTGCGCACCACGAGCCGGCCGTCGGCGAAGGACTCCGGCGTGCAGTGGGCGGCGACCTCCTCGCCGACGAGCTCGGCCCACCGGCCGAACACGCCCTGGACCTTGAGGTCGAGCTCCCACCCGTGCTGCGCGACCAACCGTCCCAGTGCGGTCTCGAGGAGCTGCGGGTCACGGTCGTCGGGCCGCGCGCCCGACGCCTTCGCGGTCGTACGACGGCGGGCCGACGACGGCGTCCGTCGCTTCGCCGGTGTCCCCGGGCTCGCCGCGGCCGCCCGGGCAGCGGCCCGGGCCAGGTCGAGGCCGTCGGGCTGGTGCTCGAGCGGCGGGTCCGCGGTCGCGGCGCGGTCGGGGGTGGCGGCGGCGTCGGTGTCGCCGGTGCCGCCGGGTTCGACCCGGTCGTGCGGCTCAGGCGTCACGGGTCACCTGCCCGTCGGCGACGAGGAACCGTGCGCCCTGCAGCGCGTCGGGGACGTCGGCAGCCACGGCGGCGGTGACCAGCACCTGCTCGGCCCCGGCGACGAGCTGGGCCAGCTGGTTGCGGCGCTCGCCGTCGAGCTCGGCGAACACGTCGTCGAGCACGAGGATCGGGTCGTCGCCGTCGGCGCGCAGCAGGTCGTACGACGCCAGGCGCAGCGCCAGCGCGAACGACCAGGACTCGCCGTGCGAGGCATACCCCTTCACGGGCAGGCGCAGGTCCCCGGGATCGGGACCCGTGCCGAGGGTCAGGAGCAGCTCGTCGCGGTGCGGGCCGACCAGGGAGACGCCCCGGTCGAGCTCGTCCTTGCGCTTCGCCGCGATCGCGTCGAGCAGCTGGCCCGGCAGGTCGTCGGTGCCGGCGAGGTCGATGCTCGCGCGGTACTCGAGGTCCGCGTCGTCCCGGCTGGCACCCCGTGCGACCGCCTCGTAGGCCTTGCCGAGGTAGGGGCGCAGGTCCTCGACGAGCTGGAGCCGGGCTCCCAGGAGCTCGGCACCGACACGGGCGAGGTTGTCGTCCCAGATCTCGAGGGTCGACATCGCGGCGTCGCGCGAGCCGCCGCGCGCGATCCCGGCCGTCTTGAGCAGGCTGTTGCGCTGCTTGAGGATCCGGTCGTAGTCGGCCCGGACGCCGGCCAGCCGCGGGACGCGCAGGACGAGCAGGTCGTCGAGGAGCTTGCGGCGGTCGGAGGGGTCGCCCTTGACGAGGGTCAGGTCGTCGGGTGCGAACACGACGGTGCGCACCAGTCCGACCAGCTCGCGCGGCCGGGGAAGGGGCGAGCGGTTGATGCGCGCCCGGTTGGCGCGTCCCGGGTTGAGCTCGACCTCGAGCAACGCCGTACGCCCGTCCTTGACCACCGAGGCACGCACGATCGCCTGGTCGGCGCCGGCCCGCACGAGGGGTGTGTCGGTGGCGACGCGGTGCGACGAGAGGCGGGAGAGGTAGTCGATCGCCTCGACGAGGTTGGTCTTGCCCTGGCCGTTGCGGCCGATGAAGGCCGTGGCCCCCGGCTCCAGGGCGACGTCGAGGTCGGCGTAGGAGCGGAAGTCGTGCAGGGTCAGGTGCGCGACGTGCACGTCATGCCTAGCTCTCGCCCGGCTCCCGCTCGGAGCCCGCGCCGGCCTGCTTGGCGGTCTCGGACTGCTCCGCGCCCGTGGCGCCCTCCGCGTCGCCGCCCTTGGGCGCGGACGAGCGCACGGCGTGCCCACCGAACTGGTTGCGCATCGCCGCGACCGCCTTCATCGTCGGCGAGTCGTCCTGCCGGGAGACGAAGCGGGCGTAGAGGGCCGCGGTGATGGCGGGGGTTGCGACGGCGTGCTCGATGCCGGCCTCGACGGTCCACCGTCCTTCGCCGGAGTCCTCGGCGTAGCCGGCGATCTTGCTCAGACCGGGGTCGTCGTCGAGCGCGTTGACCATGAGGTCGAGCAGCCACGAGCGGATGACGGTGCCCTCGCGCCAGGACCGGAAGACCTCGGTCACATTCTCGGTCATCTCGGCCGCCTCGAGCAGCTCCCACCCCTCGGCGTACGCCTGCATGATGGCGTACTCGATGCCGTTGTGGACCATCTTGGAGAAGTGACCGGCGCCCACCTTGCCGGCGTGGACCGAGCCGAAGTCGCCCTCGGGCTTGAGGGCGTCGAAGGCCGGCTGCACCTTGGCGATGTGGTCCGGGTCGCCGCCGTACATCAGGGCGTAGCCGTTCTCCAGGCCCCACACCCCGCCGGAGACGCCGCAGTCGACGTAGCCGATGCCCTTCGCGGCGAGCAGCTCGGCGTTGGCGATGTCGTCGGTCCATCGCGAGTTGCCACCGTCGACCACCACGTCGCCCTCCTCGAGGAGACCGGCGAGCTCCTTCACGGTGGCCCGGGTCGGCTCGCCGGCGGGCACCATCACCCACACGACCTTCGGGCTCGGGAGCGCCTCGACCAGCGACTCGAGCGACTCGACGTCGCTGACGTCGGGGTTGCGGTCGTAGCCGACCACCGTGAGTCCGGCGCGGCGCATGCGCTCGCGCATGTTGCCGCCCATCTTGCCGAGGCCGATGAGTCCGATGTCCATGTGCGCGAGCCTAGCCTGAGCGGAATCAGCCAGGACGAGCCAGCGACCGCGCTGTTCCCGGCGCGGTCAGCTCAGCAGGCGGCGCGGCATCAGGAGGTAGCGGAAGGAGTTCGCGTCGTCGTCGGCGTCGGTGCCGGAGATGACGACCGGCTTGGTCGCCTGGGTGAAGGCCAGGTCCACGAACTCCCCGTCGATGGCGGTCAGGCCGTCGAGGAGGAACTGCGGGTTGAAGCCGGTCGTCAGGTCGTCACCAGTGATCTCGGCGTCGACGGCCTCGGTGGCCATCGCCTCGTCGCCGGAGCCGGCGTCGAGGACGATCTGGTGGTCGCCGAACTTCATCTGGACGGCCGTGTTGCGCTCGGCCACCAGCGCCACGCGCTTGACCGTCTCGATGAGCTCGGCCTTGTTGACCTTGGCGACGGTGAGGTGCTCGGCGGGGAACAGCGAGCGCACCTTGGGGAACTCCCCGTCGAGCAACCGGGTCGTCGTACGACGGACGCCGCCGAGACCGGTGCCCTCGAAGCCGATGAGGCCTTCGCCGGCGCCGCTCGAGCTCAGCGCGATGGTGACCTCGGCACCCGAGGTCAGCGACTTGGCGGTGTCGCCGAGCACCTTGGCGGGGACCAGCGCGGCCACCGACTCGTCGGGGGACTGCGGGTTCCAGGTCAGCTCGCGGTGCGAGAGACGGAACCGGTCGGTGGCGAGCAGCGCCATGGTGGAGCCGTCGATCTCGATCCGCACGCCGGTGAGCACCGGGAGCATGTCGTCGCGACCGGCGGCGGTGACGGCCTGGGCCACCGCGTGGGCGAAGTCGGCGCTCGAGACGGTGCCGGTGGCCGACGGCATCTCCGGCAGCGTCGGGTAGTCGCTGACCGGCATGGTCTGGAGGCTGAAGCGCGCGGAGCCGCAGGTGAGCGAGACGCGGGGGCCGTCGAGGGTGAGCTCGACCGGCTTGGCCGGCAGGCTCCGGCAGATGTCGGCGAGCAGGCGGCCGCTGACGAGCGCCTTGCCCTCGTCGTTGACCTCGGCGGTCAGCGTCGCGCGAGCGGAGGTCTCGTAGTCGAAGGTCGAGAGCACCAAGCCCGCGTCGCTCGCCTCGATCAGCAGGCCCGCCAGCACGGGCGAGCTGGGACGGACCGGCAGGCTGCGGGCAGCCCAGGCGACGGCATCGGCGAAGACGTCGCGTTCGACGCGGAACTTCACAAGGGTCTCCTCGGGGAGAGGTGGTGCGGTGAGGGCAGGTCAGCAGGCAGACAAGAAGACGCGCACAGGCGCGTGGGATGAGCATCCTGCCACGCGCTCCCGACACGGCGGGAGGGTTCTCCCCAGAGGTGGGGCTGTTCGGTGTTCGTGGGAGATCGGACCAGTCTTGAGGTTCGTAGTGGTCATAGGGTCGGTGGAAACTGTGGAGAACTCGCGTTTGTGCAGGTCAGGGCCGCCGGAGTCTGTGAACGACACGTGTGGACGCGGTGGGGGCGCACCGTGCTGCCGTGTGGACGGCACGAGGATTCGTGTGGTTCGTCCCGGCGAGTGCACAGGGGCTGGGGACGAAGCGCCGGACCGAATCACATGTTCTCCACACGCGACGCGCGGGGCGTCGCCGCACGACAGGGTCAGGCTTGGCGTGCCTGCATCTTGATCCGGTTGGTGAGCTCGCTGACCTGGTTGAACACCGCGCGTCGCTCGGCGAGCAGCTGGCGGATCTTGCGGTCGGCGTACATCACCGTGGTGTGGTCGCGACCGCCGAACTCCCGGCCGATCTGCGGCAGCGACATGCTGGTGAGCTCGCGGCAGAGGTACATCCCGATCTGGCGGGCCATCACCAGGTGCCGGCCGCGGGAGGGCCCGGTGAGGTCCTCGAGGGACACCCCGAAGTAGGCGGCGGTCTGGGCGATGATCAGCGCGTGGGTGATCTCCGGCTCGCCACCCTCGGGGATCAGGTCCTTGAGCACGATCTCGGCCAGGGTCATGTCGACCTCCTGGCGGTTGAGGTTGGCGAACGCCGTCACCCGGATGAGGGCGCCCTCGAGCTCGCGGATGTTGGTCTGGATCTTGGAGGCGATGAACTCCAGCACGTCCGGCGGGGCGGTGAGCCGGTCCATCGCCGCCTTCTTGCGCAGGATCGCGATGCGGGTCTCGAGGTCCGGCGGCTGCACGTCGGTGATGAGCCCCCACTCGAACCGGTTGCGCAGCCGGTCCTCCAGCGCCTCGAGCCGCTTGGGAGCGCGGTCGGAGGTGAGCACGATCTGCTTGTTCGCGTTGTGGAGGGTGTTGAACGTGTGGAAGAACTCCTCCTGGGTCTGGGTCTTGCCCTCGAGGAACTGGATGTCGTCGATCAGCAGCACGTCGACGTCGCGGTAGCGCCGCTTGAAGCGGTCCTGGCGGTCGTCGCGGATCGCGTTGATGAACTCGTTGGTGAACTCCTCGCTGGAGACGTAGCGCACCTTCGCGTTGCTGTAGAGGCTGCGGACGTAGTGGCCGATCGCGTGGAGCAGGTGGGTCTTGCCCAGCCCGGACTCGCCGTAGACCAGGAGCGGGTTGTACGCCTTGCCCGGCGCCTCGGCGACGGCGACGGCCGCGGCGTGGGGGAACCGGTTCGACGAGCCGATGACGAACGTCTCGAACGTGTACTTCGGGTTGAGCCGGGTCTCGAGCGCGGAGGGACGGCGCTCGCCGGGGACCACGTGGCCCGCGGTCGGCTCGGGGTCGGAGAGGACCGGCGCGGCCTGCTCGAGCGGGCCGGGATCATTTGTCGACAAAGCGACAGATTGATCTGTCGACTCATCGATCGTGGGGGGCGCCTCCGACTCGAGGGCGGGGTTGACCGTGACGAGCATGCGGATCTCGCGACCGAAGCCCTCGGTCAGGGCGTCCTCGATGTGGTTGCGCAGCCGGCCCTCGAGCTGGTTGCGCGTGAAGTCGTTGGGGACGGCGATGATCGCGGTGTTCTCGTGGAGCGTCATCGGCACGCTGGGCCGCAACCAGGCGCGCTGGTTGGGCTGGAGGTCCTCGACGATCTGCTGCCACGCCGTCCCGAGATCTACCTGCTGGTCGTCCACCCGGACCGCCTTCGCTGTTCCATGTCTGAGGTCACACCCGGAGACGTCACCGCGTCCCGAGTCCACAGAGTTGTCCACAAGCTGTGAACTGATGGTCCCGATCGCTGCGACCGGGGTCCCCGTCCTGCTCCACCCGGCGATCCTCCCAGCGTTTGCGCAGGTCAGAGGCGGAATTGGAACCCGTGTGACCCGGGTCACAGCGCGCTGCGGACCCTGGATGAACCGTGGTTTTCACAGACCGCGGAGAAGTGGAACGTAACAACCGGGCGTCGCCTCGGGCAAGACGTCATCCACAGGCGGGTCCGGGCACGGTCGTCGTGGGTTTGACCCTCTCTTTCCCCACCGCGTACCGTTGGCCGGTCGCTCCGTGTCGACGGGTGCCGCATGTCCACGATCCGCCACCAGGCGGCCGCGTGGGCGGGCGGTGCCGGCCGAAGTACCTGAACCGGGCCCAGCACCGACCTCGCTGTGGAGTGGACATCCCTCGAAACCTTCGGAGAAATAGCCGTGAGCAAGCGTACGTACCAGCCGAACAACCGTCGCCGTCACAAGGTGCACGGCTTCCGTCTGCGCATGCGGACCCGCGCCGGCCGCGCCATCCTGTCCAGCCGCCGCCGCAAGGGCCGCAAGAGCCTGGCCGTCTGACGGCCAGGGCTCACGGCAGCCCGCCGTGCTCTCCACCGTCAACCGCCTGACCGACAGCGACGGCTTCCGCCGGGCAGTCCGTGGCGGACGACGAGCCGGCTCGACGACGCTGGTCGTCCACCTCGCGTGTGACACCAGCGCCGAGCCCGGCCCTCCGCAGGTGGGATTCACGGTCAGCAAGGCCGTGGGCAACGCCGTCACACGCAATCGCGTGAAGAGACGACTTCGCCATCTGACCCGGGAGCGCCTCCCCGTGCTGGAGGAGCTTCCGGGTCGTGCTGCACTCGTGGTCCGGGCACTGCCCGCCGCGGCCGCGGCGTCGTACGCGACGCTGGGTGCGGACCTCGACCGTACGCTCGAGCGCGTGAGCCGGTCATGAAGCACGTCCTCGTCGCGTTGATCCGTGCCTGGCGGTTCGCGATCAGCCCGCTCTACGGCCAGGTGTGCCGCTACCACCCGACCTGCTCGGCGTACGCCCTCGAGGCAGTCACCGAGCACGGTGCGGTGCGTGGCACCTGGCTCGCCGTACGTCGCATCGGTCGGTGCCACCCCTGGGCCGCCGGCGGCTACGACCCCGTTCCCTCCCGTGCCGCGTCGGCCGCGGAGTCCCCTGCAACTCGAGGAGCTTGAGTGCTCGACTTCTTCGGCGCCATCGGCGGCGCGATCATGGCCCCGCTCTACTACGTCATCTCGGCGGTGCTGGTGGGCTTCCACAAGCTCTTCGGTGCGCTGTTCGGCGAGGCCTCCGGCACCGCGTGGGTGCTGTCGATCATCGGGCTGACGCTGGTGATCCGCATGGCGCTGATCCCGCTGTTCGTCAAGCAGATCAAGTCCAGCCGGAACATGCAGCTGATCCAGCCCAAGGTGCGCGAGCTGCAGAAGAAGTACGGCCACGACCGGGAGCGTCTCGCGCAGGAGACGATGAAGCTCTACAAGGACTCGGGCACCAACCCGTTCGCGTCCTGCCTGCCGATCCTGCTGCAGATGCCGATCTTCCTCGCGCTGTTCCGCCTGATTGACCAGGCGGCGAAGGACCCCTCGCACGAGCGCGGCCTGATGACCGAGCAGCTCAACACGCAGTTCGGTGACGCCGTCTTCCTCGGCGCGAAGATCTCCGACACCTTCCTCAACACCGACGACCTCGGCGTCCGTGTGCTCGCCGCGTTCCTGGTGCTGGCCATGACGGCCACCACCTTCCTCACGCAGCGCCAGCTGATGAGCAAGAACATGCCTGCCGACGCGCTGTCGGGGCCCTACGCGCAGCAGCAGAAGATGCTGCTCTACGTGCTTCCCGTGGTCTTCGCGGTCGGCGGCATCGCGTTCCCGGTCGGCGTGCTCTTCTACTGGACCACGTCGAACCTGTGGACCATGGGCCAGCAGTTCTACGTCATCCGGAACAACCCGGCCCCGGGCACCCCGGCAGCTGACGCCAAGGAGGAGCGCGACCGCGCCAAGGCGGCCCGCAAGGGCCTCAAGACGCCGGCGCAGGTGGAGGAGGAGCGGCTCGCCGCCGAGGCCGAGGCCCGCCGTGCCGAGAAGTCGCAGACCCGGCAGCAGCCCCAGCGCCAGACCAAGGCCCAGCGCAACAAGAAGAAGCGCTGACCCCAGATATCCCAGCCGGCGCCCGAGCGGCGCCGACGTACTGATCGACACGATCCAGAGCAGGAGACAACGTGAGTGAGCAGCTGACCGACAGCGAGGCCACCGACGCGACGGAGTCCACCGAGCCGACCGACGCCACCGGGACGGAGCAGGCCGGACAGGAGCAGGACGCGTCTGGCGCACCGCGACTGTCCAAGATCCAGCGCCTCGAGCACGAAGGCGACATCGCAGCGGACTACCTCGAGGAGCTGCTCGACATCGCCGACCTCGACGGCGACCTGGACATGGACGTGGAGGGTGACCGCGCGAGCGTGCAGATCGGCGGCGCGGACCTGAGCCAGCTGGTCGGACGCAACGGCGAGGTCCTCGAGGCGCTCCAGGAGCTCACCCGCCTCGCGGTGTACCGCGAGACCGGGGAGCGGTCGCGCCTCATGCTGGACGTCGGGGGTCATCGAGCCGAGCAGCGCAAGCGGCTCGTGGCCCTGGCGGAGACGTCGATCGCGCAGGTGCGGGAGAGCGGCGAGCCGCTGTCCCTCGAGCCGATGAGCGCGTTCGAGCGCAAGGTCGTGCACGATGCGGTTGCCGCTGCCGGTCTCACCTCCGAGTCGGAGGGCTCCGAGCCCAAGCGCCACGTGGTGATCCTTCCCGCGTGACCGACGACGTTTCACGTGAAACACCCTCCGTGCCCGAAGCGGCCCGGGGGGTGTTCGCGTCCGACCGTCTCGACCTCGCCGTGCGCTACACGGACCTGCTGGCCACCGAGGGAGTGCTTCGCGGGCTGATCGGGCCGCGCGAGGCGCCACGGCTGTGGGACCGGCACATCCTCAACTCGGCGGTGCTGTCGGAGGCGATCCCGCAGGACGCGACCGTGTGCGACATCGGCACGGGAGCCGGGTTGCCGGGACTCGTCCTGGCCATCGCCCGTCCGGACCTGACGATGACCCTCGTCGAGCCGTTGCTGCGTCGGACGGTCTTCCTGGACGAGGTCGTGTCCGAGCTGGGGCTCGCCCACGTGGCGGTCGTCCGGGGGCGTGCCGAGGACCTGCACGGCACGGCGACGTTCGATGTCGTGACCTCCCGGGCTGTCGCGCCGTTGGAACGACTGATGGGTTGGTCGATGCCCCTGGTCGCTCCGTCCGGGGCGCTGGTGGCGATGAAGGGTCGGTCGGCGCAGGACGAGATCGACGCCGCCGCCTCCTTCCTCCACAGGTGGCGCTGCGGGGTTCCGGAGGTCTTCGAAGTGGGTATCGGAGTGGTGGATCCCCCGACGACCGTGGTCCGGGTGCCGTGGGCGGATCCGTCGCGGATAGGTTGGCCCCTTGCCCGCGAGTCCAAGCGTCGCTCGACGCAGAAGAAGCGCGTTCGGCGTGCAGCACAGTGAGAGGTGTCTGAGGTGACCGACGGCCCCACCGGGAATGCCGACTGGCGACCCGCCAGCGAGTCCGGCGCGGAGTTTTCCACCGACCCCGCCCCGCCTGCTGAGCGCGGCTCTCCACAGGATGGACCGGTTCATCCACAGGTTGCGGATGGTGCGGATGTTCCACGTGAAACCCCTCCGGCCGATGTTTCACGTGAAACACGACCCGCGTGGCAGGTACGCACCGCAGCCGACATCGCCGACGACGGGCCGGACTTCGCGGACCACGCCACCCCGCTGGCGCAGGCCGCCCAGCACTCCGTCCTCGCGCGCAGCGGAGGGCTGCGTCGCCAGGGGGTCCCGCGTCCCGACGCCACGCGCGTGTTCGTCGTGGCGAACCAGAAGGGCGGCGTCGGCAAGACCACGTCAACGGTCAACGTCGCCGCCGGGCTGGCCCAGCTCGGCCAGAAGGTGCTCGTCATCGACCTCGACCCCCAGGGCAACGCGTCCACGGCGCTGAGCGTCGAGCACCACCGTGGCGTGCCCTCGACGTACGACATGCTGGTGGACGGCCAGCCGTTGGCCGACGTCATGACCGAGTGTGCCGACCTCCCCGGACTCTGGGTCGTGCCTGCCACGATCGACCTCGCCGGAGCCGAGATCGAGCTGGTGAGCGTCGTGGCACGTGAGCAGCGTCTGGCCAGGGCGATCGCGGCGCACCCGCTCGTCGGCTCCGCGGCCGATGTCGGCGACGACCGGTTCGACTACGTCTTCGTCGACTGCCCACCGTCGTTGGGCCTGCTCACCCTCAACGCCCTGGTGGCCGGACGGGAGATGTTCATCCCGATCCAGGCCGAGTACTACGCCCTGGAGGGCCTCGGCCAGCTGCTGGAGACGGTGGAGATGGTGCGCCAGCACCTCAACCCCCAGCTGGTCGTCTCCACGATCCTGCTCACCATGTACGACGCCCGCACGCGACTGGCAGCGGGGGTGGCGGACGAGGTCCGGGGTCACTTCGGCGACCAGGTGCTGAAGACTGCCGTCCCCCGATCCGTACGGGTCTCGGAGGCGCCGTCGTACGGCCAGACCGTGATGACCTACGATCCCGCCTCGGCGGGTGCGCTCTCCTACCTCGAGGCGGCCCGGGAGATCGCCAGCAAGGGAGCGCCGGCATGAGCCTCCCGACTGGTTCGTCCCGACTGTTCCCCCTGATCGACCACCACTGCGAGGACCCTGCATGAACGCCAACCCGCCCCGTCGTGGCCTCGGCCGTGGCCTGGGGTCGCTGATCCCCACCGCTCCCTCCCAGCCGTCGCCGTCCCAGGCCGAGGAGACCGAGGTGTCGCTCGCGACGTCCACGTCGAACGGCACCCCCGTGGACGGTGACGCGGGCGCTCGAGACGGTTCATCGGTGGCCGGGACCGTGGCCGGGGCCTACTTCGCGGAGCTCCCGATCAGCCAGGTGCGCCCGAACGCGCGCCAGCCGCGGCAGGTGTTCGAGGAGGAGGCGCTCGCCGAGCTCGTCCACTCCATCCGCGAGGTGGGCCTGCTCCAGCCCGTGGTCGTGCGCCAGACGGGGGAGGAGTCCTACGAGCTGATCATGGGCGAGCGCCGGTGGCGCGCGTCCCAGGAGGCCGGCCGCGACACGATCCCCGCCATCGTGCGGGAGACCGACGACACCGACATGCTCCGTGACGCCCTGCTCGAGAACCTGCACCGCTCGCAGCTCAACCCGCTGGAGGAGGCAGCCGCCTACGGGCAGCTGCTGGAGGACTTCGGGTGCACGCACGAGGAGCTCGCCCAGCGCATCGGCAGGTCGCGGCCGCAGATCTCCAACACGCTTCGACTCCTGAAGCTCTCCCCGGCCGTGCAGCGCCGCGTCGCTGCCGGCGTGCTGTCGGCCGGCCACGCGCGAGCGCTGCTCACCGTGGAGGACGCCGGGTTGCAGGACAAGCTCGCAGCGCGGGTGACGGCCGAGGGCATCTCTGTGCGCGGCCTGGAAGAGATCGTCTCCGTGGGCGTGGCGGACGACGACGCACCCCGGGTCGTCCGGAAGAAGCCGGTCGCCCCCGGGCTCGGAGAGCTCGCGGACCGTCTCTCCGACCGGCTCGAGACCCGCGTCAAGGTCGACCTCGGCAAGGCCAAGGGCAAGATCACCGTCGAGTTCGCGAGCCTGGACGACCTGCGTCGCATCGTCGACATCATGGATCCCCGCAACCGCGACGACCGCCCCATCTGAG
>JAYSEC010000039.1:17968-19497 GCA_041914085.1 Nocardioides sp.
CTCGAAACCGTTGAGCCGGATGGTTTCGAGGCTCGCTGCGCTCGCACCTCAACCACCGGGGAGCGGCTGCGCTCGCACCTCAACCACCGGGTGGTGGCTGGTCGCAGCTCAACCACCGGGTGCTGGGTGCGCTCGAACCTCGACCAACTGGTGGTGGACCGCGCAAAATGTCGACAAAGACATATGTCGACGGATCGACAGGTCTACTTGTCGTCCTGTCGCTTCGCGTGTTTTTCGGCGTGGCGGCGGGCGCGCTCGCGCTTCTCCGCGGCATCGAGGGCGGCGGCCTCCTCGAGCGTCGGCGCGCCGCCACCCATCGAGGCGGGCACCCACCAGGAGCCGGGCGGCTGCTCGTCGGCGGGGTAGGCCGCCACCGTGTCGACGAGCATCGCGCTCATCCGGCGCCGCAGCTCGGCGGTGTCGCCGACCGGGTCGGCGCCCGTGGGGTGCATCGCCTCGCCGACGGTGATCGCGATGGTCTTGCCGCGCGAGAAGTCCCGAGGGTGGTCCTTGGTCATCATCCGCTGGGTGCCCCAGAGGATCACAGGAACGAGGGGTACGCCGGCCTCGGCCGCGATGCGTACGGCGCCGGTCTTGAGCTCCTTGAGCTCCATGGCCCGCGAGATCGTGGCCTCGGGGAAGATGCCGACGGCCTCGCCCCGCCGCAGGTAGTCCACGGCGGTGTGGAAGCTGGCCACGCCTTCCCCGCGGTCCACCGCGATGTGGTGCATCGAGCGCATCACGGGTCCGGCGACGGGGTGGTCGAAGATCTCGCGCTTGGCCATGAACCGCACCAGGCGTCGCGAGGGATGCGCGGCGAAACCGCCGTAGATGAAGTCGAGGTAGCTGACGTGGTTGAAGGCGAGCAGGACGCCACCGGTGCGGGGGACGTTGTCCGTCCCGGTCATCTGGAACGTCTGGCCGAGCGCCTTGAAGCCCGTGAGGGCGGTCCGGATGATCGGGGGATAGGTGACGTCGCGCATGGAGCGAAGCCTAGGGACGCGGGTCGAGGCCGACCAGACGTGCGTCGCGTGACTCCCGGCACCCGGCCGGAGTCCGGTCGGTCAGCGGCGGGTGGCCAGGAAGTCCGCGATCCGACCGATCGCCTCCTCCAGCACGCTCGCCTCCGGGAGCGTGACGAGCCGGAAGTGGTCGGGCGCGGGCCAGTTGAAGCCCGTGCCATGGGTGACCAGGATCTTCTTCGCCCGGAGCAGGTCGATGACGAACTCCTGGTCGTCCTCGATGGGGTACACCTCGGGGTCGAGGCGCGGGAAGCAGTACAGCGCACCTCGCGGCTTCACGTTGGAGACGCCCGGGATCTCGTTGAGCAGGCGGTGGGCGAGCATCGACTGCTCGTAGAAACGCCCGCCGGGCCCGATGAGCTCCTCGATGGACTGGTACCCGCCGAGGGCGGTCTGGATCGCGTGCTGGGCCGGCACGTTGGCGCACATGCGCATGTTCGCGATCAGGGTGAGGCCCTCCAGGAAGTCGGTGGCGAGCTCCTTGGGTCCGGAGATCATCACCCAGCC
>JAYSEC010000040.1:0-16575 GCA_041914085.1 Nocardioides sp.
GCAAGGGGCGCCCAGGCCATGTCATTGCTCGCTCCGCTCGCAGCCAGCGGGCACGACTGCCTCGCTGGTTGAGGTGCGACCTCCCCCTCCCGGTGGTTGAGGTGCGAGCGCGCCCTCCCGGTGGTTGAGGTGCGAGCGCGCCCCCTGGTGGTTGAGGTGCGAGCGCAGCGAGCCTCGAAACCACACCCGATCGCAGGCTTCGAGGCTCGTCGCTGGCGCTCCTCACTCCTCGACCAGCACGAGCCCGTTACTCGACGGTGACCGACTTCGCCAGGTTGCGCGGCTTGTCGATGTCGTGGCCGAGGTGGAGCGCGGCGTGGTACGCCAGCAGCTGGAGGGGGATGGTCAGCAGGATCGGGTCGAGCTCCGGCTCGTTGCGGGGGACGACGATGCGGCGTGCGCCGACCTCGCCGAGGTCGACCTCCTCGTGGGTGACGACCACCAGCGGACCCTGGCGGGCGTCGATCTCGTGGAGCGCGCCGACGTTGCGCTCGGTGAGCTCGTCGTGGGGGACCAGCGCCACCGTCGGGACCTCGGGGTCGATGAGGGCGAGCGGGCCGTGCTTGAGCTCGGAGGTCTGGTAGGCCTCGGCGTGGCGGTAGCTGATCTCCTTGAACTTCTGCGCGCCCTCGCGAGCCACCGGGAAGCCGCGCACCCGGCCGATGAAGAACAGGCTGCGCGCCTCGGCCAGCGACTTCGCGACCTCGACCAGCTCCTCCTCGCCGGCGAGGACCTCCTCGATCTGTCCGGGGAGCCTCTCCAGCCCCGCGACGAGGCGCTTGCCGTCGGCGATGGACAGGTCGCGCACCCGACCCAGCTGGAGCGCGAGCAGCGCGAACCCCAGGAACATGTTGGTCAGCGCCTTGGTGCTGGCCACGGCGACCTCGGGGCCGGCGTGGAGGTAGATGCCGCCGTCGCACTCGCGCGCGATGGCGGAGCCGACGACGTTGACCAGGCCGACGCAGCGCCCGCCCTTGCGGCGTACCTCCTGCACGGCGAGCAGCGTGTCGATGGTCTCCCCCGACTGGCTGACCGCGACGTAGAGGGTGTCGGGCTCGATCACGGGGTTGCGGTAGCGGAACTCACTGGCGGCCTCCGCGTCGGCGGGGATGCGCGCCAGCTCCTCGATCAGCCCGGCGCCCATCTGGCCGACGTAGTAGGCCGAGCCGCAGCCGAGGATCTTGACCCGCCGCACGGCGCGCAGGTCCCGCGCGTCCATGTCGAGGCCGCCGAGGTGCGCGGTGCCGAAGCGCTCGTCGAGCCGCCCGCGGAGCACCGCCTGCGCCGTCGTCGGCTGCTCGAGGATCTCCTTGCGCATGTACGACGCGTGGTCGCCGGCCTCGTAGGCCTCGGCGTCGATGTCGACCTCGGTCGCGGTCTTGCCGGTGGCTGCGAGGTCGTGGTGGCGCATGGTGCTGAAGCCCGCCGCGGTGACGGTCGCCATCTCGCCGTCGTCGAGCATCGCGACCGTCGTGGTGTGGCGCACGATCGCAGCGAGGTCCGAGGCGACGTACATCTCCTTGTCCCCCACTCCGACGACGAGCGGGCTGCCGTTGCGCGCCACCACGATCCGGTCGGGGAAGTCGGCGTGCACGACGGCGAGCCCGTAGGTGCCGACCACGGCGCGCAGGGCGTCGCGCACCTTGCCCTCCAGGGTGTCGGCGTCGCTGCGCGCGACGAGGTGGGCGACCACCTCGGTGTCGGTGTCGCTCGCGAGCGTCACGCCGGCATCGGTGAGCTCGGCGCGCAGAGCGGCCGAGTTGTCGATGATGCCGTTGTGCACCACCGCGACGCGGCCGAGCTCGTCGGTGTGCGGGTGGGCGTTGACGTCCGTCGCGGGGCCGTGGGTCGCCCACCGGGTGTGGCCGATCCCGGTCGACCCGCCGAAGCGCCTGGGCAACGAGTCCTCGAGGTCGCGCACGCGTCCGGCCTGCTTGGCCACCCGGACACCGCGGGTGCCGATCACGGCGACGCCGGCCGAGTCGTAGCCGCGGTGCTCGAGCCGGGTGAGGCCCTCGAGGACCACCGGCGCGGCGTCCTGGCGGCCGATGTAGCCGACGATTCCACACATGGGTGCTGGTTCCTGTTCTCTCGTGGTCTATCCGTAGACGATCCGGCGCAGCTGGCGCTCGGAGAGCTCCGGAGGGGCGACGACGCGCGCCTGGAGCTCCTCGGCGATGCGCGCGAAGATCTCGGGGTTCTTGGCGCCGTACGTCTTGAGGCTGGCGTGCCGCGACCGGACGTACTCCTCCACGGGTTGGGCGTGGAAGGCGATCACGTCGTCGATCACCCGGGCCGCCTCACCGGGCGTCAGCGACGTGGTGGCGACGACGTGGGACACGAGCTCGGGGTCGGGCACCAGACGATCGTGCGGCCCGATCGCCCCCAAGGGCAACTTCCTGCCCGATTTCGGGCAGGAATCGAATCATCGGGCAGGGGTGCCGGGTTCTCGGTGCAGCGCGTCGAGCTTACGGGGGAGGAAGTACGGCGCTGAAGCAGGCGCCATGGGGCACAGGTGGGGAATCAAGCGCGATCTGCAGCGAAAACGTGGTGCACCAGTGGGGACCTGTTATCGTAGGTGAACAGAAGATGAACGGGAGGTGTCACATGAGCAAGCAGACGATGACCGGAGCCCCGGTCTGCACCTGGGTGGCCGTCACGGATGCATCCGGTCGCACCCGGATGGAGGCCCGCTGGTCGGTGGGCTCGACGGTCCGCTCCGAGGCTGCCTGAGCCAGGCCACCACGTCCCGAGCCGCGCCCAGCTGGGGCGCGGCTCGCTGCATGTCGGGCGCCAGGCAAAATCTCGCACCCCTCGGGAATGAACCCGCGACCACGGTCGTTAGGGTGGTTGAAAGTTCTACCAACCACCACCTCCAGGAGCTCTCCCCATGTCCACTGGTTTCGACGCCCCCACCACCGCCATCGACGACATCTCCGGCGACTACACCCTCGACGTCAGCCACAGCCGCCTCGGCTTCGTGGCCCGCCACGCCATGGTGACCAAGGTCCGTGGCCAGTTCGGCGCGTTCACCGGCACCGCCACCATCGACGAGGCCACCCCCAGCAGCTCCAAGGTCGAGCTCAGCATCGACGTCGCGTCCATCGAGACCGGCAGCGCCGACCGCGACGGCCACCTCAGGTCGGCCGACTTCTTCGACGCCGAGACCTACCCCACCATCACCTTCCGCTCCACCGACGTGCAGCGCGACGGCAGCGGCTGGGCCGTCACCGGCGACCTGACCATCAAGGACGTGACCAAGCCGGTCACCGTCGAGTTCGAGCACACCGGCTCGGCCCGCGACCCGTTCGGCAACCTGCGCGTCGGCTTCGAGGGCGAGACCACCATCAACCGCAAGGACTGGGGCCTGACCTGGAACGCCGCTCTCGAGACCGGCGGCGTCCTCGTCTCCGAGAAGATCAAGCTCGAGTTCGACGTCTCGGCGATCCAGAACGCCTGATCACCGGGCACTTCCTCGCCCTACGCACGACTGACCGGGCACTTCCTCGCGGTACATCGCGAGGAAGTGCCCGGTCGGCGCATTTCAGCGCGAGGAAGTGCCCGCTCAGCGCATGTCAGCGCGAGGACGTGCCCGGTCAGCGGGGGTTCTTGCCCTTGTAGCCGCCGCCCTTGCGGTGGCCGCCGCCGGGACGGCCGCGGAAGGGACCGTTGTCGGGCTTGATGTCGATGAGCTTGCCGGAGATGCGGGTGTCGGCGAGGCGCTCGAGCGTGCCGCGGGGCAGGTCGGCGGGGAGCTCGACGACCGAGAAGTCCGGCTTGATGGAGATGTAGCCGAAGTCGCCGCGCGACAGCCCGCCCTCGTTGGCGAGCGCGCCCACGATCTGGCGCGGCTCGACCTTGTGCCGCTTGCCCACCTCGATGCGGTACGCCGCCATCGGCACGCCGCTGCGCGACTCGCGGGGACCGCGGTCGGCCTTGCCGCCGTGGCTCGGGCGCTCCTCGAAGGAGCGCTGGCGCGGCTCCGGCTCCGGCTCGAGCAGCAGCGGCTGCTCGCCGTGCATCACCGCGGCCAGGGCGGCGGCGACGTCGACCTCCGACACGTCGTGCTCGCTGACGTAGTGGGAGACCACGTCGCGGAAGAAGTCGATGCGCTCGGGCTCGGTGAGGGCCTGGGTGATCTGGTCGTCGAAGCGGCTCAGCCGGGTGGCGTTGACGTCGTCGACCGTCGGCAGCTGCATCTGGGTCAGCGGCTGGCGGGTGGCCTTCTCGATGGCGCGGAGCAGGTGGCGCTCGCGCGGGGTGACGAAGGCGATCGAGTCGCCGCTGCGCCCGGCGCGGCCGGTGCGGCCGATGCGGTGGACGTAGGACTCGGTGTCGGTCGGGATGTCGTAGTTCACGACGTGGCTGATCCGCTCCACGTCGAGGCCGCGGGCCGCCACGTCGGTGGCCACGAGGATGTCGAGCTTGCCGGCCTTGAGCTGGTTGACCGTGCGCTCGCGGACCTGCTGCGGCACGTCACCGTTGATCGCCATCGCGGAGTAGCCGCGCGCCCGCAGCTTCTCGGCCAGCGTCTCGGTCTCGTTCTTCGTGCGGACGAAGACGATCATGCCCTCGAAGTTCTCCACCTCGAGGATCCGGGTGAGGGCGTCGACCTTCTGCGGGTAGGACACGATCAGGTAGCGCTGGGTGATGTTGGCCGAGGTGGTGGTCTTGTTCTTGACCGTGATCTCGACGGGGTCCTCGAGGTACTTCTTCGAGATGCGCCGGATCTGCGCGGGCATCGTGGCGGAGAAGAGCGCGACCTGCTTGTCGTCGGGGGTGTCGGCGAGGATCGTCTCGACGTCCTCGGCGAAGCCCATCTTGAGCATCTCGTCGGCCTCGTCGAGGACGAGGAAGCGCAGCTCGCTCAGGTCGAGGGTGCCCTTCTCGAGGTGGTCCATGATGCGACCCGGCGTGCCGACGACGACGTGCACGCCGCGCCGCAGCGCCGAGAGCTGGACGCCGTAGCCCTGGCCGCCGTAGATCGGGAGCACCCGCACGCCCTTGACGTGGGCGGCGTACTTCTCGAAGGCCTCCGAGACCTGGAGCGCGAGCTCGCGGGTCGGGGCGAGGACGAGCGCCTGCGGGGTCTTCTGGTCGCGGTCGAGCTGGGACAGGATCGGCAGGGCGAAGGCCGCCGTCTTGCCGGTGCCCGTCTGCGCCAGGCCGACGACGTGGCGCCCCTCGAGCAGCGGCGGGATGGTCAGGGCCTGGATCTGCGACGGGGTCTCGTAACCCACGTCCGCCAGCGCCTTGAGGACCTCGGGCGCGAGGCCGAGGTCGGCAAAGGTCTGCTCGGGTGCTACGGGCTGCTCGTCACTCACCCGACAACGGTAGGGCCTCGCGGAGCAAACAGTCATTCCGCGAGCCGCGGATAACCCCGCGACAGCGTGGGACGTGAGGCAGCACACTCCTGCCCATGCCCGCACGCGTCCCGACCCTCCCCGAGGGCCTCACCACCCGACCGCTCGAGAAGACCGACGCGCACGCCGTGTTCGTGCTCATGGCCGCCCAGGAGCAGGAGGACATCGGCGAGGTCGCCATCGAGGAGGCCGACATCGTCAGTGACTGGGCCAAGCCCAGCCACGACCTCGGCGCGCGCTCGGTCGGCGTGCTCGACGGCGACACCCTCGTGGCGTACGCCGAGCTGATGGGCACCGACCGCGCCGACACCGCCGTGCTCCCCGCCTACCGCGGCCGCGGGATCGGCACCTGGCTGGCCCACTGGCTGCAGGACCTCGGCCGGCAGGTGGGCTCGTCGGTGATCGGCATGCCGGTCCCGCAGGGCTCGCCCGGCGACCGGCTGCTCGAGGCCCTCGGCTACCACGTCCGCTGGACCAGCTGGGTGCTCAAGCTGCCCGAGGGCGCGACGATCCCGCACCGCGAGCTGCCCGAGGGGTACGTCGTCCGCGCGGCCGAGCCGGGCGAGCTGCGCGCCGCGCACGACGTGCTCGAGGACGCGTTCCTCGAGTGGTCCAGGCGCGAGCGCGAGCCGTTCGAGGACTTCGTCGCCGCCACGTCGGGACGCCCCGGGTTCGAGCCGTGGAACCTCCGGGTCGCCGTCGACCCGGCCGGCGAGGTGGTCGGCGTCTCCCTCGTGCTGGTGTCCGACAACGGCACCACCGGGTACGTCGACCGGCTCGCCGTCCGGCGCGACCAGCGCCACCGCGGACTGGCCCAGGCCCTGCTCGTGGACTCCTTCGCCCGGGCCCGCGAGCACGGCACGTCGACCTCCGAGCTCAGCACCGACTCACGCACCGGAGCCCTCACGCTCTACGAACGGGTCGGCATGGTGCCCACCAGCACGTGGGTCAACCGCGGCATCGACCTCGCCGTCCCGAGGGAAAGCGTCGCCGACCAGCGCTGATTCGAGGGATTCCGAGGTATCAACGGGTGGTCTAGACCCCGCACCCACCCGCGGGATTGAGGCTCCCACAAACGGGGTAGGCCACTTACCATCGATCGACGCCGTTCGGGCGGTGCCACGGCGGGGGCGTGGGGCTCCGGTCTGGAAACTGTGGGGGGTAGGACGTGCAAGATCTTCATGCGCTGGTCGTCGAGGACGATCCAGACATCTCGTCGGCGTTGGTGGAGACCCTCGAGGGGGCGGGTTTCCGGGTGACGTCGGCTCGTGACGGGCGGGCAGCGGTCGACGTGGCGGCCGCCGACCCGCCCGACCTGGTGACGCTCGACCTGACGTTGCCGCACATGGACGGCATCGAGGTGTGCCGTCGGATCCGCGAGAACAGCGACTGCTACATCGTGATCGTCTCGGCGCGCTCCGACGAGGTCGACAAGCTGATCGGCCTCGAGGTGGGTGCCGACGACTTCGTGCTCAAGCCGTTCTCGCCGCGCGAGCTGCGGGCCCGGGTGGCGGCGCTGTTCCGCCGCCCCCGCTCCGCGACGCTCGTCGACGACGTGCCAGCGGCCTCCGCACCGCACGTGCCGAGCCCGTCGCAGCCGGCCGACGAGCCGAGCGTCATCTCGTGCGGCGCCGGGCTGGTCATCAACTCCGCGCGCCGCGAGGTCAAGGTCGACGGCACGATCGTCGACCTGACCCGCATCGAGTACGACGTGCTGGAGTACCTCGCCACCCACCTCTCGCGGGTGTGCACGCGCGAGGAGATGGTGCTGGCGATCTGGAGCAGCGCGCTCACCCACGACCACCACCTCGTCGACGTGCACGTGGCGAACCTCCGCGGCAAGCTGCGGCGCCACTCCGACGCGACCTGGATCCACACCATCCGCGGCATCGGCTACCGGATGGACAAGGAAGGTCACAAGGAAGGTCAGCAGCACGGGCGCCGGGCGGGCGGGGGGCCCTACCTGGTGGCCCGGTTCGACTCCGAGGACTGGGCGCGCGGCCTGGACTTCTGAGCTGACTCCTGAGGCGCTCCGGACCGAGCACCGACGCGGGTTCCGCCGCGGACCGGGGCATGCGGCTGCGTGCCCACCCGCAGGGGCGAGGAGACGGTAACGCCTGATCCACAGCACCACACAGCAGTGGTCGGCGCTCTGGGACGGCCACTACGATCACCAAGCGGGGGGATAGGCGGGGGCAAGACAATATGATCAACCAACGCACGGCCGTTGTCGTCGAGGACGACAGCGACGTGGGTGAGCTCATCTCGGGGCTGCTGGACCAGGCGGGATTCGCGGTGACCGTCGCGCAGACCGGCGCGGAGGCGCTGACCCTCATCCGCGAGCAGCTGCCCGACCTGGTGACCCTCGACATGTCGTTGCCCGACATCGACGGCGTCGAGGTGTGCCGGCAGGTGCGGCTCGTCACCGACTGCTACGTCATCGTCATCAGCGGTCGCACCAGCGAGATCGACCGGCTCGTCGGTCTCGAGGTCGGGGCCGACGACTACCTCGTCAAGCCGTTCTCGATGCGCGAGCTGCAGGCCCGGGTCGCGGCCCTCTTCCGCCGCCCCCGCGCCACCGACCAGGCCCCGGAGCCGCGTCGGTCGACCGCCCCCGCGCTCGCCGCCAACGGTCACCGCCCGACCGGGTCCACCCAGATCGGCTGCGACCACCTGAGCCTCAGCACCGGCGCCCGCGAGGTGCGCGTCTCCGGCCGCGAGGTCGACCTGACCCGCACCGAGTTCGACCTGCTCGCCCACCTCGTCAGCCATCCCGGCGTGGTCGTCCCGCGCGAGGACCTCCTCCGGGCGGTGTGGGCGACCGACTTCGTCCCGGAGAGCACCCACGTCGTCGACGTCCACCTCGCCAACCTCCGGCGCAAGCTGCGCACCGACCCGGCGAGGGCCAACGACCACGAGTGGATCCGGACCATCCGGGGCGTCGGCTTCCGGTTCGACCCCTGCTGCCCCTGACGGGACGGGTCAGCGCGCCGACTCCCGCAGGGTCGCGCCGCGGGCCCCGCGGACCGTCATCGACGCGCTGACGAGCGCGACCGTGCCGAAGACCGCGGCGGCCAGCAGCGCCAGCACCACCAGCCGGACCGGGGAGATCGCCGCCACCAACGCCGGTGTCGTGGCGTCGTCGGCGTAGCCGAGCGTGATGGTGCGCAGCACCACCCACTGGGCGAGCGACCCGGCCAGGATGCCCGCGAGCGCGGCGCTGCCGAGGACCACCGCGAGCTCACGCACCACCGCCACCATCACCGACCCGCGGGGCACCCCGACCACGCGGAGCGCCGCTGCGTCGCGGCGACGGGCGGGCAGCTGGACCGCGGCGCTGACGAACAGCCCGGCCAGGGCCATCACCAGCACGAGCGCGGCGACGACGCCGTACAGGCGCAGGGCAAGGGCGTACGCGCTCTGGTCGAGGACGTGGCGCTCCTGCGCGAGCGTCGTGGAGACGCTGAGCCCGGCCTCCGACAGCGCCTCGGTCACCGAGGCGGGCGTGCCGTCGCGCGCGAGGACGCGGACGGTGACCAGGTTGTCGTAGACGGGACGGTCGGTGATGAACGACGAGTAGTCGACGAGCAGGCCGGACGGACCGGTGAAGGGCATGCCCTCGATCTCCCCGACCCGGTCGACGGGGATCAGGCCGTAGCCCTCGTCGAGCTTGGCGATGGCGCGGTCCTGCACGCCCGGACCGGCCAGCGCCGGCCGGTCCCGGGTGAGGCCGCCCGCGGTCAGGCGGGCCATGCCGACCGAGTCGCCGGTGTCGACCGTCAGGTCGAGCTCCCCGCCGGACTCCTGCAGGTCGGTGATGGAGGTGCGCACCGCCGGGTCGGGGGTCGGCGTCCAGGCGGCACCCTCGATCCCGCCCTCGACGGGCGCACCATCGACGGAGATGTCGACGAGCCGCAGGGTGCCCGACATGCGGGTGTTGGTGCCGGCCCCGCCGCCGAGCGTCATGCCCTCCAGGGGGCAGCCGGCCTTGCAGAACCCGATCCGGGTCGAGCGGGTGTGCTCGCCCGCGGGGTAGGGGCCGAGGTAGGCCTTGAGCGGCACGCCGCCCCGGCTGCCGAAGCGCACCTCGACGGCGAGGTCGCGGTCCATGTCGGCCCGGTTGTCGATGGTGATCGACAGCCGTCTGCCCCGCACCGTCGGCACGGTGCCACCGGGCGAGATCTCCTCGGCGACCTGCTCGACGTCGAGGCCCGGGCTCCACGTCGGCGGCCAGGTCGCGACCCGCGCCAGCCGGCTGCTGTCGACGATGGAGAAGTTCGCGCCGGGGTTCGTGGCGCTCGCGGCCGCCATGATCCACTCGCCCTCGGGGTCGATGCGACGGGTCAGGTCGACGGTCTCCGACAGGGTGAGCGTGGTCGACCAGGTGCTCTGCGCGGGCGAGGCGGTCGCCGCGACGCTGGTGCGCCAGGTGGCGGCGGAGTCGTAGACGCCCGCGCCGAAGACCGCGACCGCGATCGCGGCGGTGATCGGCAGGATCACCAGGGTGCCCTCCTGGCGGCGCGAGATCGCGCGCGAGGAGACGAAGCCGCTCAGCGAGCGGCCGCGGGAGCGACCGGTCCACCAGGTCGCGAGGACGGCCGTCAGGCGGGTGGCGCCGAGCCCCGCGACCACGGCGAGGAGGACCGGCAGCACCAGGTCGGTGGCATCCGGCTCGCCGGGCCCGCCCGCCGACAGCTTGCTGGCCAGCACGGCCACGGCGAGGGCGACGAGGGTGAGCTGCGCGACGACCGACCAGCGGCGCGCGGCCACCGGGCGGCGTACGCCGGACAGCTGGGACGCGAGCGACTCCCGGACCACGAGCCCGATGGCCACGCACGCCACGGCGAAGGCGGCGGCGAGCACGAGCCCGGCCGCGACCCAGCTCGCGGTCGGCAGCGGGAGCGGGAGTCCGGGCACGAGCCAGCTGCGCACGAGGAGCACCGAGAGGCCGAGCCCGAAGCCCAGGCCGACCGGGATGGCGATCAGCAGCAGCGCGAGCGGCTCGGCCAGGCCGAGGCCCCACAGCCGGCGCGCGGTGACGCCGCGCAGGGACGCCAGCGCGAGCTCGGGGACGCGCAGCTCGCTCGCGGCGTTGAGCAGCCGCATCAGCAGCGCGAGGGCGACGAGGACCAGCGACAGCACGGCCGGCGCGATCGAGCTGCGGGCGGTGGACTGCTGGAACCGGACCTCCTCGACCACGTCGCCGAGGGAGTTGGTGTCGTCCTTGCGGATCGTGCCGCCCTCGACCTCCACCTCGGTGTCGCTGGGCAGGGCCGTCGCGGCGGCGGCCGCCTCGTCGAGCTGCGCGGGGGTCAGGTCGGGCGGCACGTCGAGGGGCGTGTCGACCCGGACCGTCCAGCCGCCCATCGCGGTGAGGGTGTCGTCGGTGGTGATGAGCGGGGCCGGCTGGTACGGCGTGTACCCGCCGTTGATGGTGGTCTGCTCGTTCGTGCGGGTCAGCCGGCTCGGGATCAGCCAGCCCTCCCCTGGCCCAGGGGTGTCGTAGGTGCCGACGACGGTGACCTCCGAGAGGGCCGGGCGCGGCAGGTCGAGCTCCTGCACGCCGGGCGTCTCGAAGATCGGCAGCTCCAGCGGCTCGCCGAGCTCGGCGCCGTTGGCCTCGGCGTCGGCGGCGAGCATGAGCACCTCGCCCCTCGCCTCCGGGCACCGTCCGTCGATCTCGAGGTGCTCGCAGGCGTCGGCGCGCGACCAGAAGGTCACCACGCCGCGCAGGGCGCTGAACCTCTCCGACTGGACGATGACCACGGGCTCCTGCCACCGGCCCGGGGTCAGCCGCTCGGAGGCGGCGACCGCAGCCCGCTCGGCCTCCTCGAGCGCCGTCCCGGAGTCCGGGGTGAAGACGCGGCTCAGCCCCGTCAGGCCCGCCGGGGTCTCCTGGAGCCGGGTGACGACGTAGGAGTTGGTGACCGCCTCGGAGAACACCGGCCCCAGCACCGCGGACCCGATGGCGAGCGCGGTGAGCAGGACCGACCCGGCCGAGAGCAGGGCCCGCGCCCGCAGGCCGCGCAGGATCGCTCCGAGCAGCTGCATCATCCGTCCTCCTCGCGCAGGAGGCTGGGCCTGGTGGTGGCGGCGCGCACCGCGCGGGCGCGGCCGCCGACGAGGACGACCGCGACGGCGGCCACCACCGCCGGCACAGCGAGGGGCCAGGCCTGCGGGGTCGTGTCGAGCGGCATCCCGGCGGGCGGGGAGGAGAGCAGCGGGATCCCGGAGAGCAGCAGCGTCACGGCGAGCCAGCCTCCGGCCACGACGACGGCGAGGACGAGCAGGGTGAGGCTGACCAGCTCGGCGCGGCCGGCCCGTCGCGCCGTCGACACCGAGATGCCCAGGACGCGCAGCGAGGCGACGTCGCGGCGGTAGTCGCGCAGGTGCCGCGCGACGCCGGCGCCGAGGGCGAGCAGCGCGACCAGCGCGCAGGCGAGTGCGGTGAGGGCGTACGCCACGGACTGGGCGCCGCCGTGGCGCTCGCCCAGCGCCTCGCGCACGGAGCCGAACGTGCGCCAGGACGACCCCGTCGCCTCGGCGACCTCGTCGAGCATGTCCTGGGGGGTGCCGTCCGCCGCGACGACCTGGACCTCGGCGGACGGGACGGTCGGCCCGGAGCCGACGGCCGAGGTGCGGATGTCGGTGAGCAGGCCGATGCTGCCCAGCAGCGGGAGGGTGCGGGCGACACCGATGACGTCGGTCGCGCGGTCGTCGCCGCCGAGGTCGAGCGCCTGCGGCTCCGCCTCGTCGGCGACCAGCGCCGGGACGGCGGCGCCCACGTCGAGGTGGAGCTCCATCGTGACGCTCGGCAGGAGGGCGACCTGCAGCCCGTCGGGCCGGTTGACCACGAGGTTGCGCGGCGGCTCGTAGTTCGGGAAGAAGTTGTTGTTGAGCACGGTCTCGATGGCCGACGGGTCGGGGGTCCAGGCCTGGTCGGTCAGCTCGGTGTCGCCGAGCCGCACCCGCTCGAGCAGGAACGTGAAGCCCTGGTTGTCGAACACCGACTCGGAGCTGCGCCCGACGTCGATGCTCGTGATGGTGCAGCCGTCGGCGCAGTCGCGGACGCGCACGGTCCGCGTCACCGGCGTGCCGTCGGCCGGCACGGCGAAGGGCACCGCCACCGAGCCCGTCGCGTTGGAGGAGGTGACGTAGCGCAGCGTGACCTCGGCGTTGCCGCCGCCGAACGGCTCCCGCTCGCCGTCGGGACCGATGAAGTAGCGCACCCGCGGCACGTCGATGCCCGAGGCGGTGAGCCGGAGCCGGTCGCCCGTGGCCCGGAACGGGTCCACGTCGCCCCGCAGCCGGTCGACCGCGTCGGAGGCGGCGCGGGCGGGTGTGCCGTCGTAGAAGTCGCCGACGACGGCGTCCCAGCGGTCGGCGTCGACGTAGGCCCGTCTCTCGGTCAGTCGGTCCTCGTTGCGCACGATGGCGGTGGCGATCAGGTGGGTGGCGTCGGGGTCGACCCGCTCGGTCAGCTCGACGGCGCCCATGGCGCCGGTGTCGGCCGAGATCACCCTGGCGCCGGGCACCTCCACCCGGGCCTGGTCGTCGGTCCACCCGCTGACGCTCACCGCGCCGCTGAGGGCGAGCGACCCGACGACGGCGGCCGCGACCACGAGGCGGATCGGGGTGACCAGGTCGTCGGCGCGGGCCAGCCGGCGCGCGGCCAGGAACGCGCCCAGGCCGCGCTTCTCGGTGGCCGGGGTGAGGCCGCGGGCCGCGATGCGGACGACCCAGATCGCCAGCTGGCCCAGGGCGAGGCCGACGAGCGCCGGACCCACCAGCACGACCAGGTCGGGGTCGCCGGTGGCGCTGCGGCTGCGGTAGGCCGCGACCCCGGCGCCGACGAACACGAGGAGGCTCAGGAAGACGGCCAGCGTCGTGGCTCGGCGCGGACGGCGACGGGTCGACACCTGCACGGCGAGCGGCTCCCGGAGCGCGGCGGCGGCCGACAGCCCGACGATGAGCAGGCCGGCGCCGGCGATCGCGGCACTGGCCAGGAGGGCGGTCCGGCTCCACGGGTCGGCCGCCTCGTCGAGCCACGTCCTGGTGGTCAGCACGGTCCCGACCGCGCCGAGCGCGAGGCCGACGAGGGCGCCGAGGAGGATCGCGAGGAGCGGCTCGAGCAGCAGGAACCGCCACAGCCGCAGGCCGTGGATGCCCCGCAGCCGGGCCAGCCCGATCTCCTCACGACGCGCGACGGCGAGCTCGGCACCGATGCTCGGCACGGCGACCGCGCCGAGCAGGAGCAGCGGCGCGGTGAGCCACGGTGAGAGGTCGGCGGCACGGGCGAACTGCAGGACGGTCACTGCCCCGGTGACGACGACCACCGTCATCAGCACCAGGGTCGTCAGTGCTCCTCGACGGCTCCAGGCGCCACGAAGCACGCGGCTCAACGACGGGACCTCTCCACCTGGGCGTCGCGTCGGGTGGTGGTCACCGGACCACCCGGCCCTCGTCGAGCGCGATGTGGAGGTCGCAGGCCTCCACGACGGCGGGGTCGTGGGTCGCGACGACGACGACCGCCCCGCGGGCGGCCTCCTCGCGCAGCTCCTGGAGGACCACGCCGCGGTTGCCCTCGTCGAGCTCGGAGGTCGGCTCGTCGGCGAGCAGGACGTCGGCGCCGACCACGAAGCCGCGGGCACAGGCCACGCGCTGCATCTGGCCGCCGGAGAGCTCCTCGACCTGGCGCTCGCCGAGGTCGGCGATGCCGAAGCGCGCGAGCGCGGCCTCCGCCGCCTCGTCGGCGTCGGCAGGCGCGACGCCGCGGGCGCGCAGGGCGATCGAGACGTTCTCCCGCGCGGAGAGGATCGGCACGAGGCCGTAGACCTGCAGGACGAACGCCACCTCGGGCAGCGGGTCACCGCTGCCGGTCCACATCTCCCGGCCGTCGAGCAGCGCGGTGCCCGACGTCGCCTGGAGCAGCCCGCCCGCGATCGAGAGCAGCGTGGTCTTGCCCGACCCGCTGGGCCCCGACAGGGCGGTGACCTTGCCGGCGGGGAAGGCGACGCTGACGTCGTCGAGGAGCGTCCGGCCGGCGACGTACGTGATGGAGTCGAGGCGCAGCTCGCTGGGCTGGTTCACGCCGGGGCTCCTTCGCCGCTGGCACGCGTGACGATGATCCGTCCCTGCTCGTCGTCCTCGAACCGCACGAGCGTGCCGGGCGGCCACTCCGCGGCGATGTGCCCGGGCAGGTGGAGCACGCCGTCCTCGCCCACCACGGCGTACTCGGATCCGCCGTGGCCCTCCGCACCGACGCGACCGCCCTTCATGGTCACCGTGCGCGGGAAGGTCGCGGCCACCTCGGGCTGGTGGGTGACGACGACGATCGTGGTGCCGAAGTCGTCGCCGAGGGAGTGGACCAGGTGCAGGACGTGGTCGCGGTCGGCGTGGCTGAGCTGGCTGGTCGGCTCGTCCGCGAGGAGCAGGCGCGGTGACGTCGAGACGGCGCACGCGAGGGCCAGGCGCTGCCGCTGCCCGCCCGACATGGTGGAGACCACCTGGTCGGCCTGGTCGAGCAGCCCGACGCGGTCGAGGAGCTCGGTGTCGGCCAGCGCGTCCTCGCGCTCGGACCCGGACAGCGAGAGGCGTGCGAAGGCGATGTTCTGGCGGGCCGTGGCGTAGGGCAGCAGGTTGCGCGTCGAGCCCTGGAGCATGGTGGAGACCTGGCGCGAGCGGATCCGGGCGAGGTAGCGCTCGCCCATCCGGGAGATCTCCTCCTCGCCGAGGAAGATCTTGCCGGCGCTCGGGCGCTGGATGCCCCCCAGCAGCGCGAGGAGGGTCGACTTGCCCGAGCCGCTGGGCCCGAGGAACGCGACCCGCTCGCCGGGCCGGATGGTCAGGTCGACACCGCGCAGGGCGACGACGTCGTGGCCGCCGAACGTCTTGTAGAGGTGGACGACGCCCTCGCACCGGATGCCGAGACCACCCGTGCGGGACTCCTCGACCGTGGCCGCGCTCTCCCGCACGTCTCCCCCATCTCTGCCGAACAACCGGCTCAACATACACAAACTGACGTACCTTGAGCGCATGGTGATTCGAGTCGCGCTCGTCAACGACGACGAGGTCGTCGTGCGGGGCCTCGACGCGATGATGCGCAACTACACCCACCGGGTCGAGGTGGTCGAGCTCGTCGCCGGGAAGCCGGTCGTCGCGCCGGTCGACGTGGCGCTCTACGACACCTTCGGGATGGGCCAGGGCAACGGCGAGGCGGTCAAGCGGCTCGTGGAGAGCCCGCAGGTCCGCACGGTGGCCGTCTACACCTGGAACTTCCAGCCCTGGCTGACCCGCGACACCCTCAACCAGGGCGTGCGCGGCTACCTCTCCAAGAGCCTGCCGGCCGCCCGCCTCGTCGACGCGCTCGGCGCGATCGCCGCCGGCCAGGTCGTGGTCTCCCCGTCGCGCGGGCGCTCCGCGCTCGTCGGCGGCGACTGGCCCGGCCGCGAGGAGGGGCTCACCGCCCGCGAGGCCGAGGTGCTCTCCCTCATCACGATGGGCCTGAGCAACCAGGACATCGCCGACCGCACCCTCCTCTCGCTCAACTCGATCAAGTCCTACATCCGCTCGGCCTACCGCAAGATCGACGTGGACTCCCGCTCGAAGGCGGTGCTGTGGGGCGTCGAGCACGGCATGCGCGCCGACCGCGTCCGGATCAACGGCTCGCCCGCGCGCGAGGCCTGACGCCCCTCTCTCCCCACGGCGGCGGGGGTGACCGGTGAGTAACCACCGTCACGCCTGCGTCGTTGCACCTCCCGAGCCCCCAGGAGGTACGCCGTGCAGCCCACCGCCCGTCCCACCCGACCGACCGCCGCCTTCCTCGCGGTCGGCCTCGCCCTCGCGCTGCTCGCCGCGCTGCTCGTGGCCGCGGCGGAGCCCGGTTCCGCCGCGCCCGGCAAGCCCGGCGCCGTACGGATCCAGGTGCTCTCCAACCGTGCCGACCTCGTCTCCGGCGGCGACGTGCTCGTGCGGGTCACCGCGCCGCGCGGCGCCGGCGCGCTGCGGGTCCGGCTGGGAGGCAGGGACGTGTCGAGGAAGTTCCGCAAGCGCTCGACCGTGCTGCTGACCGGGCTCCGTGACGGCCGCAACGTGCTGGTCGCGACGGCGCCCGGGGCGAAGCGTGACCGCGTGGTCATCACCAACCACCCCAACGGCGGGCCGGTGTTCAGCGGGCCCGTCGCGGCGGCGTACGACTGCCAGGACACGGCGA
>JAYSEC010000040.1:16675-19437 GCA_041914085.1 Nocardioides sp.
TGGGCCCCGCAGCGGCAGTGGAACCACAAGGTGCTCATCACCCACGGCGGCGGGTGCGGCGCCAGCTACGCACCGGCAGAGCCCCCGCTCGAGGACGCCTCCGGCACGCTCGACGCGATCCCCGTCCCGCTGGTCGACAGCTCGTACGTCGAGGCGCTGGGGCGCGGCTTCGCGGTGATGTCGACCGCCCTGGCGAACACCGGCCACAACTGCAACGTCGCCCACAACGCCGAGTCGCTGATGATGGCCAAGGAGCGGCTGGTCGAGCAGTACGGCACCATCCGCTACACGATCGGCACCGGGTGCAGCGGCGGGTCGGTCGCGCAGCACACGGTCGCGAATGCGTACCCCGGCATCTACCAGGGCCTGGTGACGACCTGCTCCTACCCCGACGTGATGAGCCCGGGCTCGCAGTTCGCCGACTACCACCTGATGCGCGCCTACTTCGAGGGCCCGTCGACGTGGGGTCCGGGGGTGGTCTGGTCGCCGACCCAGATGGCCGACGTCGAGGGCCACCTGACCCCGGTCAACGCGGTCACGGCCGACGAGGGGTTGTTCAAGAGCGCGATCAACCCGGAGCACGCGTGCCCGGGCGTGCCTGACCCGGTCCCCGGCGACCGGACGACCCGCTTCGACTCCGACACCAACCCCGCCGGCGTGCGCTGCGACATCCTCACCCTGATGCGCAACCAG
Organism: Nocardioides sp.; assembly: GCA_041914085.1. GTDB lineage: Bacteria > Actinomycetota > Actinomycetes > Propionibacteriales > Nocardioidaceae > Nocardioides. The sequence goes on from JAYSEC010000040.1 coordinate 17,369, forward strand.
CTCGGTCCGCGCCCCGAGTCGGTGTGGAGCGCGCAGGAGAAGGCCGCAGGGACCGGCTTCGCCGGGATGCCGTTCGGCAACACCGGCGTGCAGTACGGCCTCCACGCGCTGCTCGGCGGTCGGATCACGCCGGAGCAGTTCGTCGACCTGAACGAGAAGATCGGCGGGCTCGACGTGAACGCCGACCCCGTCGCGGCGCGCACCGCGGGCGACCCGGCGTCCATCGCGAACGCCTACCGGACCGGGCTGCTCAACGAGTTCAGCAACACCAGCGAGGTCGCCATGATCAACCACGGCGGCCCCGACCCGGGCCTCGCGCACGACTACGCCCACGCGGTCTGGAGCCACCTCCGGCTGCAGCGCTCACAGGGGCACACCGACAACCGCGTCGAGTGGTTCGGCCCGACCCCGCTGCTCGGTGACGTGCGCTGGCCCGTGGAGGCCTTCGTCGCGATGGACCGCTGGCTGGCGGCGGTGGAGGCGGACGACCGACCCGTCCCGCTGGCCACGAAGATCGTGGAGGACAGGCCGGAGTCCCTGCAGGACCGCTGCCTGGCCGACGGCGTACCGGGTGTGGTGTGCCGCTCCGACATCGCGCGCACCAACCTGTCGACCCCACGCCAGGAGGCCGGCGGCCCGGCGGCCAACGACGTGCTGGCCTGCCGGACCCAGCCGCTCGACCGCTCGTCGTACCGCCTCCCCGGCGGCCTGCCGGTGCTCTTCACCGACGCCCAGTGGGCGCGCCTGCAGGCGGTCTTCCCGACCGGCGTGTGCGACTGGGCGCTCCCCGGGGTCGGCCAGGGCCCGGCGCAGACGTGGCTCGGCTACGGCACCGCGACGCGGGCGACGTACGGCGGCGCGGCGCTCGGCGCCGTGCCCCGCGGGTCGGGGCTGGGGTGGTTCGGGCGCTCGTTCCGCCCGATCTGGCGCTGATGGAGTTGGGGGTCCGAGCCCGTACCCTTCTCCGGTGAGTCAGCAGCACCAGCAGGTCCAGCAGGGCATCGACCCCGACAAGCTCGCCGTGGCCCTCGAGGTGCTGCGGGAGGTGGCGACGCTCCCGCCGGACCACGACGACGTACGCACGATGAAGCGGGCCGCGTCGTACATGTACAAGCTGATCAAGAAGCAGCGTCGCGCCGAGATCCGCCAGGAGCGGCACCAGCACGACCTCGACATCATCGCGAGGACCGCCACCGGGTCGCCGATGCGCATCGACGACGAGACGGCCGGCATCCCGCTCGTGTCGACCACCGTCGGCGCCTTCGCCGGTGAGCTGATCACCGCGCGGGGCTGCTACATCTGCAAGCAGGACTTCACCCTCGTCGACGCGTTCTACCACTGGCTGTGCCCGAGCTGCGCGGCGATGAGCCACGCCAAGCGCGACCAGCGCACCGACCTCACCGGCAAGCGCGCGCTGCTCACCGGCGGTCGCGCCAAGATCGGGATGTACATCGCGCTGCGGCTGCTGCGCGACGGCGCCCACACCACCATCACGACGCGCTTTCCCAAGGACGCCGTGCGCCGGTTCGCCGCGATGGAGGACGCGGGCGACTGGCTGCACCGGCTCAAGGTCGTCGGGATCGACCTGCGCGACCCGACCCAGGTCATCTCGCTGACCGACGACGTGGCCGCGGACGGGCCGCTCGACATCATCATCAACAACGCGTGCCAGACCGTACGCCGCCTGCCGGGCGCCTACTCGCACCTGATCGACGGCGAGAACGCACCGCTGCCGACCGCGGAGTCGCTCGGTGTCCGGGCCCTGCCGGAGATGGTCACCTTCGACCGGATCTCCGAGGCGCACCCCGCGGCGATCGCGGGCGCGCTCTCCGACACGGCGGTCGCCCACCACGAGGGCGAGTCGGCCGAGCACGCGCTCGCCGCGCACAACGCGGCGTCGCTGACCGCCCTCGCCCTCAAGGCGGGCGGCGCCTCGCTCGACGCGCACCTGGCCGGTACGGCGATCGACGCCGGCGGCCTGATCCCCGACATCCAGGACAACAACTCCTGGACGCAGGTGCTCGACGAGGTCGACCCGCTGGAGCTGCTCGAGGTGCAGTTCTGCAACT
>JAYSEC010000041.1:0-19348 GCA_041914085.1 Nocardioides sp.
GGCCAGGTCCGCGTCGACGCCGACCGGTTCGGACAGGTGCTCGGCAACCTGCTCGACAACGCCCTGCGCCACACTCCCGAGGGTGGGACCGTGACCCTGGCCTGTCGCCGGATCGACCACTGGGTGGAGTATCGCGTCGCCGACACCGGCGTGGGGGTGGCGGCGGAGCACCTGCCGCACCTGTTCGACCGGTTCTACCGTGCCGACACCGCCCGTGACCGTGGCCATGGCGGCTCTGGCATCGGGCTGGCCATCGCCCGCGCCCTCGTCGAGGCACATGGCGGCGGTATCTCGGTGACCAGCGCCGGACCCGGACTCGGGGCCACGTTCACGGTACGGCTACCTGGCCTCCGGTAGGGCCTTCGGGCCCGGACATCCGGGGCCAATCGCCGGGCATCTTCAGCGAACCTTCACACAACCTCGCCACTTTTCCCCGAGCACCCCGTCGACGCTGGACCGTGTCGAACCAGCGCGCACGAGGGGAAGCCATGTCATCACCCACGCCGGCATTCGAGCCGCTCCGGATCACCGTCGTGGACAACGAGGCCTGCCACTTCTGCGAGGACGCCCAGCGGGCGCTTGCGACGCTGGCAGCCAGCTACCCGCTCGCGGTCGACACGGTAGCTGTGCGCAGCGAGGCCGGCCAGGCGCTGATGGCACGCCACCGCGCGCCGATGAGCCCCCTGGTTCTCCTCGACGGCACCTTCTTCAGCAGCGGACGTCTGCCACGACGCAAACTGGAGAAGCTCCTCAAGAGCAGGTACGGCGACGCACCGAGCACCGCCTCCGCGGCGAGGGGGGCCAACCATGGGTGACCTGCTGACAACTGGCTCGGTCCTCGCCGCGTTCTTCGCCGGAGGCGTCGCCCTGTTCGCACCGTGTTGCATCGTCTTCCTCGCCCCGTCCTATCTGGCGGTGGCGGTGAAGAATCGGCGGTGGCGACTGCTGCCGCTGACCTTCGTGTTCGCCGCCGGCCTCGCGCTCGTGCTCGTGCCGATCACGCTGGGCATGAGCCTGGTGGCCTCGACCATCGCGAACTACCACGCACCGCTATACTACGCCGGCGGAGCATTGATGCTCGCGTTGGCGGGGCTCAGCCTGTCCGGTCGGATGGTCAGCCTGCCGTCCTTCCTGCGAGCCCCCGACACCACTCGCGGGGACTCGGCCAGCTTCTTCGCCCTCGGCGTCTTCTCCGGAATCGCCAGCTCCTGCTGCGCCCCGGTGCTCGCCGGGGTGATGACACTGTCCGCCCTGTCCGGTTCCGCTGTCGGCGGAGTGACGCTGGGACTGGCCTACACCTTCGGCATGGTGTTCCCGCTGTTCGTGATGGCCCTGTTCTGGGACCGCTTCCGGCTCGGCGAGCGGCGCTTCCTGCAGGCCAGGCCGGTCCGGCTGCGGCTGGCCGGCAAGGTGCTGGCCACCAACACCATCAACATCGCGGTCGCCGTCGCGTTCACGGTCATGGGTGGCTTCGTCATCTACCTGGCCAACACCGGCCAGATGACCGGTGGCCCCGGATTCCAGGTCTCCATCGGCAAGGGGCTGTCCGAGGTCCTCGCCCGCATCGAGACCTGGACCGACCCGGTCCCCGAGCCGGTGCTCGGACTCGCCGTGCTGGCCCTCGCCGCAGTCTTCGTCATCGCCACCCTGCGTGACCGACACCGACCGGACGCATCGACCGACGCGGACCCCGACGAGGATCCCGCCTGCCACGGCCCGGGCGTCGGCGCCCACCCCGACAACCACAGCTGACCCGGACCCTGGAGGAAACATCATGTCGCACAAGGCCGCCGAGCAATCCCGTAACGAACGCCGTCAGTGCGCGGAACAGGCCGCGCGGGCATCCGGTCGTCGCCGCCGCCTGCGCATCATGATCGGCACGGCCAGTGCATTGGCTCTGGTCGCCGCGGTGACAGCCATGATGCTCACCTCGCGCCCCGAGTCCTCCGACGCGATCCGCACCGCCCCCGAATTCACCCTCACCGACACCGGCGGCTCCGAACACACCCTGGCTCAACACCGCGGCGAGAACGTGCTCCTGTACTTCTCCGAGGGCGCCGGGTGCCAGTCCTGCATCGTCCAGATGGGCGAGATCGAGAAGCAAGCGGCAGCCTTCGAGAAGCTCGACGTCACCGTGCTGCCGATCGTGATGAACACCCGCGAGCAGATCACCGCCGACATGACCGCCAGCGGAGTCACCACACCGTTCCTGCTCGACGACGGCACGGTCTCCGAGGCCTACGGAACCCTCGGCAAAGGCATGCATGCCGGACTGCCCGGGCACAGCTTCGTGCTCATCGACAGGCAGGGCCGACAGCGCTGGTACGGCGAATACCCCTCCATGTGGCTGGCACCCCAGGACCTGCTCGACGAGATCCGCAGCAACCTCAGCGCCTGACCACCGAGGCAGAGTACCGATCTCGATGAAGGTTCGATGAAGGTCTCTCCGGCCACCTTGTGGGAGTACCCCATGGGGGTATAGTCAAGTGCGAAGGCAGACACCCCGTCCGGGCACAGGCAGAGGAGGGTCGCGATGGCAGCCGAACCGGGATACCTCACCGAGAAGCAGGCAGTGCTGACCCGGCTGCGCCGCATCGAGGGCCAGATTCGCGGCCTGCAGCGCCTGGTGGACGAGGAGCAGTACTGCATCGACATCCTCACCCAGGTCTCGGCGGCGACGAAGGCCCTCGAAGGCGTGGCGCTCGTTCTCCTCGACCAGCACCTCGAGCACTGCCTGACCCACGCCACCGACCCCGCCGAGGCCCAACAGAAGCTCAACGAGGCCTCCGCAGCGATCCGACGACTCGTCCGCTCATGACCGACCCGACCAACGAAGGAGCACCCATGCCCGCCCCACACACCAGCCACGAACTCCAGTTGGCCGACAGCCCCCCGAACGGCGGTGGCTGCGGCTGTGGAGGATGCGGCTGCGGCTCCAACACCGAGACCGGTAGTTCCACCGGCACCACCATCGAATCGACCGCCACCGCCGCAACGGAGGGAAACGAAATGACCACGACCAGCTACGACGTGACGGGGATGACCTGCGGCCACTGCGCCAGCGCCGTCACCAGCGAGCTCATGAGCCTGGACGGCGTCAGCGACGTCTCCGTCGACCTCGTCGCCGGCGGGACCTCGTCGGTCACCGTGACCAGCGCCCAGCCCCTCGATCGGGCGCAGGTCGCCGCAGCCCTCGACGAGGCCGGCGACTACCACCTCGCCTGACGGGCCAGGTCCCTCACGCCCGAAGCGCGATCCATCCCCCAGGAGGCACAGTCATGACCCAGCAGACCACCGCGTCCGACACCGTCAGCGACATCGAGCTCGCCATCGGTGGGATGACGTGCGCCTCCTGCGCCGCTCGGATCGAGAAGAAGCTGAACAAGCTCGACGGCGTCACCGCCACGGTCAATTACGCCACCGAGAAGGCCAAGGTCAGCTACCCGACAAACCTCAGCCCCGACGACCTCGTCACGGTGGTGGAGGCCATCGGCTACACCGCGACTGTGCCGGCCCGGGCGCCCAGCGGTGACGAGGGCGTGGCCACCACCGAGCCGGACGATCGGGACCGCGAGGCCGCGGGGTGGTGGCAGCGCCTGGTGGTATCGGCCGTGCTGACGGTGCCGGTGCTGGCCATGTCGATGATCCCGGCGCTGCAGTTCGACAACTGGCAGTGGATCTCGCTGACCCTGGCCTCACCCGTCGTGGTCTGGGGTGCCTGGCCGTTCCACCGAGCCGCGGTGACCAACGCCCGTCACGGCGCCGCCACCATGGACACCCTGATCTCGGTCGGCGTCACCGCCGCCTGGCTGTGGTCGCTGTGGGCACTGCTGTTCACCCACGCCGGGATGACCGGGATGCGGATGCCGTTCGACCTCTTCCCCGACGGCGAGGCGGACGTCCACATCTACCTCGAAGTGGCGGCCGCGGTCACCACCTTCATCATCGCCGGCCGCTACTTCGAGGCCCGCGCCAAGCGCCAGTCCGGTGCGGCGTTGCGCGCCCTGCTCGACATGGGCGCCAAGGACGTCGCCGTCCTCCGTGACGGCGCAGAGGTGCGCGTGCCCGTGGGCCAGCTGGCGGTCGGGGACCGGTTCATCGTGCGTCCGGGGGAGAAGGTCGCCACCGACGGTGTCGTCGAGGACGGCACGTCGGCCGTCGACGCCTCCATGCTCACCGGAGAGCCAGTTCCCGTCGAGGTCGGGCCCGGCGACGCCGTCGTCGGTGCCACAGTCAACGCCGGCGGTCGCCTGGTCGTCCGGGCCACCCGCGTCGGAGCCGACACCCAGCTGGCCCAGATGGCCCGCCTGGTCGAGGACGCCCAGAACGGCAAGGCCGAAGTCCAACGCCTCGCCGACCGAGTCTCGGCAGTCTTCGTCCCCATCGTCATCGCCCTCTCCCTGGCCACGCTCGCCGGGTGGCTGCTGAGCGGCCACAGTGTCACCGCCGCGTTCACCGCCGCAGTGGCGGTCCTGATCATCGCCTGCCCCTGCGCCCTCGGGCTGGCCACGCCCACCGCCCTGCTCGTCGGCACCGGCCGCGGCGCCCAGCTCGGCGTACTCATCAAGGGCCCCGAGGTGCTCGAGTCCACCCGGGTGGTCGACACCATCGTCCTGGACAAGACCGGCACCGTGACCACCGGACGGATGGAGCTCGTCGAGGTCGTCCCCGCCGACGGCGTCGACCCTGCTGACCTGCTCCGACTGGTCGGGGCCCTCGAGAACGCCTCGGAACATCCGATCGGTCAGGCCATCGCCACCGGTGCCACCCAACGACTCGACAGGCATCTGCCTGACGTCGAGGGGTTCACCTCGACGCAAGGCCTCGGGGTCGCCGGCGTGGTCGACGGCCACGCGGTCGTGGCGGGTCGACCCTCCTGGCTCGCCGGAGAGTGGAGCCAGCCACTGGACGCGCACCTGACGCAGGTGATCGACACCGCCGAGCAGCAAGGCCGGACCGTGATCGCCGCCGGCTGGGACGGATCGGCGCGCGGTGTGGTCGTGGTCTCGGATGCGATCAAGCCCACCAGCGCCCAGGCCGTGGCCGAGCTGAAGGAGCTGGGGCTGGAGCCGGTGCTGCTCACCGGCGACAACGAACGCGCCGCCCGGGCCGTCGCCGCAGAGGTCGGCATCGCGGAAGTCATCGCCGAGGTCCTCCCAGCCGACAAGGTGGCCATCGTAGAGCGCCTGCAACGCGAGGGCCGCACCGTCGCCATGGTGGGAGACGGCGTGAACGACGCCGCCGCCCTGGCCACCTCGCATCTGGGGATCGCTATGGGCACCGGCACCGACGTCGCCATCGAGGCCTCCGACCTCACCCTGGTCCGCGGCGATCTCCGCGCCGCCGTCGACGCGATCCGGCTGTCCCGGCGCACCTTGCGCACGATCAAGGGCAACCTGTTCTGGGCCTTCGCCTACAACGTCGCGGCACTGCCCCTGGCCGCGCTCGGCTTGCTCAACCCGCTGATCGCCGGCGCCGCGATGGCGTTCTCCTCGGTGTTCGTGGTGTCCAACAGCCTGCGGCTTCGCCGGTTCCAGGCGGTCTCCACGCAATCAACCGAGACACCGCACCTGGATCACGACTCGACCAGGACCAACCCTTCCAAGGTGGAGGCAGGACGATGACCACGCACCAGCACCCCAGCGGCCGCCACGACCACGACGCGGACGCGCACCGTGACGGCGCCGCCACCGCTGTCCTCGAGGTCTCCGGCGTTCAATGGGCGACCAGCAAGAACGTCGCCGAGGCCGTGCTGTCCCGTCAGCCGGGCGTGATCTCCGTGGACGCCAACCCGGTCGCGCAGACCGCCACCGTCACCTACGACCCGAAGCGCACCAGCATCAGTGAGCTGCGGGACTGGGTCCGCGAGTGCGGCTTCCACTGCGCGGGACAGTCCGTTCCCAGCCACGTGTGCGACCCCATGCTCGAACCAGGTCATGACCACCCCGTCGACCACGCTCGGCGGGGCACGGACGGCGCACACGACGCGCACGCCGGGCATCACGGTCACGCCGGAGCTACCGGTCCGGAGTCGCCCGTCTCGTCACCGCACGACGCGATGGGTCACGGCGGTCACGGGGAGATGTCGATGGCCGACATGGTCCGCGACATGCGCAACCGGTTCCTGGTCGCCGTGCTGCTTGCCGTACCCGTCTCGCTGTACTCGCCGATGGGGCGCGACATGCTCGGCTTCGACGCCGCCGCCCCGTTCGGCATGCGCGACGACATCTTCACCCTGATCCTGTCGCTGCCTGTCATCTTCTACTCCGCGTGGATCTTCTTCGACGGCGCCTGGCGGGCCCTGCGGGCCCGGACCCTGGACATGATGGTGCTGGTGGCCGTGGCCGTCGGCGCCGGTTGGCTCTATTCCCTCGGGGTCACTATCACCGGCGGCGGCGAGGTCTTCTACGAGGCCGCGGTGATGCTCACCGCATTCGTGCTGCTCGGCCACTGGTTCGAGATGCGGGCCCGAGGCGGTGCCAACGACGCCATCCGCACCTTGTTGGACCTGGCCCCGCCGATGGCGGTCGTGCTCCGCGCGGGTGAACCCGTCGAGGTCCCGACCTCCGAGGTCCAGGTCGACGACCTGCTCCTGGTTCGCCCCGGCGCGAAGATCGCCACCGACGGCACCGTGGAAGAAGGCGAGTCCGAAGTCGACGAGTCCATGGTCACCGGCGAGAGCCTCCCGGTGCACAAGGCGCCGGGCGACCAGGTCATCGGCGCCACCGTCAACGCCAGCGGCACGCTTCGAGTGCGCGCCACCAAGGTGGGCTCCGACACCGCCCTGGCCCAGATCGTCGCCCTGGTGCAGCAGGCACAGAACTCCAAGGCCCCCGGACAGCGGCTCGCCGACAAGGCCGCGTTCTGGCTGGTCCTCGTCGCCCTCGTCGGAGGAGTCGGCACCTTCCTGGTCTGGCTCGCGGCAGGCGCCAGCGTGCAGACCGCCCTGCTGTTCGCCATCACCGTCGTCGTCATCACCTGCCCCGACGCCCTCGGTCTGGCCACGCCGACAGCGATCATGGTCGGCTCCGGTCTCGGGGCGAAGCGCGGAATCCTGTTCAAGAACGCCACCGCGATCGAGTCCTCCGCCCGCATCGACACCGTCGTGTTCGACAAGACCGGCACCCTCACCAAGGGAGAGCCCGAGGTCACCGAGGTGGTGGTCGACGACTTCGATCACGACCGGGTGCTGGCCCTCGCCGGCGCACTCGAACGCGAGTCCGAGCACCCGCTCGCAGACGCCGTCGTGCGATACGTCGACGCCACCGACGTCCCGCGGCTGCGCGCCACCCGCTTCCGCAACGTCACCGGCATCGGCGCCCTCGCCGAGGTCGACGGCCACCAGGTCGCCATCGGCAACCGACGCCTGATGGAGTCCGAAGGCGTCACGATCGGCGAACTAGGCGCGCGGCGCGACGAGATCGCCTCCGGAGGCCGCACAGCGGTGTTCGTCGCCGTCGACGGCCGAGCCGTCGCCGTGATCGGCATTGCCGACGCGGTCCGTGAGACCTCCGCCGCGGCTATCGCCGCGCTCCACCAGGCGGGCATCAGGGTGGCCATGCTGACCGGTGACAACCGGGCAACGGCCGAGCGGATCGCCGAGGAGCTGGGGATCGACGACGTCATCGCCGAGGTGCTGCCCGAGGACAAGGCGCACCAGGTCCAGCAGCTGCAGGCTCAGGGACGCACCGTCGCGATGGTGGGCGACGGCGTCAATGACTCTCCCTCGCTGGTACAGGCCGATGTCGGCATCGCCGTGGGCGCGGGCACTGACGTCGCGATCGAGGCTGCAGACGTCGTGCTCATGCGGTCCGACCCGCTGGACGTCCCAGTGGCGCTGACGATCGGCCGGGGCACGCTGCGCAAGATGCGCCAGAACCTCGGCTGGGCGGTGGGCTACAACGCGATCGCCCTACCGATCGCGGCGGGCGTGTTCGAGCCCGCCTTCGGGCTGGTGCTCCGACCGGAGGTTGCCGCCTTGTCGATGTCCGGGTCCAGCTTCCTGGTCGCGGTCAACGCGCTCCTGCTCAAGCGCCTGCGGTTGCCTGCACAGCCCGCGGATGCTGAGCCGGTAAGAGACGAACGCCTTCAGCCCGTGGGCTGACACTCATCCCCTGCGAGGGCTTGTCGAACTGTGTGCCGGCAAGCCCTCGCATGTAGTCACTGCTGACCCAGCTCCTTTGGCAGTGGCAGGGCCAAGAGCGCCCGCAGGAACTCTCGGGCACTCCATTGAGCATCCTGGAGGCTCGAGGCCGAGCCTTGGAAATCGGGGACGGGTCGTGCGTCGGCTTCTTCCTTCGTCGTAGCCGGTCCGTTCTCCTCGATGTCCTGGACCAGCCAGTCCATCTCCTTGATCTCCTTGCGCTGCGTCGCCGCGATGCCGTCCGCTAGCTCGCGGACCCGGACGTCCTCGATTCCGGCTCTCTCGCTGGTCAAGATGGCGATCGAGTGGTGGGGGATCATCGCCTTCATGTAGCTCTCGTCATCGACGAGGACCTGCGAGCGCGACAGGTACAAAGCTGTACCGCCAAGCACGATCGCGCCCAGGACGATGCCGACGTTCACCACACGGTTCCGGTACATCATCCCCCACATGAACGCCAGCATGATGAGGGCCATCGCCGCGCCCATGAGGAGTGCCATGTACACGCGCTCCTCGCTGAAGCGGACATGATCGGCGCTGAACGCGTTGGTGTAGGTGAGCCCGAACATGACGACAGTCGACGTCGCGATCATCAGTCCGAAACGCAGATACATCTTCGCCTCGTGGTGTCCGCTGGAGTTGCCGTCGTGAGCTCCGTTGTCGCTGTTGTGCTCGGAATGTTCGTCCGGCTCGGGGTGGGTGGCATGCTGCTGTTCGTTCTGCTGACGCTGGTTCATCTCGTTGTCCTTCAAGGTCGAAGTCGGTGCGTGCAGGCGGCATGGGATGACCGAACCTCTCGGATCCGGTCATCCCAAGCGGCCGCGTTAACCGATGGCGCTCAGGACGCGGTTGCAGGCGTCCTCGCACCGGCGGCACGCCTCGGCACAGATGCGGCAGTGCTCATGCATCTCGGCGTGCTTCTCGCACTCCTCCGCGCAGGACCTGCAGGCTTGAGCGCACGCCTGCAGCACTGCGCGGGTGATGTTGGCGTCGTAGCCCGTGTGGCGTGACAGCACCCGGCCAGTGGCCTCGCAGATGTCGGCGCAGTCTGAGTTCGTGCGGATGCACTTGGTCAGTTCGGCGACCATTTCCTCGCTCAGGCACGCGTCGGCGCACGCCGTGCACGCCTGAGCGCACTCCACGCATGCTTCTACGCATTGCGCCAAGAGCTCGCGGTCCGTGTTGATCTGCGCCGGGTAGGTCTTCATCATGTCGCTGATCGTGCTGGTCATGAGCTTCTCCGTATCGTCGTGATGTGGTCCTGTGGGCTATCGAGTGCGCAGCAGCGGGCACCGTGGTGGTGTCGCAGGCTGCACAGAGCCCTCAGGTCCGGATCACCGGAGACGCGCGTGGCGGCGAGAGGGGCGGGGGACTTCCGCGGGCGGTTGCCCTCCAGTGGGCGACGAGGAGCCGCCGCGAGGGCAATGCCCTGAGCAGGCGGGTCGGTTCACGCCACATTCCGCCCCGGCGTAACAGCAGAATGCCGACGGCAAGGATGGAGAGACAGGCGCCCAGCAGGTGCAGGAGCTGTGCACTTCCGTTCTCGCTACCAGGCCCGTGGTCAGAGCCGGCGTCGCGCAGACCCTCGCCGTCCCTGCCAGACCCGACGGAAGCCGCCTGCATGGCTTCTCCTGTCGCGGCGGAGGCTCCCGCCGGCGCGACCATGGTCATGCCCACGTGTCGGGCGAACAGGTTGTCGCCTGAGGCACCGGCGAGCACGAAGAGAGCGGCCAGGACACACCCGGCGAGCGTTCGAGCTCGGCTGAAGGGCGGTCGCTGGCGGCGGTCCATCACTCCACCTGTACCCCTATGGCGCTGAGGTCATACGCAAGCTGCTGTCGGCCGTCCGAACCATGGTGCCGTCAGTGGACGAGATCTACTCGCGACGGCCACGGGTTCGGCCGACAACCGGCCAAGCCCTTGGTCTGCTGCAACATCACCGGCGCGAGCCTTCCGGAACCGGGACATCCGACGTGGGGATAGCCCAAGGCGTGGCCCGTCTCGTGGTTGATGACGTAGCGCCGATATGCCGCAAGGCCACCGGCGTAGCTGTCTGCGCCGAACTGCCACCGCCAGGCGTTGAGAACGACGTTGCCCCCGTTGCGGCACGAGAGCCGGCCGTCCGTGTCGAGCGGCGCACACAGGTCGTTGGCGGTCTCGGGGGTGGCCAGAACGATGCGGAGGTCTGAATGGCCATCGACGCGGACGAGCGTGTGTCGCGTCGCCCAGCCGCGCTGGTCGGCCAGGGTTGCTTCGACCAAGCGCGCCACATCCATGCTGCTGAAGGGCAGGCCCTGCTCGACCTCGACCCGGTACGTCACCCCGTCCTGCGAGCCGGGAGGCGCGGCGGCGGCGACTTCGAAGGTGCCGGGGCCGCGCTCAGGAATGCGAGTGGCGGGGGAAGGAGGCCGACTCGGATCTGACGTACGGTCTCGACCATCCGCCACCTCACCGTCTGGCCGCTCGCGCTTGACAGCCCGTTCAGCGGAGGGCGCGGAAGGGGTGATGGCAATTGCAGTGCGGCCGCCCGCGTCTTCGTTGTCCGTTGCGCCGGGCATGAGAAACACGACGGGTCCAGCAACGGCCGCAGTCGTCGCCAGCACCGCCAGGCTGGTCAGCCCTGCCTTGGCACGCCGACGGGGCGCGCGATGGGAACCCGCTCGTCGATGTGTGGTTCTGTGCTTACTCATCGTGCCTGCATCGTCACAGCACGCGGGACCACGTGTCGCCGCCGTCGGTGGACTGGTAGACGGTCGTCTCGGTGGCGGCGTACCAACCCTGGTCGCTGATGGTGAACGCGGCGGGTTGGCCGTCGATCGATCCGACCTCGCGCCAGGTTCGACCGGTGTCGGTGCTGACCCGAACGACGCCGTCGACGTCGATTCCGGCCAGGGTCCCGTCGGGAGTGGTGTCGAGGTACATCATGTTCGGACCGCCGAGCTCACGGGTCTCCCCGGACCCGGGGTCGATGCCGAGGAGCTGTCCGTTGCCGTCGGTCGCGATCAGCGGGCCGTTGTCGTCGACCGCCGCGACGCTGGTCAGTGGACCTTGGAACACCTCGTCGAAGCTCTTCCGGTCCTCGGTGCGCAGCAGGCGCCCAGAGGTCGCGTCGTATGCGTAGAGGGCGTCGCCGGCCGGTTCGAGGATGTGGAAGTCCGCCTCACCCTGGAGGGCGAGGGGGGTCCAGGTCTCTCCGGCGTCGGTGGATTCGATCAGGCCCAGGTGGGCCGGCAGGTCCTCGCGCAAGTCCGGGTGCCCGCTGCCGAGGAAGTGGCCCGGGCCGACGACGGTGAACGCCATCGTGTCCTGATACCGGTCTGCGACCCGTCTCGGCCCGCCGCTCTCGTCGACGTGGAAGAGGCCGAAGTGGGTGGCGACGTAGAGGCTGTCGTCGGCCGGATCGACGCCGAGACCATGGATGTGGCCGACGCTCGTGTCCTCATCGGCGGGCGGCGCTGTCGCTGGGGTGTCCTTGGCGCAGCCGCCCGAGATGAGGACGGCACCGAGGAGGACGGCTGTGAGGGCGACATGGGGTCGGTACATAACAGTGGCTCCGAGGCGAGGATGGCGCCGGGCTGGCGGAGTAGCTCCGGCCTGCCCGGCACCAGGAACGAGATCAGGGCTTCAGCAGGTCCTGCATCTTCTGGATCTCCTCCGCCTGCGTCGTCTCGATCTCCTCGGCCATGTCGACGGCCTCGGGGAACTCGCCCTCGGCTTGCTCCGTCTTGGCCATCTCGATGGCACCCTCGTGGTGCTCGATCATCATGGTGAGGAACATCTGGTCGAACTCCGCTCCGGCGGCCGTCTCGAGGTCGGCCATCTCGTCTTCCGTCATCATTCCGCCCATGTCGTCGGACGACATGTCGCCGTGATCCATGCCCGACATTCCGTCGTCCGGGACGTCCTCGCCCCAAGATTCCAGCCAGCCGGTCATGGTCTCGATCTCGGGGCCTTGGGCTGCCTCGATGTCGGTGGCGAGGTCCTTGACCTCCTGGCTTTCAGCGCGTGATTCGGCGAGGTCGGCCATCTCGATGGCCTGCTGGTGGTGGGGGATCATCTCCTGGGCGAAAGTGACGTCGGCCTCGTTGTGCCCGCCAGCGGTGCCAGTGTCGTCCTCGTTGCCGCAGGCGGCGAGGGTGAACAGCGAGGCTGTCACGACGGCAGTGATCAGCGACTTGCGCATGAGTGTTTCTCCATCTGTGTGATCAGTGTCTGGGAAGGCGAAAGCCCCGAGTCGCCCGGGTCGGACGCTCGTGGCGGACGCCTGTCAGCAGCGGATCACACAGAGCATGCGGAGGCTCGGCGGGTCACGGTCTCGCCCGATGAACCGCGGAGGCTGCCACGCTGGCAGCAAGGTACGGGGGATGCGGACGCCCCGACTTGCGAGCAGCAGAGCGATCCCCAGCAGCAGGAGGCCGGCCAGCACGGCTAGGCAGAGGCCAAGAAGCCCCGCACCGTTCTCGTCGACGGGCTCCTCAGAGCTCATTCCCGCTGGATGACCCGCGACGATCGGTTCGGAGGTATCCGGCTCACTGGCCGCTGGCCCGGAGTGGTCATGACTGATGGGGCCGCTTGCGGCGATCATGATATTCGCGCTCGGGGATGTTGCTCCCATGGTGTGAGCGCCGGTGTGAGATCCCCAACCGTGCATCGATAGAAGGCCGAACAGCGCGACGGCCACAGCGGCCAGCGCGTAGCGCGCACCGCGTGTCCCGGCCGGTGCTCGGAGATCCTGCATGAGCTCGATCTTAGGCAGCCGCTGGTGCATGGTCGTGGGGCGGTTACGGTCGAGGTCACCATTCCAATCCGAAGGCGCAGGGAGATGGATCAGCACCGGATCTGCCGGGGCGGTGTTCCGATTGGGCCGGAGGAGATCCGAATCCGGCCTCATGGTGAAGCGCGGAGTCGACACAGGTCGAGATCTCATCCGCATACCCGTGCCGGAAGCTCCCGAACGCGCCGCCCTTCGGCTCGACCTGGGAACTCCCGACCCAGGTCGTGACTCCGGTCAGCCAGCCGCCGTACCGTGCGGCCGCCAACGCGCTGAGGAATTGCGTCACAAGCCTGGACCCACCGGAACGGCGCTTGGAGGTGTGGCCCACAGGGCGGCGTGGCGTGCAAGGGAACTACAACATTGAGCCCAAGTCGGACACTACGGTGGGGTAGGCGGCTGTCGCGGACTTCAGTTGACGGGTGGTGAGGCCGACCTTGATGGCCAGGCCGAGAGTGTTGATCAGCTCCCCGTACTCGTGTCCTAGCAGGTGGGCTCCGACGACCTGGTCGGTTGACTGGTCGATGAGGATCTTCGTCGCAGCGGTGGTTGCGCCGATCCGGTAGTTGGAGTACCAGCCGCTGGTGTCGGAGTAGCGGATGGCGAGATCGATGCCCTCCTGGCGGGCTTCGGATTCCAGCATGCCGACGCGGGTGAGTTCAGGGATGGTGAAGACCGCCGTGGGCACGCCGGCGTAGTCCGGGGTCGTGGTGGTGCCCTTGATCATGTTGGAGGCGGCGACCTTGGCCTCCGAAACCGCGACCGGTGTGAGCGGCATCCCGGCGGTGTCAGCGGAGTCGCCTGCGGCCCAGACGGCCGGGTTGGTCGTGCTTTGGAGGTAGTCGGCGACGTGGATGCCGTGCTCGCCCCATTCGACCCCGGCGGCGTCGAGGCCGAGGTCTGCCAGGTCCGCGACTCGGCCGGCGCCGTGGACGACGAGGTCGGTCTCGATGGTCTCCTGGGCGCCGTCGTGCTCGAGTGCGACTCGGTAGCCGGTGTCGGACTGGTGCAGGTTCACGACGCTGGTGCGTCGGCGCAGGTCGATGCCGACTTCCCGGCCGTGGTCGACCAGGAGCTCGACGAGGTCGGGGTCGAAGCCCTTCAATGGACGCTCGCCGCGGTCGATGATCGTTGCTGCGCTGCCGGCGCGTGCGGCTATGTGGGCGAACTCGAATGAGATGAAGCCGCCTCCGACGAACAGGATCCGAGAAGGCAGTTCCTCGAGATCCAGGAAGTCGGTGCTGTCGATCAGATGCTGGTGGCCCGGGAACTCCAGGGGACGTGGTCGCGCACCGGTGGCGACCAGGAGGCGGTCGGCGTCGTAGACGGTGCCGTCGATCTCGAGCTGGCGAGGACCGGTAAACCTCGCCCGGCCGTGCAGGGTGGTGACGCCGCTGCGGGTCAGGCCGTCCTCCATGCTCTGGGGGACCGGGTCGGTGAAGCCGTGTTTGTGCTTCATCAAGTCCGCCCAGTTGATCGACAACCCGTCGCTGTTGATGCCCTTGCCGCTCAGCAGGCGGGCACTCTCGATGACCTCGGCGCCGCGTCGCAGGATCTTCTTGGGATCGCAGCCCCGCAAGGCGCACGTGCCGCCGTAAGGGAGTGAGTCGACGATGGCCACTTCCCACCCTTGGGCTGCGCACTTGTTCGCGGCGGCGACTCCGGCCATGCCGGCGCCGATCACGATCAGGTCGAAGTGCTGGCTCATGCGGTGTTCTCCTTGACTGTCAGGTCGGTGGAGTTGTCAGCGTTCTGTGCGGGTGAGGTGTCCGTGTGCACGGTCGGTCTCGGGCTATGGCTCGGACGATTGCGTCGCCGGCCTCGGACCCACCGTGCCCATCCGGGCAGCGGCGAGCACGAGCCCAGATCAGCACCCAGTTCTGCAGGGACCAGCTGGCGATGGCGCCGGCGATCCCCAGCGACAACAGGACCGGCAGGCCGCAGCAGAGGCCGATGGCGTCGGCCGTTGCCGCGATGGGGCCGATGGTGGTGATGCGGTCACGCATCGGCCAGGACCGCCCGTAGTTGCTCGAGGGTCGGTGCGCCTTGGAATCCATCCGGCGTGCGGTAGCGGCGGCAGGTCAGGCCGACCTCGGAGTCGGGCTCGGCGAAGACGTCGACGCCGTCGACCTGGATGCTCGGGGAGCCGTGGAAGCCGGTGCGCTCGGCCTCCGCCGGAGTCTCGACAAGATGGCGAGTCAAGCGGACGTCGCCGCGCTCCGACGCAACGACGCGGAGTCGTTCGTCCGCCACCTTCCAATTCGGGCAGTCCTCGAAGTAGAGCAGCGTGATGTCCATAGCCGTCACGTTAAACCTTGATCCATGGTGCAAGGTCAAGCGTAAAGTGAGACCATGCGCATTGGAGAGGCTGCCGAGGCGGCGGGCGTAGCGGCACAGACCATCCGCTTCTACGAGCGGCGTGGCCTGCTTCCCCAGCCACCGCGGGGTCCCAACGGTTACCGGGACTACGACGCCTCGGTCCTCAACCGGCTCGCATTTATCCGCAGCGGCCAGGCGGCTGGTCTCACCCTGGTCGAGGTGGCCAGCATCCTCGAGCTGCGTCGAGACGGCGCCGTCCCGTGCTCGCACGTCCAATCCCTGCTCGTGACCAAGCGGGAAGGCATCCGGGCCCGGCAACGCGAGCTCGCCGCGCTCGAAGCGGAGATTGAGGGGCTCATCAGCCGCAGTGACCGGCTTGATCCTGCTGACTGCACCGACACCAAGATCTGTCACATCATCGTGCGAGACACGTGAGGCAAGGGTCGAGGTTGTAGGGCGGGGAGTTCGCAGGTGTCCATCATGGCGGCAGTGACGCCTGCATCCGGGGGACGTCGGTGATCGTCCCGTTGACGTCGGCGGTGGGCTGCGCGCCAGGGTGCGAGCGGCCTGGCAGCTGTAGGGGCCGCAGGCACCCAGATGAAGCACTTCGTCCACTACTGCGCCGTCGCCTCGTAATGGTGTGCGCTGCGAGGTGCCTGGACGGGCAACCACCACTTGGCCGCCGCTCGACCAACCGCCGTTCGGCCGCACCAGTGGGTCCGACTGCGATTCGAGCCACGCCGCGCTTATGTCCCGAAAACGTCAGCGCAAGCCGTCTGATCTGAGCACATAGCGTCAAGAAGATCTGGATTCGGCGCGCTGGGTTTTGCGCGTCTGCGCAGGTCAGAGCACACATCGGCAAGTGCGGTCAAAGGATCCAGCGGCGGAACGCACACACGCTGGAGGTCCAGAGGTCGCAGGTTCAAATCCTGCCCCCGCTACAAAGAACAGGGCCTGACCTGCGGAGACGCAGATCAGGCCCTGTTGCTGTTCAGGTGGCGGCGGACACCACGCTGGCCACCATCACGAGCGGCAGGGACACCAGCGCGCCCAGGGACGTCGCCATGGTCAGGGTCTTGAGGCTCCCCTTGGTGGTGAGGTCGAGCAGGGTGCTGAACATCCAGAAGAAGTTGCTGTTGACGTGCAGCGCGAACATCGCGCCCGAGGCGATGGCGAGCGCGATCACCACGGGGTCCACGCCCAGGGTGCCGACGACCGGCGAGATGATGCCGGCCGCGGTGATGGCGCCGACGGAGACCGATCCGATGGCGAAGTGGAGCACCGCGGCGATGAGCCAGGCGAGCAGGATGCTCACGACCACCGATGCGCTCTCGTCGGCGGTGAACAACTGCTCCAGGCTCTTGTCCAGGCCGGTGGCCGCGATGACCGCGCCGAGGCTGCCGCCCACGCCGGTCACCAGCAGGATCTCGCCGGTGGTGTGGAACCCCGCGGTGAGCACCTTGCCGACGCCGTCGGCGCCGACCGATGCGCGCACCATGAGGAAGGCGATCAGCAGGCCGAGGAAGAGCGCGATGTTCGCGTCGCCGAGGAAGGTGAGCACGGGGTGGGTGATGTCCGCCAGCCCGGTGATCGCCCCGGTGCCGATCAGCAGCAGCGGCACCAGGATCGGCAGCAGCCTCACCGGGAGCGGCAGCCGGGCCGAGCCCTCGGAGACCGGGACCTCCTCCGAGCTGTCGTGGATGCGGCCCTCCTCGATGGTGACGTCGGGGTCGACGTCCGTGGCGTCGTTCCACCAACCGCGGCTCAGCAGCACGCGGAACAGGAGGGTGGTGACCAGCGCGGTCACGAGCCCGATCGGCAGGCCGTACAGCACGTAGGTCCCCAGCGGCACGTCCATGAGCCCGGCGACCGCCACCGCGGCGAGACCCGGCACGACGAAGACGTAGCCGGCGAAGATGCCGATCGCCATGGCCCCGGCGAGCCAGGGCAGGCCGTGGCGGCGGTCGACCGCCGGAGCGGACTCCTTGGCCATCGGGGCGGCGAGCACCACCTGCACGTCGACGTAGATGGAGGGGAAGATCGTGGCCAGGGTGGCGGCCATCGCGTAGGGCAGGCGTCGACCGACGCGCCGGGCAAGGATCTCCACGAGGTCCCGGAACGTGCCCATCGCGTGCATGAGGGCGCCGATGAGGACGCCGAAGCCGATGAGCAGGCCGACCTCCACCATGATCTCGCCGAACCCGCCGGTGATCTGCTCGACGGTGCCCTCGGCACCCAGCCCCGCGGCCAGGCCGAGGTAGATGCAGGCGAGGACCAAGGAGATGACGGGGTCGACCTTGAACCTGATGATGAGGACGATCGCGGCGAGGATCGCGATCGACGAGTGGAGGATCTCCATGCGTGGGGCTCCGATCGTGGGCGCTGGTGCAGGCTGTGACACCTCGGGCTGTGACCATCATCACCGTGCGTGAAGAAGGCCACCCCGTCGAGGTTGTGGTCGTTGAGTTCACCACCGCGCCCACTCGATACGCTCGCACCATGGCACGCAGCGTGTACGTCGCCGGGGTCGAGGGGTTCACCGGGAAGTCCGCCGTGGCGCTCGGCGTGCTCGAGCAGCTGTCGCGCCGGGTCGCGCGGGTCGCGGTGTTCCGCCCGGTGGTCCGCACCGACGCCTCGACCGGTGACGAGCACGACTACGTGCTGGACCTGCTGGTGTCGCACGACGCGGTCGCGCTGACGTACGACGAGTGCGCCGGGGTCAGCTACGACGACGTGCACGCCGACCCCGACGGCGCGATGGACCGCATCGTCGCGCGCTACCACCAGGTCGCCGAGCAGAGCGACGCGGTGGTGATCGTCGGGAGCGACTACACCGACGTCGGGGCGCCGGCGGAGTTCGCCTTCAACGCGCGGGTCGCCGCCAACCTCGGCGCGCCCGTCCTGCTCGTCCTCAGCGGCAACGGCCGCGACACCGCCCAGCTGTGCACGGCCGCGGCGATGGCCGAGGCCGAGCTCGCCGCCAACCACGCGTCCCTCTTCGCGGTCATCGCCAACCGCGTCGACCCGTCCGCGACCGAGCGCACGGCCGCGGCGCTGCGCCGCGACGGCGTACCGGCCTTCGCACTTCCCGAGCAGCCGCTGCTCAGCGCGCCGTCGGTGGCCGACCTGATGGCGGCCTGCGACGGCCACCTGGTGCGCGGCGACGAGTCCCAGCTGACGCGCGAGGTGCCGGGCCTCGTCGTCGCCGCGATGACGCTGCCCAACGTGCTGGACCGCCTGTTCGACGGTGCACTGGTGGTGACCCCCGGTGACCGGCCCGAGGTGGTGCTCGGCGTGCTCACGGCTCACCAGTCGGCCAGCTTCCCGCAGATCTCCGGCATCGTCCTCAACGGCGGGCTGGACCTGCCCGAGCAGGTCGGCCGGCTCCTCGACGGGCTGGAGGTGGCGCTGCCGATCATCGCCACGGACCTCGGCACGCACGCCACGTCGACCGCCCTGACCAACCGACGCGGCCGGCTCGACAAGGACTCCCCGCGCAAGATCGCGACCGCGCTCACGCTGTTCGCCGAGCACGTCGACGGCGAGGAGCTGATGAGCGGACTCGAGGTGGCCCGCACCTCCGTGGTGACGCCGCTGATGTTCGAGCACCAGGTGCTCGACGACGCGATCGCGGACCGCCGCCACATCGTGCTGCCGGAGGGGGAGGAGGAGCGGATCCTGCGCGCGGCCGACATCCTGCTGCGCCGCAACGTCGCCGACCTGACCCTGCTCGGCGACCCGATGATCGTGCGGGCCAGGGCGGCCCACCTCGGCATCGACGTGTCCGCCGCGCGCGTGCTCAGCCCCTACGACGAGGAGCTGCGCGAGCGGTTCGCGCAGGAGTACGCCACGCGGCGCGCGCACAAGGGCATCGACCTCGAGGCGGCGCGCGACATCGTCGTCGACGTGTCCTACTTCGGCACGATGATGGTCGAGCTCGGCCTCGCCGACGGGATGGTGTCGGGCGCGGTGCACACCACGGCCCACACGATCCGGCCGGCGCTCGAGATCATCCGCACGGTGCCCGAGGTGTCGGTGGTGTCGTCGGTGTTCTTCATGTGCCTCAAGGACCAGGTGCTCGTCTACGGCGACTGCGCGGTCAACCCCGACCCCAC
>JAYSEC010000042.1:0-19263 GCA_041914085.1 Nocardioides sp.
CGTAGAGTCGTCCCGTGCGCGCCTACCTCGACCTCCTGCAGCGGATCCTCGACGAGGGCGTCGAGAAGACCGACCGCACCGGGACCGGGACGTTGAGCGTGTTCGGCCACCAGATGCGCTTCGACCTCTCCGAGGGCTTCCCCCTGGTCACCACCAAGAAGGTCCACACCCGCTCGGTCTTCGGCGAGCTGCTGTGGTTCCTGCGCGGGGACACCAACGTGAAGTGGCTCCAGGACCGCGGCATCACGATCTGGGACGAGTGGGCCGACGACGACGGCGACCTCGGCCCCGTCTACGGCTACCAATGGCGCTCGTGGCCCACGCCGGACGGCCGGCACGTGGACCAGGTCAGCCGCCTCGTCGAGGGCATCCGCGCCAACCCCGACTCGCGGCGCCACATCGTCTCGGCGTGGAACGTCGCCGACGTCGACGACATGGCCCTCCCGCCGTGCCACACGCTCTTCCAGTTCTACGTCGCACCCTCGGAGACCGGCCCGGGCCGCCTCAGCTGCCAGCTCTACCAGCGCTCGGCCGACACCTTCCTCGGCGTGCCGTTCAACATCGCGTCGTACGCCCTGCTGACGCACATGGTCGCGCAGGTGACGGGCCTCGAGGTGGGCGACTTCGTGCACACGATGGGTGACGCGCACCTCTACCTCAACCACGTCGAGCAGGCCCGGCTGCAGCTCTCCCGCGAGCCGCGACCGCTGCCCCGGCTGGTGCTGAACCCCGACATCACCGAGATCGACGCCTTCGACCTCGAGGACATCGCGGTCGAGGGCTACGACCCGCACCCGGGCATCAAGGCCCCCATTGCCGTCTGAGTCCACGCCCTGTGGTCGCCGCGTCGTCGCGGTCGCGGCCTACGCACGCAACCGGGTGATCGGCGACCACGGCCGCATCCCGTGGCACATCCCCGAGGACTTCGCCCACTTCAAGCGCGAGACCATGGGCCTGACCATGGTGATGGGCCGGCTGACCTACGACTCCATCGGGCGGCCGCTGCCCGGACGCCGCACGATCGTCATCACCCGCAACCGGGACTGGCGTGTCGACGGCGTCGAGGTGGCCCACTCGCTGGAGGACGCGCTGGCGCTCGCCGACCCGGGCGCCGACCTGGTCGTCGCGGGCGGCGCCCAGGTGTACGCCGAGGCGATGCCGCTCCTCACCCACCAGGTCCTCACCGAGGTCGACCTCGACGTGCCGGGCGACGCCTTCTACCCGGAGTTCGACCGCTCGGAGTGGCGCGAGACCCGCCGGGAGCCGGGCCCGGGGTGTGAGTGGGTGTGGTGGGAGCGTGCCTGAGCTGACGCTGGCCGTCGACGACACATCCGGCGTGCCGCCCTTCGAGCAGGTCCGCGACGGCATCCGCGCGCAGGTCGACGACGGCACCCTCGCACCGGGGTTCCGGCTGCCGCCGGTCCGTGCCCTCGCCACCTCGCTCGGCCTCGCCGCCAACACCGTCGCCCGCTCCTACAAGGAGCTCGAGGCGCTCGGTGTCGTCGAGACGCGCGGCCGCGCCGGCACCTTCGTCGCCGGGAGCGGGGTCGAGCGGTCGCTGCGCGAGGCGGCGGCGACGTACGCCGACGCCGTCCGCGCGCTCGGCGCGACCGAGGACGCCGCGCTCGACGCCGTACGCCGCGCGCTGTCGTAGTCCGTGCGTGCTGCATCTCGCACACGTGTGGCGGATGTGGCCCTCGGATGGGGCAGCCGGGGGCCGTTTCCCGGACACGTGTGGCGGATGTGGCCCCTGGACCGGCCCGGGGAATGAATGTCCAGCCCGGCCCGTTGTGACGGTCAGCTGATTCCGCATCATGCCCCCGGGCCTCACCACGTGCCGCTACGAGCGGCCATACGCCGAGAGGCGGCTGACGGGTCAGCGAGCAGCACCACGCAGCCACCCGCGGGTAAGCCCCGGTCAGGGTGGCTGCGTGCTGTCCGGCGCGGGCATGGCAGGCTCGTCGGCATGGAGCCGGGCCGCGACGCGCACATCGTCGTGGCCGCCGTCGCCCTGGTGCGCGACGGCCGGGTGCTGACCGTACGCAAGCAGGGGACCGAGCGGTTCATGCTCGTGGGCGGCAAGCTCGAGCCGGGGGAGTCGGCCCGCGACGCGGCGCTGCGCGAGACGCTCGAGGAGGTCGGCATCGCGGTCGACGAGGCCACGCTGATCGGCGAGTTCCACTCCGAGGCCGCCAACGAGCCGGGGCACACGCTCCACTCGACGGTCTTCTGGATCGAGTCGGACGCCGAGCCCGTCGCCGCAGGGGAGATCGCCGAGGTGCGGTGGACGCCGCTGGAGGACCACCCCGACGACCTCGCGCCGATGCTCGAGCACCACGTCCTGCCGGTGCTGCGCCGCCGCTGAGCGCGGTCAGGAGAAGAGCGACAGCTCGTCGCCCCAGCCGTCGACCATGGCGGTCGTGCGGGTGTGCCCCCGCTCGGCGTCGTACGCCGCCAGCAACGGCCGCACCCGGGCGAAGGTCTCCCGGACGGCGGCGACGTCGCCGCGCAGGGTCCGCTCGACCAGCCCGAGCAGCTCGTCGGCGGGCCACGCGTCGAGCGGGTGGGTGCGCAGCTCCCAGGGGAGGTACTTGTTGTAGGGGCGGACGCGGCCGGCGAGCGCGAAGACCACGTCGAGCAGCCACGGCACGGACTCGGCCGCGTCGAGCCGGGTCTCCAGCGGGCGACCGTCGCGGTGGTTCTTCAGGGCGCGATAGGCGAAGTTGAGCCATCCGTCGAGCCGGTCGTGCTCAATGAGCAGCTGGTCGGCCTCCTCGGGGTCGAGCGTGGCCTGGCGACGCACCGCAGCGGCCAGGTCGCCCCCGGTGCGGTCGAGCAGCACCGGCGCCCACGCGTAGGACCAGCGGAACCACCAGCCCTCGGTCCCGAACGGCGGCACCGTGACGAGCTCGGTCCAGGAGTCGATCGCCTCGTCGACCTCGGGGGAGTGCACGGTGGATCGGGTCGCCGCGGCCTCGTCGGTGAGCACGACGATGACGTCGAGGTCGGAGTGCTCCGTGGCGTAGCCGCGGCCGGCCGAGCCGCTCAGCACCAGGCCGAGCAGGTCGTCGCCGTGCGCCGCGTCGTTGCGCTCGGCCAGTGCCACCAACCGGGCCCGCTGCTCGTCGTCAAGCCAGTCGAGCCAGTCGAGCGAGTCGAGCGAGCGGGTGAGGTCGAGGTCGGGCACTACGTCTCCTTGGGTGGCAGGGTCCTCACGTAGGCCACGCCGCGGTCGACCCACAGCTGCAGCTGGTCGTCGTCGGCGAGCGCCTCGGGCGCGACGAGGAGCCACCCTGACATGGCCCGACCCTGCATCTCCATCGGACTGACGGTCTCACCGTCGACCCAGCCCTGCGCGTCGACCGGGTCCGCCCGCACCATGAGCGAGCCCGCGCTGGCCGCAGCGACCGCCATGTGGCCGTCGAGCATGAAGCCGAGACCGCCGAACATCTTCTTCGACGTGAGCCCCGGCTCGCCGTCGAGCAGGTCGTGGATGCGCTGCGCCAGCGCCTCGTCGTACGCCATGCCCAGGAGTATGCGGCTCGGCGCCGACAACGGGACGGAGCCGGAGCGATAACCTTCACGCATGAGCTCCACTGCCCCGTTCGGCCGCCTGCTCACGGCGATGGCCACCGCGTTCCACGAGGACGGCAGCGTCGACCTCGACGCGACGGCGCGGATCGCCGTGCACCTCGTCGACAACGGCAACGACGGCGTGGTCGTCAGCGGCACCACGGGGGAGAGCCCCACCACCTCGGTCGCCGAGGACGGGGAGATCCTGCGGGCCGTCCACGACGCCGTCGGCGACCGGGCCACGGTCATCGCCGGCGTCGGCACCAACGCCACCGCGCACTCGGTCGAGCTGGCCCAGCAGGCCGCCAAGCTCGGCGTCGACGGCGTGCTGCTGGTCAGCCCCTACTACAACAAGCCCGGCCAGGCCGGCCTGCGCCACCACTTCGGCGCCGTCGTCGAGGCGACCGACCTCCCCGTGATGCTGTACGACGTCCCCGGCCGCACGGCGACCCTGATCGAGCTGCCCACCTACGAGGCGATGCGCGGCTACGACCACGTCGTCGCGGTCAAGGAGGCCTCGGGCCTGCTGCCGCGGACCGCGCAGCTGGTCGACATGGGCTACTCCGTCTACTCCGGCGACGACGTCGCCACCCTGGGCTACCTCGCCTACGGCGGTGTCGGCCTGGTCTCGGTCGTCGCCCACGCCGCGGGCAAGGAGCTCGCAGCCATGATCGACGCCTGGGAGCGCGGCGACCACGCCGAGGCGCTGCGCATCCACACCGGGCTGCTCCCGGCCTTCGACGCCGTGATGGGCGTCCCCAACTACGGAGCGACCACCGCGAAGGCAGCCCTGGAGCTGCTCGGGGTGATCGACAACCGCCGCGTCCGCGGACCCCTCGTCGCCCTCGACGACGACGAGGTCGCGGCGCTGCGCACCGGCCTGGCTGCCGCCGGCCTGATCTGAACCGACCCCACACCGAACCGAGGAAGTCCTTGAGTCATCCCCATCCCGACCTGAGCGCGCCCGCCCCCCTGCCCGAAGGAGGCCTCCGGGTCATCCCGCTCGGCGGCCTGGGCGAGGTGGGCCGCAACATGACCGTCTTCGAGTACGACGGCCGGCTGCTGCTCGTCGACTGCGGCGTGCTGTTCCCCGAGGACCACCACCCCGGCGTGGACCTGATCCTCCCGGACTTCGACCCGATCCGCGACCGCCTCGACGCCATCGAGGCCCTCGTGCTCACGCACGGCCACGAGGACCACATCGGCGCGACGCCGTACCTCCTGCGTGAGCGCGGCGACATCCCGCTCGTCGGCTCGAAGCTGACCCTCGCCCTCCTGGGCTCCAAGCTCCGCGAGCACCGCCTCAAGGAGACCGCCCAGTACGAGGTCGCCGAGGGCCAGACGATCACCTTCGGGCCGTTCGTGCTCGAGTTCGTCGCGGTCAACCACTCGATCCCCGACGCGCTCGCGGTCGTGATCCGCACGGGCGCCGGCGTCGTGCTGCACACCGGCGACTTCAAGATGGACCAGCTCCCGCTCGACGGCCGGATCACCGACCTCAACGAGTTCGCCCGGCTCGGCGACGAGGGCGTCGACCTGTTCCTCACCGACTCCACCAACGCCGAGGTCCCCGGCTTCACCACCTCGGAGAAGGAGATCTCGCCCGTCCTGGAGCGCGCCTTCGCCAAGAGCGAGAAGCGCATCATCGTGGCCTGCTTCGCCTCGCACGTGCACCGCGTCCAGCAGGTGCTCGACGCCGCCGTGGCCCACGGGCGCAAGGTCGGCTACGTCGGCCGGTCGATGGTGCGCAACATGGCGATCGCCCAGGAGCTCGGCTACCTCACCGTCCCGCCGGGCGTGATGGTCGACGCCAAGGAGCTCGCGGACCTGCCGCCGGAGAAGCAGGTGCTGATCTCCACCGGCTCGCAGGGCGAGCCGCTCTCGGCCCTGAGCCGCATCGCGCAGCGCAGCCACTCCTTCGTGCACCTCGAGGAGGGCGACACCGTCATCCTCGCCAGCTCGCTCATCCCGGGCAACGAGAACGCCGTCTACCGGGTGATCAACGGGCTCGCACGCCTGGGCGCCAACGTGGTGCACAAGGGCAACGCGCTCGTGCACGTCTCCGGCCACGCCAGCGCCGGCGAGCTGCTGTACTGCTACAACATCGTCAAGCCGCGCAACGTGATGCCGGTGCACGGCGAGGTCCGCCACATGCGCGCCAACGCCGACCTCGCCCGGGCCACCGGCGTCCAGAACGTCGTGCTCGCCGAGGACGGCGTCGTCGTCGACCTCGTCGACGGCGTGGCCAAGGTCGTCGGCAAGGTCGACGTCGGCTACGTCTTCGTCGACGGCACCACGATCGGCGACATCTCCGAGGCGTCGATGAAGGACCGGCGGATCCTCGGCGAGGAGGGCTTCCTCTCGGTGATCGTGGTCGTGGACTCGGTGACCGGCAAGGTCGTGTCCGGGCCGGAGATCCACGCCCGCGGGTTCGCCGAGGACGAGACCACCTTCGACGAGATCAAGCAGCCGATCATCGACGCGATCGACGCGGCCGTGGCCGACGGGACCAACGACAGCTACCAGCTGCAGCAGACCGTACGACGTGTCGTGGGTCGCTGGGTCAACCGGGCACATCGACGGCGTCCGATGATCATTCCTGTGGTGATCGAGGCCTGACGCCCTAGACTCCCGGAAGATCTTCATCGTGGTGGGGAGGTGCGGATGCCGAGCCAGGGGGCACTGAGGCGCCTCGCGGAGCTGATGCGCCGCGTGAACTCCTCGACCGACACCGAGGTGATCCTCGAGGAGATCGCCCACGGCGTCGTCGACGTGCTCGGCTACGGCGTCGCCGCGATCGCCCGGCTCGAGGGCGACACGTTGGTCATGACCAACGTGGCCGGTCCGCCCGAGGTCGTCGCGCAGATCCTCAACCGTCGTACTCCTGCCGAGCAGATCCTCGACGAGTTCCGGCAGGCCGACCGGTGGGGCATCCTGCGGTTCGTGCCGGCGGGGCGGATGTCGGAGGAGCGGCTGCGTGCCGCGTGGATCCCCGAGCTCGACACCGACAGCGACGACCCCGACGCCTGGCACCCCGAGCACGCCCTCTACGCCCCGCTCTACTCCGCCAGCGGCGAGCTGCTCGGCAACATGGCGGTCGACCTCCCGGCCGACAACCGGGTCCCGAGCATCGACGACCGCGAGCTGCTCGAGATGTTCGCGGTGCAGGCGGGCGTGGCGCTGTCGAACGCCCGCGAGCGCGAGCGGCTCACCGACCGCGTGCGCCTCGACCGAATGCTGACCACGGTGGCGGGGTCGGGCACCCAGCACGGCCTCGCCCAGGCGCTCGGCACCGCGGTCACCGCCGTGGCCGAGTGCCTCGGCACCGCGCAGGTCTGGGCACGCACGTTCCCCAGTGACGCGCAGGGCCGTGAGCTCGGTGCCGCCACGCCACGCCCCTTCTCGCCCGAGCTCGACGTGCCTGAGCTGCGCGAGGACCTGCGGCAGCTGTCCACCCTCCCGGTCCTCATCGAGGTCGGCGTGGACGACCAGGAGTCCGAGCACCTGCCCCTGAGCCGCGAGCCGCTGCAGGAGCGGATGCGGGCGATGCACGCCGACCGCATGGTCGTGTGCCCGCTGGTCTCGCAGGACGAGCTGGTCGGCTACGCCGTCCTCGGCTTCGCCCGCCGCTCCCGCGCGATGACGAGCGGTGAGGCCGACGCGGTGCTCGAGGTGGGCCGCCTCCTCGGGCAGATCGTGCGCGCCTCGCGCGTGCTCGAGACCGAGCAGCGGCTGGTCCAGGAGCTGCGCGAGCTGGCCCGCTACCGCAGCGAGCTGATCGCCACGATCAGCCACGAGCTCAAGACGCCGCTGACCGCGATCCTCGGCCACGCCGAGCTCATCGCCGACCGCCATCCCGACATGCGCTCGATCGATGCGATCATCCGCAACGCCCAGCGACTCGGCCTGCTCGTCTCCAACCTGCTCCACTACTCCCGCGTCCAGGGTCGCCGCGAGACCGTACGCCGCGCGGTGGACCTCGCGGAGCTGTGCGAGGCCAGCGTCGACCTGCTCAGCATCCGCGCCAAGCAGGCCAACGTCAGCCTCGCGTTCACCACGCGCGAGCTCGGTCCGGTCGTCGTCTTCGGCGACCCCGAGGAGCTCGCCCGGGTGATCGACAACATGGTCGACAACGCCGTGAAGTACACCCCCGAGGACGGCTCGGTGACGGTGGCGATGGCGGTGTCGGAGCACGAGGTGAGCGTCGAGGTGACCGACACCGGCATCGGCATCTCGCCGGCCGACCAGGCGCACGTGTTCTCGGCGTTCCACCGCTCCACCAACCCCAACGCGCTGTCCATCCCCGGCACCGGGCTGGGCCTGCCGATCGCGCAGCGGATCGCGGAGTCGCACGGCGGCACGCTCGAGCTCACCTCCGAGCTCGGTCAGGGCAGCACGTTCCGGTTCACCCTGCCGCTGCGGACCTCGCGAGAGCAGGTCGGCTGACGGAGGCCGGTGCGCCGGCCTCGAGGTGCACGACGCGGTCCATGGACTCGAGTCCGACGGTGCCGTGGGTGATCCACACGATCGAGCGGCCCGCGCGGGCCGCCGAGCCGAGCATCTCGCTGGCCACCTCGCGCGCCGTCGGGCCGTCGAGGTGGGCGGTCGGCTCGTCGAGCACGAGCACCTGGGGGTCGGCCAACAGCGCGCGGGCGAGGGCCAGGCGGGCCCGCTCGCCACCCGACACCTCGCGGGCGCCGGCGCCGACGTGGGTGTGGATCCCTTCCGGCAGAGCGTCCACCCAGCCGCCCAGGCGGGCCCGGTCGAGCGCCGAGCGGACCTCGGCGTCGTTCGCGCCCGGCCGGGCCAGGCGGACGTTCTCGACCACCGTCGAGGCGAACACGTGCGGGTCGTCGTCGACCAGCCCCACCACCCCGCGCACGTCGTGCAGGGCCAGCTCGCGCAGGTCGGTGCCGCCGAGGCGTACGTCGCCGGCGACGGGGTCCACGAACCGCACCAGCGTGGCCGCGACCGTCGACTTGCCGGTCCCGGACGCGCCGGTGATGCCGAGGTGCTCGCCCGGGCGCACGACCAGCTCGTCGAGCGCGAGGACCGGGCGGTCGGTCCAGCCGAGGGACCCCCGCACGGAGAGGCCGTGGCCGTGGGGGACCGGGCGGGGGTCGGCCGGGTCGCTGACGGCCGGCTCGGTGGTCACCAACCGGTCCAGGCGCTGCCGGGCGGCGCGCGAGCGCACGGACAGGGCGCCGGCGTCCGCCAGTCCGCCCGTCACGTCCGCGAGGGCGAGCGGCACGAGCAGCAGCAGGGCGAGCACGGCGGGGGAGACCGTGCCCGCGGGGACGACGGCTGCGACCGCCACGACGCCGAGGCCGGCGGCGGCGCTGGTCAGGGCGGTGCCGGCCGCGACCGCGCGGGCCGAGCGGCGTACGACCCGGGCGAGGCCGCTCGACTCCGCTCGCACGCCGGCCAGGGCGGCGTCGGTCGCGCCCCACTGCTCGAGCTCGCGCAGGCCGTGGGCGACCTCCTCGACCCGGGTGCCGAGAGCCGCCCGCAGGGCGACCACGCCCTCCTCCGCGCCCGCGGCGCCCGCCCGGCCGAGCAGGAACGCGGCGGCGCCCGTCGCGACGACGGCGAGCACCACTGCGCCGGCCATCGGCTCCACGAGCGCGGTGAGCGCCACGGCGGCGCCCCCGACCAGGGCCGCGGTGACCACGGGCTGGCGGACCCGGAGCCGCTCGTCGAGCAGCGCGTCGACGTCGTCGACCACGCGGGTGAGCAGGTCCCCGCGACGCGGACCGAGCCGACCGGGCACCAGGGGAACCAGGTCCGCGTAGACCTGCGCGCGTCGCTCGGCCAGCTCGCGGAGCACGACGTCGTGGCTCAGGATGCGCTCGGCGTGCCGCAGGACCGGGCGCGCGAGGCCGAAGAGCCGCACCCCGACGATGGCGACCATCAGGTGGAGCACCGGCGGGTGCTCGCTGGCGCGGGTGATCAACCACCCGGCCGTCGCGGTCAGGGCGACGCCGGAGGCGGTGGACAGGGCGCCCAGGACGGTGGCCGTCCGCAAGCCCCAGCGCGAGGGCTCGTCCGCAGGGTCGGTCGCGGGGTGGCGGCGCACGACATCGCTCGTGGGCCTGACGGTGTGGTCTGCCGCCACCGTCGCGGCGGGAGTGTCGGGTGCCGCCACCGTGACCGGGGCGGCGAGCGGCGCGAGGCGCACCACGCGGTCGGCCGCGGCGAGCACCGCGTCGCGGTGCGCGACGACGACCACCAGGCGGGTGCGGGCGAGCCGGGCGACGGTGTCGAGCAGGACCTGCTCGGTCTCGCG
Source organism: Nocardioides sp. (assembly GCA_041914085.1). GTDB lineage: Bacteria > Actinomycetota > Actinomycetes > Propionibacteriales > Nocardioidaceae > Nocardioides. The sequence continues at coordinate 9,860 of JAYSEC010000042.1, forward strand.
GTCGAGGTGGGCACTGGGCTCGTCGAGCAGGACGACGGGTCGGTCGGCGAGGACCACGCGCGCCAGCGCGACCCGGGCCCGCTGGCCCGCGGACAGGCCGGCCCCGTCCTCGCCCAGCCGCGTGGCCAGGCCGTCGGGCAGCGCGCGGACCACGTCGTCCAGGTCGACGCTGCGCAGCGCCGCCCACACCTCGTCGTCGCTCGCGGCGGCCCGGCCGAGCCGGACGTTGGCGGCGACGGGGCCCGCGAGCAGCCACGGGCGCTGCGGTGCCCATCCCACCTGGGCACGCCACCACGCCGGGTCGACCGACGCCAGGGGAGTGCCGCCGACCAGCACCTCGCCGCCGAGCGCGGGCAGCTCGCCGCGCAGGGTCGCGAGGAGGGTGGACTTGCCACAGCCCGACGGCCCGGCGACCGCGACCAGACCACGGGCGGGCAGGTCGAGGTCGAGCGGTGCGGCCAGCGGGGCGTCGTACCCGATCTCGAGGGCGCGCAGGGCGAGGTCGGTGGAGTCGGGCCGCGACGTGCCCGGGAGCGTGGTGGCCGCGCGGGCCAGGAGTGCGTCGGCCTCGGCGAGCGCGGCGGTGCCCTCCGCGGCGGCGTGGAACTCCGCGCCGACGCGGCGCAGCGGCCAGTACGCCTCGGGGGCGAGCAGCAGCACGGTGAGCGCGACGCGGAAGTCCACCGCGTCGGAGGCGAGCCGGAGCCCGACGGTCACCGCGACCAGGGCGACCGAGAGGGTGGCCACGAGCTCGAGGACGGAGGAGGACGCGAAGGCCACCTTGAGCGTCTCGACGGTGGCCCGGCGGTGCCGGTGCGTGACCGACCGGATGGTGCCGATCTGGGCCTCGGCGCGGCGGTGCGCGACCAGGGTCGGCAGTCCGCGCACCACGTCGAGGAAGTGCCCCGACAGCGCCTCCAGGGCGCGCCACTGGCGCTGGGCGCGGTCGCGGGTGGTCATCCCGACGAGGATCGCGAAGACCGGCACGAGCGGCAGCGTGAGCGCCACGACCAGGCCGGAGAGCGGGTCGAGCCAGGTGATCGCGACGAGCGTGAGGACGGGCAGGACGGCGGCGGGGACGAGGGCGGGGAGGTAGCGGGTGACGTAGGGCTCCACGCCGGTGACGCCGCGCGTGGCCAGCACGGACAACCGTGCCGGAGCGACGTCCTCGATGCGTCGCGCGGCGTCGAGCAGGCGGTCGCGCAGCGCTCCCGAGACGTCCCCGGCGGCACGGACGGCAGCGCGCTGCCCGACGTAGGACGCCGCCGTGCGGAGGAGGACCAGCCCGGCCAGCCACCACGCGGCCTGCGCCCAGTCGCCCGGTCCGACCGCCGCCACCACGAGCGCGCCCAGCGCGAACGCCTGGGCGACCGTCGCCAGGCCGCCCACCACGCCGGCGGTGACGACCACGGCCAGTGGTCGTCCCGCGGGGCGGAGGTGGGTCAGCACCGCCGGGTCGAGGGGCTTCACCTCGAGGCGTCCGCGAGGACGGGGCTGGGGATGTGGTGGACCGAGATCCGCTTGCGGAACACCCAGTAGGTCCAGGCCTGGTAGCCCAGCACGATCGGGGTGAACACGACCGCCACCCACGTCATCACCTTGAGGGTGTACGCCGTCGCGGCCGCGTTGGTCGTGGTCAGCGAGTACGCCGGGTCGGTGGTCGAGGGCATCACGTCGGGGAAGAGGGCCAGGAACAGGCCGACCACCGCCAGCGCGATCGTGACGAAGGTGCCGACGAAGGCCCAGCCCTCGCGGCCCACGCGTGCCGCGGCCAGGCCGGCCAGCAGCGCCACCGCGGCGGCTGCGAAGACCACCGCGGTGAGGGCCGTCCCGGTCCTGACCTGGGTCCACACGAGGAACACGACGGCCAGGACGGCGGCGACCAGGCCGATGCGCACCGCGAGGTCGCGTGCCCGGTGGCGGATGTCGCCGTCGGTCTTCAGCGCCACGAACATCGCGCCGTGGGCGGCGAACAGCGTGAGCGTGACCAGCCCGCCGAGCAGGCCGAACGGGTTGAGCAGCGTGAAGAGGTTGCCGGTGAACTCCTTGTCGGCGTCGATCGGCACGCCGGCGACGATGTTGGCGAACGCCACGCCCCACAGCAGTGCGGGGATGAACGAGCCGACGATGATCGCGAGGTCCCAGCGCTGCTTCCACGCCGACTCCTCGCGCTTGTGGCGGTACTCGAAGGCGAGGCCGCGCACGATGAGCCCGACGAGGATCAGCAGCAGGGGGAGGTAGAAGCCGCTGAAGAGCGTGGCGTACCACTCCGGGAACGCGGCGAACGTGGCACCGCCGGCGACGAGGACCCAGACCTCGTTGCCGTCCCAGACCGGGCCGATGGTGTTGATCATGACGCGGCGCTCGGTGTCGTCCTTGGCCAGCACCGGCAGCAGCATGCCGACGCCGAAGTCGAACCCCTCGAGGCAGAAGTAGCCGACCCACAGCACGGCGATGAGGGCGAACCAGACGGTGGTGAGTTCCATGTGTGTCTCTTCCGTGTCTCTATCGGGAGGGCGTCGCGGTCAGTAGGCGAAGGTGAGGGGGGCGTCTTCGTCGTCGGAGCCGCCGATCCTGACCTTCGGCGGTTCCTCGAAGGGCTCCGCCCCCTTCTTGATGTAGGTCACCAGCAGCTTCACCTCGACCACGGCGAGCACGGCGTAGAGCGCGGTCAGCACGACGAGCGACGTGGCGGCCTCGAAGGTGCTGACACCGGGGGAGACGCCGGACTCGGTCGTCATCAGGCCGAAGACGACCCACGGCTGACGGCCCATCTCGGTGAAGATCCAGCCCCACGACGAGGCGAGCGTCGTGGCGATCGGCAGGCTGAGGCCGAGCACGCCGAGCCAGCGCACGCCGGGCGTGCGGCCCTTGCGGGTCAGCCACAGGATCAGCGCGGCGCCGCCGGCGGCGAAGAAGCCGAGACCCATCATGAAGCGGAACGACCAGTAGGTCACCGGGATGATCGGGACGTAGTCGCCGTCGCGCTGGGCCGGGTCGGCGGAGTCGAGCGTGCCGTAGGTCTCGGCGTACTCCTCCTTGAGCGGGTTGATGCCCTGCACGGTGCCGTCGAAGGAGCCGGTGCCGAGGAAGGACAGCAGGCAGGGCACGGTGATGGAGAACTTCTCCTCCGTGCCGTCGGGGGTGCCGACGGTGAAGACCGAGAACGGCGCGCAGCCCTCGCTGGTCTCGTAGAGGCCCTCGGCGGCGGCCATCTTCATCGGCTGAACCTCGGTCATCACCTTGCCCTGGAGGTCACCGGTGATTGCGACGCCGAGGCCGGCGAGGAGGGTGACGACCGCGCCGATGCGGATCGCGCGGTGGTAGAGCGGGCGGTCGGCCTCGTGCTTCTTCTTCATGTAGAGGTACGCCGAGACGCCGAGCAGGAAGGCGCCCGCGGTCATGTACGCCGCGAAGACGACGTGGGGGAACGTCACGACCTGCACCTTGTTGAACATCACCGCCCAGAAGTCGGTCAGCTCGGCGCGGCCCGACTCGGGGTTGAAGCGGTAGCCGACGGGGTGCTGCATCCACGAGTTCGCGGCCAGGATGAACCACGACGAGGCGAGGGTGCCGAGGTGGACCAGCCACATGCATCCGGCGTGCAGGCCGCGGGGGAGCTTGTCCCAGCCGAAGATCCAGAGGCCGAGGAAGGTCGACTCGAGGAAGAACGCGAGCAGGCCCTCCACCGCCAGGGGAGCGCCGAAGACGTCGCCGACGAAGCGCGAGTAGTCCGACCAGTTCATGCCGAACTGGAACTCCTGCACGATGCCGGTGACGACCCCGATGGCGAAGTTGATGAGGAAGAGCTTGCCGAAGAACTTGGTGAGCCGGAGGTAGTCCTCCTTGCCGGTGCGGACCCAGGCCGTCTCCAGCCCGGCGATCACGGCCGTGAGCCCGATCGTCAGCGGCACGAACAGGAAGTGGTACACGGTGATGATCCCGAACTGCCAGCGGGCGATGTCGAGCACGTCCATGGGCACACCTTTGCTTGGGGTCGGCGTTGCGGCGCAGATTTACTACAGATCGTAGTAGATACTACGACGTGTCGTACTTTCGCGGACAGGGCCCCTAGACTCCTGAGGCATGAGTCCAAGGTCCCGGATGGGTGAGCTCGAGCAGGCCGTCCTCGACGTGCTGTGGGACCTCGGGTCGGCCAGCGGCCGCGAGGTCCACGAGAGGCTCGCCGCCCGCGGTGGGCGCGAGCTGGCCTACACGACCGTGATGACGGTGCTCGACCGCCTGGCCCGCAAGGACGTCCTGGTCCGCGAGCGCGAGGGTCGGGCCTTCCGCTACGCGCCGCGCCGATCGCGCGCCGCGATGACCGCGGACCTGATGCGCGAGGCGCTCGACGAGACCGGGCCGGACCGCGACCAGGCGCTCGTCTCGTTCGTCGGTGAGGCCAGCGAGGCCGACCTCGCCGCCCTCCGGCGCGCGCTCGCCGACCTCCCCTGACGGGCACCGCCGTGCCCACCCCTGTCGTGCTCGGGGTGCTCGCCGTGCTGCTCGCGGGCCCCGTGCCGTGGGCGCTCTCGCGGTGGCACCGGCTGCGGCGCACCCCGGCCGCCGCGATGCTGCTCTGGCAGGGCATCGCCCTCGCCGCCGTCCTCGCAGCCCTCGGCGCGGGGCTGTCGCTGGCCACGGACCGGGTGTGGGAGTCGCCGGTCGCCCGGGACGATGTCACCGTCGCGGTCCTCGCCGGCGCCGTCACGGCGGTGGTCGCCGCCCGGCTGCTGCGCAGCGGTCACCTCACCGGGACCGAGCTCCGGCGGATGCGGCGGGTGCACCGCGAGCGGGTGGACCTCGTGGCGAGCCTCGACCGGGGCGTCTCGGTGCTCGAGCACGACGTCCCGGTCGCCTACTGCGTGCCGGGCATGAGCGGCTCGCGCATCGTCGTCTCGCGGTCCACCCTGACCCGGCTCACGACCCCGGAGCTGACCGCGGTCCTCGAGCACGAGCGCTCGCACCTGCGGGCCCGGCACGACCTGGTGCTCGAGGCGTTCACCGTGCTGCACCGGGCCTTCCCGCGGTGGGTGGCCAGCGGCGCCGCCCGCGACGAGGTCGAGGTGCTGGTGGAGGTGCTCGCGGACCGGGCCGCCGTACGCCACGTGGACCGGCGCGCGCTGCTGTCGGCGCTGCTGACGCTGGCCGGCTCGTCCGCGCCGCGCGGGGCGCTGGGCTCGGCAGGCTCGTTGGCCGCCCGTGTCGAGGTGCTGCGCGACGAGGGCCGGCACCCGCTCCAGGCGGCCGTCGCGGTCACCCTCGCCGTCGCGGTCCTCTCCCTGCCGACCGTGCTCGTCGTGCTGCCCTGGCTCACCGGGCTGCGCTGAGCGCGCTGCCTGGATCGGACCCGGGCACGGGAAGGGCCCCGGCGGATGTCTCCGCCGGGGCCCTCCCGTGTGTCGCTCAGCCGGTGATCAGCGCACCACGCGGAAGCGGATCCGCTGCTTGCTGCGGTCCACGGTGTCCGAGCCCTTGTACTTGGCCAGGACGACGTGCTTGCCGATCTTGTAGTCCCGCTTGATCTTGAACACGGCCTTGCCGTTCTTGACCTTGGCCTTGCCCATGAGCTTGCCGTCGATGCGGATGACGACCTTGCCCGTGGCGGTGGCGTCCTCCGCGGCGACCTTGACCACGATCGTGAAGTTCTCCCGGAAGGAGGGCTTCTTCGGCTTGATCATGGCCACGGTCTTCGACTCCGCCTTGCCGGGCTCGTCCGCCGCCTTGACGGTGACCACGACGGTGTCCGAGGACGGCTGGAAGCCGCCGTTGCCGGCGTACTTCACCTTCAGCGGGTGCGTGCCGACGGGCAGGTCGGCCGGCAGGGTGACCGAGGTCTTGCCGCCCGACAGCGTGCCGGAGCCGAGCTTGGTGCCATCGGCCTTGAGCACGTCGACCGTGCCGGTCGGCGTGCCGCCGCCGGCCGCGGTCACCGTCACGTCGACCTTCGACGCGGTGCCGAAGACCGAGGGCTCCGGGACGTGCGCCGAGGTGGTCGTGGTGCCGTTGACCTCGCAGTCGACGAGCTGGACGTTGTCGACCGACCAACCCAGGACGCCGCCACAGCCGTCGCGGCCGATGTCGAAGCGCAGCTGGAAGGTGCTGCCGGTCTTGACGCCGAGAGCCGCGAGGTCGACCACGGAGGTGCCCCAGCCGGACTCGAGGGTGCCACCGTCGGTGCCGGTGAAGCCTTCCTGGCCCTCGAGCGGGTTGGTGCTGCCCTCGCCGGACGTGGCGAGCTGGGTCGGCGCGTTGTAGAGGTACGCCGATGCCGGCACGGTGGTGAAGGCACCACCGTTGAGGCTCACCTTGAGGTTGCCGCCGTCGTAGCCCAGCTCGGTGGAGACCGAGTGGTCGAAGGTCAGCTTGGGTGCGCCCACCTTGCCGACCGCGATGACCGGGCTGGCGATCGAGTCGCGGCTGGAGAAGTCACCGGCGCCGTTGGTGCACTGACCCTGGTCGGGCGCGGGGCCGAAGGCCACCTTGCCGTGACCGTCGGCCGTCGCGGACTCCCACGGTGCGTTGAACCCACCGCTGAAGACCACCTCGTTGCTGGGCGTCCAGCCGGCCAGGCCGTCCTCGAAGTCCTCGCTCCAGACGGTCTTGCTCGTGAAGCCCTCGCCGCACAGCGACGGAGCCTTCGGGTCGAGCATCGGCTGGAAGTCGCACTGCACGGGCTCCGTGCGGAGCTCGGTGGCAGCGATGACCTTCGCGAGGTCGGCGCAGTCGGCCGCCGTGATCGGGGTCGCGGGCTCGACCTCGCCGTCGCCCAGGGTGACCTTGTTGATCGGCTGGCCGGTCAGGTCGACGCACGAGGCCTCGAGGCCGTCGGCCAGGTCGGCGAAGTCCGAGGTCGGCGTCAGGTAGGCCGACTGGGCGCGCCACCAGATGTTCGACGCCTTGTCCAGGCCCATGCCGGCCATGGACTGACCGTTGTAGTCGCCGCCGTCGACGGCCAGCGCGTAGGCGTGGTTGGGCACACCGGAGTTGCTGTGCACGCCGCCACCGTCGTCGGTGCCGCAGCGGTACTCGGCGTCCGAGACCTTGCCCGGGTCGCCATAGCAGGTGGGCGTCCACATGTCGCGGATCGCGCCACCGAAGGCCGAGGACTTCTCGCTCAGCACCCAGCGGGCGTTGTCGTCCTTGGCAGCCTCGTCGATGTCCTTGACGGTCATGGTGACCGCGCCGACGGACTTGATGCGACCGGCGGCCTCGGCGTCGACCATCAGGCCGTAGATCGGGAAGTCGCCGCCCGCGGCAGCCGGGGCGCCGTTGGTGACGTTGCCGACCACGATGCCGGTGGCGCCGGCGTCGACGGCGTTCTGGACCTTGTCGTTGAGGACGCAGGTGCCGCGGTCGACGTAGACCCACTTGCCGGAGACGGCTGCGCCGTTGGTGAGGGGCGTGCAGCCGTCCGTGGTGGTCGGGCCCTCGTCGTTGGCCGCGTCGGTGCCGGCGACGACGTCAGCGGTGACGCCGTCCTTGTCGAACACGGGGCCGTGCTGGAACGGGACGGCCCACTCGCACTCGCCGGCGACGCTGGCGGGGGCGGTGATGGTCGCGCCGATCTCGCCGCGCGTGTAGCGCGAGCACAGGCCGGCGGTCCGCTCGACGCTGAGGTCGCCCTCGCCCTCGTCCTCGCGGGAGTTGAGGATGTCGATGGTCTCGCCGAACACGTCGGACATGGACTCGTTGAGCGCGCCCGACTGCCACTGGTAGATCAGGCCCGAGGTGTACTCGGTGTAGGCGTGGCTCCACTCGTGGCCGACCGTGTCGTCGTCGTAGACGCCCGGGCAGAAGCTCGTGTACTGGCCGTTCCACGAGGCGTTGGGGCACCGGTCGGCGCGGTTGTGCACCAGGAACATGGTGCCGCCCTCGCCGTCGAAGGAGTCGCGCCCGAACATGTTGGCGTAGAGGTTGTAGGTCTCGCGCGTGGTCTCTAGCAGGTTCAGCTGGTCCTGGTCGAGGGTGCCGGGGAGCGGGTCGCCCTCGTTCCACAGGTTGGTGAACGTGTCGTCGCTGGTGTCGTCGGGCGTGCCGCCGTCGTCGCTCACGGTGAAGAGGCTGCGGTCGAGCGCGTCGTGGATCCGCGAGTAGCGGTTGACCGGCTTGAGGCTGGTGCTGTCGAGCAGCAGCACGTCGTTGACGGTGCCGCTCTTCTCGGTCACGTTGGACACGTTGACCTGCCAGGCCAGGACGGCCTCGCCGGTCTCGCCCTTGACCGAACCCTTGCGGTAGACCACGAGGTCCGCGCTGTCGGCACGCAGGCCGGTGGTGTCGGCGGCCTTGTCGGCGCTGACCTTCGGGGGCGTGGCGCGGACGATGCCGAGGGCGACCTTCTTGGCGTCGGCAGCGCTGCGGCGCGGCGTCGTGCTGAGGTCCAGGGCGGGGGCGGCGTAGCCGCTGACCGAGGTGAGGTCGCCCTGCTTGTCGAGGTTGGCCTTGAGGGCCGAGCCGAAGACCGGGACGCCCTCATAGGTCTGCGTGTAGGTGACGGTCCAGCCGAGCTTGTCCGAGTCGACCCGGACCTGCTTCAGCTCGCCGCTGCGCGCGCCGAGGACGGTGGCGTACTTGTCGAGGTAGGCATCGGCCTTGGCGACCGCCGACGCGGCGTCGGTCGCGGACCGGGCCGGGAGCAGGTCGCCGTTGGTGCGGACGAAGCCGGCCTTGCCGGTGGCCGCCTCCTTGCTGATGGCGACCGAGCCGTCGGCCTGGTCGCGAAGCTGCGAGAGCAGCGACTCTGCGGCTGTGGGCGCCGCAGTTGCTTGTGCCACGAGCAGGGGAGAGGCCGCCAGGCCTGCTCCCACAACCGCCAGCGCAAGCCCCCTGTTGAGGACCTTCACGTGGAATCCCTTCGATGACGACGTCACCCGAGACGGGTCGTTCGGGTGATCCGGGTCACCATATGGACTTGTTGCGGGCTGGTGGAAGATCCTTCGAAAGGCTTTTCGTGACAAATGACGATCGCGCTGCACCAGGACCCCCAGAAGGGTGGGGTCGCGTCCGGTCATCGGGCACGACACGCACGTGTGTGATCCGTGTGGCTGGTGTGACTTGGCCGTAGGGTCGGAGCATGGCGACCCGTACGTCTTCCCCGCCGGGGTCGCGGAGCTCGAGCACGTCCTCCTCACGCAGCAGGAGCAAGGGTTCGAGCACCCGATCACGGAGTACCAGCAAGCGCCCCAGCCCCGCGAAGGGCCGGAGCCGGTCCAGCGCGTCCACGCGCCGTCCGGCACCGCGCGCCGTGCGCAACGGGCCCGGCCCGGTGGCGCGTGGCTTCGGGGCGCTCGGCCGCGGGGTCGCCGCCGTCTGGCTCGGCATCGCCCACGCGGTGGGCGCGGTCGCCCGCTCGATCGGGCAGTCGGCCCGCGACCTGGACCCCGAGCACCGCCGCGACGGCGTCG
>JAYSEC010000043.1:0-18940 GCA_041914085.1 Nocardioides sp.
GAGGTGCGCCAGACCAACCACGAGGGCGAGCTGCTCGACTGGCTCAACACGGCGGCCGACGACGGCACCCCGGTCGTGCTGAACGCCGGGGCGTGGACCCACTACTCGCTCGCGCTGTACGACGCCTGTGCGCAGCTCACCGCGCCGCTCGTCGAGGTGCACATCTCCGACCCCAAGCAGCGGCCGGAGCAGTTCCGCCACACCTCGGTCGTCGAACCCCACGCCGAGCTGACGATCGCCGGCGAGGGCACCGACGGCTACCGCCAGGCGCTGGGCGTGGTCCTCTCCCACCTGGGGTAATCACGATTCGGGCGGTATCAGCCGCTGCGCCGGCACCTCCTCTACCCGCAGGACTACCCAGAGGGCAGCCGCGGGGGGTGCCCGGCTCGGAGGTGTCACATGTCCGCTCGCACGCAGCTCCGCCGGCGACGCACGATCCCGGCCCTGCTGATCGTCCTGGCCGCGTCGACCCTGGTGGCGGGGGAGGCGTCGGCGGCACCACCCGTCGCGGACTCGGGACCGGACGTCACCGCGGTCGCCGGGACCGACGCCCAGCTGTCCGGGAGCGTGAGCGACCCCGACGGGGACGCACTCGAGATCCGCTGGATGATGACGGTCGTCAGCGGGGGCGACGTGTCGACCTGCACCTTCAGCGGGCCGTGGTCGTGGGCGCCGGTGACCCCGCAGGGGCTGACGCCGACGCTGAGCTGCACCCAGCCGGGCGAGTACCTGCTCCAGCTCGTGGTCGGCGACGGGACGTCGTCCGACGACGACACGGGCGCGCTGGTGACCTTCACCGACCCGGACACGACACCGGCGACGTGCTCGTTCCGGCCGTGGACCAAGCGGCTGACGAGCCTGCGGATCGGCGACGCCCAGTCGGGCGTGGAGTCCTTCACGGTCCTGCACACGTTCAACGTGGCGATCAAGCCGATGTCGGGCATGTGGTCGCCACCCGTGCCGTCGGCGACCCTGCAGTGGGCGCGCCCGGGGCGCGGCCCCGGCGTGGCGCTGGTCAGCCACACCAACGGCGCCGGCCTGAGCGGCGAGTGCGTGCTCTTCGTCCGCCGCAACGGCACGGCCAGGGTCGTCGACTGATCCGTCCTCCGCTGTGCTTGGATCGCCGGGTGCTGTCCTTCCGCCAGGTCGACGTCTTCAGTGCCACCCCGTGGCTCGGCAACCCGCTCGCGGTCGTCCACGACGCCGACGGGGTCAGCGACGAGGAGATGGCGCGGTTCGCACGGTGGACCAACCTCTCCGAGACCACCTTCCTGTGCGCACCCACTGACGACCGTGCCGACTACCGGGTGCGGATCTGGACCACGGGCGGTGAGCTGCCCTTCGCCGGCCACCCGACCATCGGCAGCGCGCACGCGTGGCTGGAGGCCGGTGGTGTGCCGCGCGGTGACGTCGTGGTGCAGGAGTGCGGCGCCGGCCTCGTCGACGTACGACGCTCGCCGGGCCTCGGCTTCGCGGCACCGGCACTGCGCCGGTCCGGACCGGTCGAGGCGGACCTGCGGGCGCGCGTCCTGACGGCACTGGGCGTGGACGAGCCCGCGGTGCGCGACATGGCGTGGATCGACAACGGGCCGGGCTGGATCGGGGTCGACCTCGGCTCGGCCGACGCGGTCGTCGACGTGGTGCCCGACGTCGCGGCCTTCACCGACCTCAAGGTCACCGTGCTCGGCCGGTGGGACTCCGGGCGGGCTGCCGACCTCGGCGCCGACGTCGAGGTGCGGGCGTTCTACGCCGACGGGCGCGACTTCGGCGAGGACCCGGTGACCGGGTCGGCCAACGCCGGCCTCGCCCAGTGGCTCATCGGCACCGGCGCGCTGCCGCCGTCGTACACGTCGCGCCAGGGGAGCGTCATCGGGCGCGAGGGCCGGGTGCGCATCGTGTCCGAGGGCGACGAGGTCTGGGTGCACGGCGACGCGGTGACGCGCATCGTCGGCGAGGTCGACCTCTAGAGCAACCGCTCGCGGACGTGGTCGTCCTCCCACGTCTCCCCGATGGCGAACCGCTTGCGGCCGACCTGCGCGAAGCCGTGGCGTGCGTAGAACGCGTTGGCGCGCCCGTTCTCCTCGCTCACCCCCAGCCACACGCCGCGCGCAGCGGTGCGCCGGGCCTGCTCGAGGGTCGCGCCCATCAGGGCGTCGGCCACCCCGGTCCCGTGGTGCCGGGGGTGCACGTAGAAGCGCTCGAGCGCGATCGTGGGGCGGGTGGTGAGGGCACGGGCGACGTCGGGGTCCGTGGGCTCGCCCGGCACCAACATCGCGTAGCCGACGGGGTCGGCGCCCGGCTCGTGCTCGGCCAGCACGACGACGGTCGTCGGGTCCGTGAGGTGGCGGCGGAAGCTCGCCGGGTCGAGGTGGCGGGCGACGTGCTCGGCGAGGACCTCAGGCGGCGTCCGCGGCGTGCAGGCGAGCGGGAAGGTGATCGCGGCGAGACGGCTCAGGCCGTCGGCGTCGTCGACGGTGGCGCGGCGGACGGTCACGGGCACCTGCGGAGACTAGCGAGCCGCCCTGCACGAACATCCGCAGAACTGCGGATGTGTCGGCGGCGGGGCGAGGAGAGACTCGGAGCGGGCACCGACTCCCGTGTCGGCGCCGGGAGGGGGAACCGATGAAGAGCCTGCTGGGCAGGAGCGCCGACGCGGACCAGCTCGAGGCCGAGGTGCGCGACGCGACGTGCTGCACGGCCTGCGACCGCTGCCACGAGTGCCTGGTCAAGCTCGAGGAGGTGCGTGCCGTGCGCCGCGAAGCCCTGCTGCACCGGATCAGCCAGGTGCGGCCGCGACGGCCCGTGTGGTGAGGGTCAGCTGATCTCCGGCAGCCGCTGCGCCGCGCCCAGCAGCGCGCGGAACGGGTCACCGCGCTCGTCCAGCCGGTCGAGCACGCTGCGGATCGTCCAGCGGTCGGGACGCAGGTCCGGGTCGTCCAGCTCGTCCCACGTGATCGGCACCGACACCGGTGCACCCGGTGCCGGACGCGGTGAGTAGGGCGCGACCAACGTCTTGTTGATCGCGTTCTGCGTGTAGTCGAGCCGCGCGAGACCCTTGCGCGCCTTGACCTCCCACTTCCAGCTGACCAGCTCCGGCACGACCTTGCCGACCGTCCGCGACAGGGTCTCCACCCACGCGCGGGTGTCCTCGAACGTGTAGCCCGCGACCACCGGCACCCAGATCTGGATCCCGCGCCGACCGGTGACCTTCGCCCGGGCGGTGACGCCCAGGTGGTCCAGGGCGGTGCGGTGGAGTCGTGCCAGCACCAAGAGGTCCGCCCAGCTCGTGGCCGTGCCCGGATCGAGGTCGATCAGGGCGTACGACGGCTCGTGCGGCGCCGTCGTCCGCGACGTCCACGGGTGCCACTCCAGCGCGCCGAAGTTCGCCGCCCAGACCAGGGCGGCGGGCTCGTCCACGACGACGTACGTCTCGGTCTCGCCCTCGTCGGCCTCCGCGTTGCGCCAGGCACCCAGCCAGTCGGGTGCGTGGTCCGGACGTTCCTTGTGCCAGAAGCCCTTGCCGGACGCGCCGTCGGGGTAGCGGTGCATGTTGAGTGCGCGGCCCTCGAGGTAGGGCAGGGCGACGGGCGCGACCTGCGCGGTGTAGGCCAGCAGCTCACGCTTGGTGACGGGTGGGTCGCCGGGGAAGAGCTCCTTGTCCAGGTTGGTGACCTTGAGCCGGCGGCCGAACACCTCCCAGGTCCCCTGCGTGCCGAGCGACTCCAGCTCGGCGATCGCGCCCTCCGGCAGCGGCTCGGGCACGAGCGACACCGCAGCCTCGGCAGCGGGTGCTCCGGACCGCCAGAGCCGGTGGGGGTCGGCCACCACCTCGTCGTTGGTGCGGCCGCTGAGGACCGAGCGGGGGTGGTCCTCGGGGTCCCAGCCCTCGACGGCGTGGTCGTCGTGCTTGTGCAGCAGCATCCACGGCTCGCCGCTCCCGTGGTCGTCACGGTCGCGGCGCACCAGGACCAGCCGTCCGCGCAGCTTGCGGCCGTGCACCTCGGCGTGGAGCTCGCCGGCCTCCACGGCCGCGCGCGGGTCGTCGGTCTTCACCGGCTCCCACGTCCCGATGTCCCACACGATGACGTCGCCGCCGCCGTACTCCCGGGCGGGGATCACGCCCTCGAAGTCGAGGTACTCGATCGGGTGGTCCTCCACGTGCATGGCGAGCCGCCGCGCCGACGGGTCGAGCGTGGGGCCCTTGGGCACGGCCCAGCTGACCAGCACGCCGTCGATCTCGAAGCGGAGGTCGTAGTGCAGCCGGCTCGCGCGGTGTCGCTGGACGACGAAGCGCAGTGCGCCGTCCGAGGTCGCCACGTCGCCCGCAGGCTCCGGCGTCCGCCCGAAGTCGCGCTTGCGGCGGTAGGTCTCCAGCAGGTCGGGCATGGACCCATGGTTCCCCCGGGACGGACGCGCATGCAGCGATGCATGGCGCGCCTGCCTCGGGGTAAGGACAGGTCCGACGACCGACGTGGCGAGAGGAGGCGCGGTGGGCCTGACGCAAGTGCTGCAGGGACGACGCGGGCCGGCGGAGCTGGTGCTGGTGCGACACGGGGAGAGCGTCGGCAACCTGGCCGACACCGAGGCGCGTGACGCGGACGCCGAGCGCCTCGAGCTGTCCGCCCGCGACGCCGACGTCGAGCTCTCGCCCAACGGCGAGGAGCAGGCGCGCACGCTGGGTCGCTGGGTCGGCGGGCTGGCCGAGGGCGTCCGCCCCGACCTCGTGGTGAGCTCGCCCTACCGACGCGCCGCGGACACCGCGCGCACCGCGCTCGAGGCGCTCGGCGCGGAGGTGGTGCTCGACGAGCGGTTGCGCGAGCGCGACCTCGGGCTGTTCGACGGGCTGACCGGCAAGGGCATCCGCGCGCGCTACCCCGAGGAGGCGGAGCGGCGCTCGCACGTGGGCAAGTTCTACTACCAGCCGCCGTCCGGCGAGAGCTGGGCCGACGTCGTCCTGCGGGTGCGCAGCCTGCTGGCGGACCTGCGCGAGGGGTACGACGGCCGCCGCGTCTGGCTGTTCACCCACCAGGCGGTGATCATGTCCTTCCGCTACGCGCTCGAGGGGCTCGACGAGGAGGAGCTGCTCGACATCGACCGCTCCATCGCCATCCCGAACGCGTCGATCACCCGCTACGAGCGGCGCGACGACGCGCTCGTGCTGCGGCAGTTCGCCGACGACGACCACCTTGCCTCGGGCCCCGCCGAGCAGACCGACGAGCCCGACCAGGCGGGGGAGGCGCCCGATGCCTGAGGGAAGGCTGGTCGACCCCGACCTCCTCCGTGACTGGCCGCTGCCCGATCCCGGATCGGACAAGGAGGAGCGCGGCAGGCTGCTCGTGGTCGGAGGCAGCCGGGACACCCCGGGAGCCGGCCTGCTCGCCGCCGAGGCCGCCATGCGCGTGGGTGCGGGGAAGGTCCAGCTGGTGACCGCACGCTCGTGCGCGGCGGCGCTGGCCGTCGCCGCGCCGGAGCTGATGGTCACCGGCGTCGGAGAGGACGCGGACGGCAACCTCGATCCCGGCGAGGCGGAGCAGGTGCGCGACTGTGCGGGCGGCACCAGCGCCGTCCTGCTCGGCCCCGGGTTCATGGACCCCGACGTCGCCGACGAGCTGGTGGGCGAGGTCGTCCCCGGGCTGGAGGGCACGGTCGTCCTCGACGCCCTCGCCTCGGCGTACGTCACCGGCGACCCGGAGCGGGTGGGCCGCCTCGGGGCGACGGTGGTGCTGACGGTGAACCCCTCCGAGCTCGCCGCGTGCCTCGAGGTCGACGAGGACGAGGTCGAGGACGACCTCGCGAGCCACGCGGCGCTGCTGGCCCGTCGTACGCAGGCGGTGGTGGTGTGCGGCGGGCCGGTCAAGTTCGTCGCGCACGAGGACGACCTCTGGCGGGTCGAGGCGGGCAACGCCGGGCTGGGCACGGCCGGGTCCGGCGACGTCCAGGCCGGCATCGTCACCGGGCTGCTCGGGCGCGGGGCCGACCCGACACAGGCGGCCGTGTGGGGTGCCTACCTGCACGCTGCTGCGGGTGATGCGCTCGCGCACCGGGTGGGACCCGTCGGGTTCCTCGCCCGCGAGCTGCCCGGGGAGCTGCCGGCCCTGCTGGCCGCCCTGACCGCGTGAGCGGGCCGATCAGTGGTCCAGACATCCGTAGTAATGCGGATGTGGCGCGTCCTCACCTGCGACCAGACTCGGCCACCGATGCAGTGAGGTGCTGGGTCGGGGGAGGAAGACATGCGACGCGTCGTGGGCAGGAGCGCACACGCCGACCAGCTCGAGGCGGAGGTCCGCGACGCCACGTGCTGCGTCGCGACCGACCGCTGCTGGTCGTGCGAGGTCAAGCTGGGTGAGGTGCGCGCCGCGCGCCGTGACGCCCTGCTGCACCGGATCAGCACCGTCCGGCCCCGGAGGCACCTCCGGTGATGGTGCGCGACGGCGCCGTGGGCGCCGGGAACGGCATGCGGGTCCCCAGCTCGGTCCGGGAGGCCGCGCGCGAGGCGACCACCGAGGCGACCACCGAGGCGACGGAGCAGCCGGGCGAGCAAGCGGAGGAGCCGGCCTAGGTCCCGTCGAGGCCGCGCGCATGCGGCAGCCCGCCGGTGGGTAGCGTCGAGGGGTGCACGAGACGGGCCCGGTGCTGGTCGACCACCGCGAACGCAACAGCGTCGTGCCCGGCGCGCTGGCCGCGGCCGGTCTCGACGTCGAGCTCGCCGACCTGCCCGTCGGCGACTACGTGCTCGGCCACCACCTGGCGATCGAGCGCAAGGGCCCGGCCGACCTCGGCGCCTCGATCCGCGACGGCCGGCTCTTCGACCAGGCGGTCCGGCTGCAGTCGGCCTTCCCGCAGGCGGTCCTGCTCCTGGAGGGTGAGCCGCGCATCGCCGAGGACGCGTGGCGCGGGGCCGTGTGCCGGCTCGTCGAGGACGGGTTCACGGTGCTCCACAGCCTCGACGCCGACGACAGCGCCGCCTGGGTCGTCCGGCTCGCCAAGCGCGCACGACGGACCGCGGCCTCGGTCCGCCCCGAGGGCCCGCGCCGCGCGCCGCGCCACCCCTCCGCGCAGGCGGAGGCGATGTTGACGGTCGTGCCCGGCATCAGCCCGACGATGGCCCGCAGCCTCCTGGCCGCCTACGGCAGCCTGTCCGCCGTCGCGGCGGCTCCCGACCTGCGTCGGCACCCGGGCATCGGGCCGGTGCTGGCGGCACGCCTCACCGAGGCGCTCCACGCCGGCTACGTCCCGCTGGCCGACCGCGACCCCGAGCCGGAGCGGCCGGCGCGGACCCCGCGTGCACCCCGGCGCTGGATGCTCGCGCCGACCGGCGCCACCGGGGCCCAGGGGGACTCCTTCGACCGCAAGGCGATCGCGCTCCGCGCGCTGCGCGGCGCCGCCTCCGGCACCCAGCTCATCGACACGCTCACCGGCGAGGTCGTCGCACAGGCCGGCTGAGGCGTCGTCCGCTCAGGCGAGCGAGGCGAGCCAGTCGTCGACCGGGACGTCGCCGTCACCGAAGACGAGGGTCCGCCGGTAGGACCGGGTGTCGGGAAGCACGGCAGCCGCGACCTGGGCGACGAGCTCGCGCGAGGTGGTGTCGCCGTCGTTGAAGGAGGCGTCCGGGTTCACCGCGGACCCGCCGGGCTCGAGGGTGAGCGTGCCGGGGGCGAGGATCGTCCACGCGAGGCCGGTGCCGCGCAGGTGCTCGTCGGCGGCGATCTTGGCGTCCTGGTAGTGCCGGAACGGGTTGTCCTCGGGGACGAGGGCGTCGGGCGTGGAGCCGGAGAACGACACCATCACGTAGCGGTCGACCCCGGCGGTCGCCGCCGCGTCCATCGACCGGATCGCCGCGTCGCGGTCGACGGCGTAGGTCCGGTCGGGGTTGCCGCCGCCCGCGCCCGCCGACCAGACGACCGCGTCCTGGCCGGTCAGCTGCTTGACCAGGGTGGCCTCGTCGGCGTCCTCCACCGACGACACCAGGGCCGTCGCGCCGGTCGCCTCGACATCGGCCACGTGGTCGGGGTTGCGCACGACCGACGTCACCTCGTGCCCCGCCTCGACCAGCAGGGGAGCCAGGATGAGCGCGATCTTGCCGTGTCCGCCGAAGATGGTGACTCGCATGGAGCCGACGCTACACACGGCCCGGTTGCCCCGGTGGTGTCCTAGGTTGGCGCCGTGCAGACCTCCACCCACGGCCTGACCATCGGCGAGACCGAGGTGCGCAAGGAGTTCGTCGCCGACCACGAGGCGCAGGCCGCGCGCGAGTGGGCGTGCCTGGTGCTGCTCGCCGAGCACGCTCCCGGCCTCGCGCCTCGCCCCCTCCGCTGGGAGGGCGGCCCCACGCCGGTGGTCGTGATGGAGCGGGTGCCCGGCGCGCCCCTCGGGCCGCGACCGCTGGGGACCCGCCGGACGCAGGCCCTGGGCGACGCGCTGCGCCGGCTGTACGACGTACCCGTGGCGGCGGTGCGCGACGCCGGGATCGGGCTCCGCAGGTACGGCGCCCGCGAGCACGTGCGGGTGATGCGGGACTGGCTCGCCGTGGACGCCGACCTGGGGGAGTGCCGCGACCCGGCGCTGGTCGAGGAGGCGCTGGCCGCCGCCCGGGCGTACGTCGCCGACCCGCCGCTGCCCGAGCCGCGCGAGACCGCGCTCGGCATCGCCGACCTCAACCCGGCCAACGTGATGTGGGACGGACGGGTCGTCCGGCTGGTCGACTTCGAGGACGGCGGCCTCAGCGACCCGGCGTACGAGCTCGCGGACCACGTCGAGCACCTCGGCAGCCGCCTGCCCGGTGTGTACGACGCCGGCGCGCTGGCCGCGGCCGTCGGCCTCGACGCGGAGGGTCGCGAGCGGATGGCCGCCTACCGGCCGCTGTGGGCGGCCTTCTGGCTGGCCATGCTCCTGCCGGGGAACACCGCCTGGCGGCGCAACCCGCCGGGCACCACGGAGGCCCACGCCGGGCATTTCATGGCTCTGGTGGGCGCCCACTAGACTTGCCGGTCGGCGCCGGCGCTCCAGCCTCGGCACCACGGATCTTTGACAACTCGACGAAGGCGGACAGCGACATCATGGCAACCACCAACGACCTCAAGAACGGCATGGTCCTCAACCTCGAGGGTCAGCTCTGGTCCGTCGTCGAGTTCCAGCACGTGAAGCCCGGCAAGGGCCCGGCGTTCGTGCGCACGAAGCTCAAGAACGTCGAGTCGGGCAAGAACGTCGACAAGACCTTCAACGCCGGCACCAAGGTCGAGACGGCCAATGTCGACCGCCGCACCATGCAGTACCTCTACAACGACGGCTCGTCCTACGTCTTCATGGACGTCCAGAGCTACGACCAGATCGAGGTCACGCCCGAGGTCGTCGGCGACGCCAAGAACTTCATGCTCGAGAACCAGGAGGCGATCGTCGCCACCAACGAGGGACGCGTGCTCTTCATCGAGCTCCCCGCCTCCGTCGAGCTGCTCATCGCCGAGACCGAGCCGGGCCTGCAGGGCGACCGCTCCACCGGCGGCACCAAGCCCGCCACGCTCGAGACCGGCCACACCATCCAGGTCCCGCTCTTCATCACCACCGGCGAGAAGGTCAAGGTCGACACCCGCGACTCGTCCTACCTCGGCCGCGTCAAGGCCTGACACCACGTGGCTGCCCGTTCGAAGGCGCGCAAGCGCGCGCTGGACATCCTGTTCGCCTCCGAGCTGCGCTCCGAGGACCCCGTCGTCGCGCTCGACCGTGCCATCGAGGCGGGCGAGGGCCCGACCAACGACTACACCAGCACGCTGGTGCGGGGCGTGGTCGAGCACCGTGAGCGCATCGACGAGGTGCTGTCGACCTACAGCAAGGGCTGGACGCTCGGCCGGATGCCCGCGGTCGACCGCAACGTGCTCCGCATCGGCGTCTACGAGCTGCTGTGGGGCGACGACGACGTCCCCGACACCGTCGCGGTCAGCGAGGCCCTGCACCTCGTGCAGGACCTCTCCACCGACGACTCCCCGGCCTTCGTCAACGGCCTGCTCGGGGCGGTCATGAAGGACCGCGCCACCCTCGTGTGAGGCCCACCCCCAGGGGGCCTCGCCGCGGACCGCGCAGGGTCCTAGGTTGGGCCCCATGAACGCGTCGAACACCGCTGAACAGGTCCACGAGAGCGACTGGCTCGACCACGCGATCCGCGCGGGCCTGGTCGCCTACGGCGTGGTCCACCTGCTCGTCGCGTGGTTGGCCATCCAGCTGGCGCTCGGCGAGAAGGAGGACCAGGCGTCCAACAGCGGCGCGCTGCACTACCTCTCGCAGCAGCCGCTCGGCGGCGTCCTGGTGTGGGCCGTGGCGATCGGCATGTTCCTGCTGGTCCTGTGGCGGCTCCTCGAGTTCGGGTTCGGCTACCGCGACGAGTCCGACGACGCGAAGCGCTGGCGCAAGCGTGCGACGTCGCTCGGCAAGGCGGCGATCTACGGCGCCATCGGGTGGAGCGCCGTCCAGACCGCGACCGGCTCCGGCGGCGGCAAGGGTGGCACCGACTCCACCACCGCCAAGCTGATGCAGCTGCCCGCGGGCCCGTGGATCGTCGGTGCGGTGGGCCTGGCGATCATGGGCTACGGCGGCTCCCTCGTCTACCGGGGCTGGACCGAGAAGTTCCGCGAGCACCTCGACGCGCAGGGCCAGTCCGGTCAGGACGGCTCGGCCTACGTCATGGCCGGCAAGGTCGGCTACATCGCCAAGGGCGTCGCCATCGCGCTCGTGGGCGGGCTGTTCGTGTACGCCGCCCTCACCCACGACGCGCAGAAGTCCGGCGGCCTCGACCAGGCGCTGCAGAAGGTGCGGGAGGTCCCGTTCGGGCAGGTGCTGCTGATCGCGATCGGCCTCGGCATCGGCTGCTACGGCGTCTTCTGCTTCGCCCGCGCCAAGCACCTGTCGCGCTGAGCCTGCCGGCCCCGCCCGGCGTCGTACGTCAGCGGGGCGGGCCGGCGGCGACCGCGAGGGCCGAGGCCACCATGTGGTCGCGCACCTGGTCGGCGGTGATGCGGCTGATGCGCGGCACGCCCGGCGCCTCCTCGGCGACCAGCATCGCCACCCGGCCGAGCTGGAGGGTGCCGAGCCCGCTGGCGTAGAGCATGTTGGCGAGCAGCTCCGGGTCGTCGACGTGGAAGTGGCCGGCCTCGACGCCCGCCTCGATGGTGTGGGTGAGCACGGACAGGCAGCCGCTGATGGCCTGGCCGAGGCGGTACATCGCGCTCTCGCTGACCTCCTCGAGGAGGTCCCCACCGGGGCGGCGCATGATGGCCTGGGCACAGTCGACGAAGGCGGGGTGCGCCAGGCCGTACTCCACGAACGCCTCGACCAGTCGCTCGAGCTGGACCCGCGGGTCGTCGGTCGTCGCGGCGGCCGACTGCAGCGCCACCCGCAGCTCGTCGAGGTACTGCACGAGCGTGAGGCTGAACAGCTCCTCCTTGCCGGTGAAGTGGCGGTAGATGATCGCGCGGTTGATCCCGACGGCCCGGGCGATGTCCTCGATCTGGGCGTCGCGCACGCCGCGCTCGTCGAAGAGCCGGCGGGTCGCGGAGATGATCTCGGCCTCGCGCACCCGCCTCCGCGCGGCTGCGGTGCCGCCGCGCCCGGTGACCGACGGGGCCGACGACTCGGAGCTCATGCCACCAGTCTAGGGAGGACCGGCGCCCGCGCCCGGTGTGGTTCGATGCTCGGCATGCCGCTGCTGCGCCCGCGCCGCCTCCTCGCCAGCGCACTCCTGGTGCTGGCGGCGTGGCCTGCCGCCGCGGCGGCGGCACCGGCGTCGGCCGCCGACGACCGGTTCGCAGGCACCGCCCGGCTGCCCGGCTGCTCGGGAGCGGTGGTGCGCTGGGCCTCCGCGCTGGGCTCCGACCCGGCGGTGGTGATCACCAACGGCCACTGCGTGCGCACCCCCTTCCTCGGCGCCCGCGAGGTCCTCGTCGACCAGCGCCAGTGGAAGCGGATCGAGCTCCTCGAGGGCGACGGCGACGTCGCGACCACGGTCCGCGGGGTGCACCTGCGCTACGCCACGATGTACCGCACCGACCTCGCGGTCTACGAGCTCCGCGAGACGTACGACGACCTCGCGACCCGTGGCGTCACCCCGTTGGTCCTCGCCACCGAGGGCCCCGCGCGAGGCGACCGCATCCGCATCCCGTCCGGCTACTGGACCGAGCAGCGCGCGTGCACCACCACCGGGACGGCGCACCGCGTGCACGAGCGGGCGTGGGACTGGTGGCACTCGATCCGCCTGCCGGCCCGGGACGGCTGCGCGATCCGCGGCGGCTACTCCGGCTCGCCGATCGTGTCGCGGGCGTCCGGCGAGGTGGTCGGCATCGCGAACACCGGCTACGTCGGCGGCCGGCGCTGCATCGACTCGGCGTGCGAGGAGGACAGGCGCGGCCGGGTGGTGATGCGCAGGGACATGAACTACGGCCAGCAGACCTGGTGGCTCACCACCTGCGTCGGCGCCGACCGGCGCCTCGACCTCTCGGTCCCGGGCTGCCGGCTGGCTCAGCCCGCGGCCAGGGCGCGGACCGTCTCGATGGTGTCGGCCTCGTCGGCGGTCTTGTCGTCGCGGTAGCGCAGGACCCGGGCGAAGCGGAGCGCGACGCCGCCGGGGTAGCGGGTGGAGCGCTGGAGCCCGTCGAAGGCGATCTCGACGACCTGCTCGGGGCGCAGCTCGACGGCATAGTGGTCGCGGATCGTCGCGGGGGAGACGGCGAGCTCGGTGAAGCGCTCGGTCTGCCAGGCGAGCATCTCGTCGGTCATGCCCTTGAAGGTCTTGCCGAGCATCACGAAGCCGGTCTCCGAGGACGGGTCGCGGGCGCCGAGGTGGATGTTGGAGAGCCAGCCCTCGCGCCGTCCGGAGCCCCACTCGACGCCGAGCACGACGAGGTCGAGGGTGTGGACCGGCTTGACCTTGACCCACGCCGACCCGCGGCGGCCGGCGGCATAGGGGGCGGACAGGTCCTTCAGGACGACGCCCTCGTGGCCGGCGGCCACGGTCTCGCGGGCGAACTCGTCGGCCTCCTGCGTGGAGCGGGTGACCAGGCGTCGCACGCGGTGCTGCTCGGGCACCAGCGCGTCGAGCGCGGCGAGGCGCTCGTGGCCGGGGGAGTCGAGCAGGTGGCGGCCGTCGACGTGGAGCAGGTCGAAGAAGTGCGGGGTGACCGCGACGCCGGAGTCCTGGGCGGTGCGGCTCGCGGTGTCCTGGAAGGCCATCGGCCGGCCGTCGTCGGACAGCGCCAGCGCCTCCCCGTCGAGCACGAACCGCTGCGCCGGGAGCGACCGCGCGACCTCCACGACCTCGGGCAGGCGGCCGGTGATGTCGTCGAGGCTGCGGGTCACCACGAGCACGTCGTCGCCGTCTCGGTGGACCTGGATCCTGATCCCGTCGAGCTTGGCGTCGACGGCGACCTCGCTGGCGCCGTCGGCCGACAGGGCGGACATCGCCGCGGCCACGTCGGGGGCGCTGGAGGCCAGCATCGGCATGATCGGACGGCCCACCTCGAGGCCGATCGCGGCGAGCGCCTCCTCGCCCTCGAACGCGGCCCCGGCGGCCGCGACGGTGGAGCCGGCGAGCATCGCTGCCCGGCGGACCGCGGCGAGCGGGACGTCGGCGACCTGCGCCACCGCCTCCTGCGTCACCGCGTCGAGCGCGCCCTGGCGGACGTTGCCGGTGACGATGGCGCGCAGCCACGCCTGCTCGGCCGCGGTGGCACGGCCGAAGAGGGCCTCGACCGCGTCGCGGCGCGCCTGCTGCGAGCCGGCGCCGGACAGCCGCGACATGGCCTCGAACGCCTCGTGGACCTCGAGCACCGTCAACGACGGCTCGCCGGCCGGGGGAGGCAGCTCGCTCACGCCGCGCCAGCCCAGACCCGTACGACGCTGACGGAGCGCGCCGCCGAGGTAGGACACGACGACCTCGAGCTCCGCCGGGTCCACCCGCCCGAGCAGCTCGGCCAGCAGCGCGGTCTTGGCCTTGCGGGACCTGGTGGCGGCCACCTCGGAGGAGGTGGCGACGAGCTCGGCGAGCAGCATGCGCCCATCCTGCCGCCCGCCACCGACACCGGCGCCACCCGAGGGTGCGGGACGAGTCGGGCAGGATGGGTGGCGTGCCCGACCAGCAGCCCGAGCTCTACGTCCCGCGCTTCAACGTGATGGACGCCGACGACGTACGCCCCTTCGTCGCGGCCGTCGCGACCGCGCAGCTGGTCACGGTGGGTGCGGACGGGCTGCCCGACGCGACGTTCCTGCCGGTGCTGTGGGAGGGCGACCGGCTCGTGGGCCACCTCGCGCGGGCCAACCCGCACTGGCGCCGCATCGTCGGCGGCTCGCCCGCGCTCGCGGTGGTGACGGGTCCGGACACCTACGTCAGCCCGTCCTGGTACGCGACGAAGGCCGAGCACGGCAGGGTCGTGCCGACGTGGAACTACTCCGTGGTGCACCTCCGCGGCCGGGTCGCCGTGCACGACGACCCGGCGTGGGTGCGCGGCCTCGTCACCCGGCTCACGGACCGGCACGAGGCCGGGCGGGCCGAGCCGTGGGCGGTGTCGGACGCGCCCGACGACTACGTCGCCAAGAACCTCCGGCCGATCGTCGGCGTCGAGCTCCTCGTGGAGTCGGTCGAGGCGAAGTCCAAGCTCAGCCAGAACCGCTCCGACGCGGACCGAGCCGGCGTCGCCGCCGGTCTCGCCGCCGACGGCAGGGATCCCGACGGGCTCGTGCAGCAGTGAGGTCCGGACGGGTCCGCGAGCGCTTCACCGGACGCATCGCCGGGGTCGGCAGCACCAGCGGCACACGTGTCGTCGTGGGTCGCTGGGACGACTCGCCCTGGGGCGGCTTCGCCGACGTCATGCTCGAGGACGCCTCCGGCCATCGGGTGCTGCTCGCTCCCGACGAGCGCGTCCGTGAGTTCGTGGCGAGCACCTACTCCTTCGACGAGCACGTCATCGAGCCGGTCGCCGTCGACGACACGGTCGACGGCTGGCAGGTCTCGACCCCCTCGCTCTCGCTCCGACTCGTGGTCGGAGGGCGTACGCCGCTCGGCGCGGCGCTGGGCCTCGTGCCAGCCCGCGTGGCGACCTCGCCGGCGTGGTGCGCCGTCGCCGACCCGGTGGCGCGCGTCGTGCTCCGGGGCGTGCGCACCCGCGGGACGGCCGGCAACGACCGGAGGGAGTGGTACGGCGCGACCTCCGTCGCTGCGGTGACGGGCCTCGCAGGGGAGTGGCGCGGCACCGACCTCGGTGACCTCGCGCCGGTCGACCCGCCCTGCCGCTTCGGCTTCTCCTCGACGCCCAAGCGGCCGTCGGTGACGAGCGTGGTGACCACGATCGAGCGCCCGGTGACGGCGGAGGACCCGGATGGGTGACCGGTCGGCTGAGGTCGTGGTGCACGGGCCGGCCTCGTGGAACCTCGTGGTCGACGTCGACGAGCTCCCGGCACCGACGCCCCACATGCAGCTCGCCACGGCGCACCGGGAGCTCGTCGGGGGGACCTCGGCGGGGAAGGCCGCGCACCTGCGCGACCTGGGCGTGGACGTGGAGCTGCACACCGTGCTCGGGACGGACGCAGCGTCCGGGGCTATCGAGGAGGCGCTGAGCCGCGCCGGGGTCCCGTTGGTCGCCGCGCGGGTGGACGGCCCCGCCGAGCGCCACCTGAACCTGATGGACCCCTCGGGTGGTCGGGTCTCGATCTACCTCGACCTGCCCGGGCGTGCGGAGGCCTCCGTGTCTCAGGGGGCGCGTGAGCGGCTCCTCGCGGCCGCGTCAGGTGCCCGCGCGGTCGTGCTGGACCTCTCCGTGCCCTCGCGCGACGCCATCGACGCGGTCGCCGCGCTCGGGGTCCCCATCTGGACCGACGTGCACGACTACGACGGCAGCAGCACCTTCCACGCGCCGTTCCTCGACGCTGCGTCGTACGTCTTCATGAACGGCGACAAGCTGGCCGCGCCTGAGCAGTTCCTGCGGGCCTGCGTCGCGCGCGGCGCCCGGTGCGCGGTCTGCACGCTCGGCGCGGAGGGTGCCGTCGCGGTGGACGCGGACGGCGTACTCCACCGGGTCGCCGCCGAGCCGGTCGCGCGGGTCGTCGACACCAACGGGGCGGGCGACGGGTTCATGGCGGGCTTCCTCGCGGCACACCTGGACGGCGCCGATGTGCCGGCTGCGCTGCGCGCCGGCTCCCGGCAGGCCGCCCGGGCGCTGGGGACCCTCCAGCTCAACCCGATCCTGGAGCCGGCCGCCGACGAGGCGTGACACCCCTTGCTCGCGCACCCGATCGGGTGAACAGTTGGCACGACACTTCTCGGACGGTCGGAACAACGAGGGGGAGCGGTCACGGTGAGCAGGGAGACGGGTGGCCAGGCGGGCCAGGCCGGCGCCCCGGTCGCCGCCGGTCCCGAGGCGATCCGCAACGTCGTCGTCGTCGGTGCGGCCGGTGCGGGGAAGACCACGCTGGTCGAGCGGCTGCTGGTGCAGGCAGGGGTGCTCAACCGCGCCGGCAGTGTCGACGACGGCACCACGGTCTGCGACTTCGAGGAGGTCGAGCACCGGCAGCACCGCTCCGTGGGCCTGGCCCTCGCCACGCTGGTGCACGACGGGGTGAAGATCAACCTGCTCGACGCACCGGGGTACGTCGACTTCGTCGGCGAGGTGCGTGCGGGCCTCCGCGCCGCCGACTGCGCGCTGTTCGTGGTCGCCGCCAACGAGGGCGTCGACGAGCCCACCCGGGTGCTGTGGCGCGAGTGCGCGGACGTGGGGATGCCGCGAGTGGTCGTGGTCTCCAAGCTCGACCACGCGCGCGCCGACGTCGACGGCGTGGTGGCGCAGGCGCGCGACGCCTTCGGCGAGCGGGTGCTGCCCGTCTACCTCCACGAGGACGGCCGCCTGGTCGGCCTGGTCACCGGCGACCACCAGCACGACGAGCAGCGCGCCGCGCTCATCGAGGGGATCATCGAGGAGTCCGAGGACGAGACCCTCATGGACCGCTACGTCGCGGGCGAGGCGATCGCCTCCGACCTCC
Organism: Nocardioides sp.; assembly: GCA_041914085.1. Lineage (GTDB taxonomy): Bacteria > Actinomycetota > Actinomycetes > Propionibacteriales > Nocardioidaceae > Nocardioides. Next base: position 17,011 of record JAYSEC010000043.1, read on the forward strand.
TCCTGCGCGACCTCGAGCTCGCCGTCGCACGGGCCTCCTTGCACCCGGTCGTCCCGGTGGACGCGATGAGCGGCGTCGGTGCCGCGGAGCTGCTCGACCTGGTCGTCGCCGGCTTCCCCTCGCCCCTCGAGCACCGGATGCCGACCGTCTTCACCCCGGCCGGGGCGCCCGAACCCCCGATCTCCTGCGACCCCGCAGGGCCGCTGGTCGCCGAGGTCGTCAAGACGACCACCGATCCCTACCTCGGGCGCGTCAGCCTGGTGCGGGTGTTCTCCGGGACGGTGCTGCCCGACGCGACCGTCCACGTGTCGGGCCACCGCTCGGTGTTCGCGGCGGGCGCCGACCCGACCGTGAGCCATCCCGACCACGACGAGGAGGAGCGCATCGGCTCACTGTCGGTCCCGCTCGGGAAGGCGCACCGTCCCGCGTCGTCGGCGATCGCCGGGGACCTGTGCGCGATCGGCAGGCTCAGCCACGCCGAGACGAGCGACACCCTCTCGTCCGTCGACTCGCCGCTGGTGCTGGAGCCGTGGCGGATGCCCGACCCCCAGCTGCCCGTGGCGATCCGGGTCCTCTCGAAGAGCGACGAGGACAAGCTCGGCTCCGGCCTCCAGCGGCTCGCCGCCGAGGACCCGACCCTGCGGGTCGAGCACAACGAGGAGACCCACCAGATCGTGCTCTGGACGATGGGGGAGGCCCACGCCGACGTGCTGCTCGACCGGCTCGCCACCCGCTACGGCGTCGCCGTCGAGGAGGTCGAGGTGCGCGTGCCCCTGCGGGAGACGCTCGTCCGCCCCGCCACCGGCCTGGGCCGGCACGTCAAGCAGAGCGGCGGTCACGGGCAGTACGCCGTGTGCAGCGTCGAGGTCGAGCCGCTCCCGCAGGGGAGCGGCTTCGAGTTCGTCGACAAGGTCGTCGGCGGTGCCGTGCCGCGGCAGTTCATCCCCTCGGTCGAGAAGGGCGTCCGCGCCCAGATGGCGCGGGGCGTGGGGTCCGGCTACCCGATGGTCGACCTCCGGGTCACGCTGACCGACGGCAAGGCCCACAGCGTCGACTCCTCCGACATGGCGTTCCAGACCGCCGGCGGGCTCGCCCTGCGCGACGCCGCCTCGGGAGGCGGGACGTGCCTGCTCGAGCCGGTGGACGAGATCGGGGTGCTGGTCTCCGACGCCCTGGTCGGGACCGTGATGGGTGACCTGTCCGCCCGCCGCGGCAAGGTGCTCGGCAGCGAGCCGAGCGGCGACGACGGCATGGTGCTGGTCAGGGCGCACGTGCCCCAGCTCGAGCTGCGCCGGTACGCCGCCGAGCTGCGCTCGCTGTCCCACGGCACCGCCTCGTTCACCCGCACCTACGCCCACCACGAGCGGGTCCCCGACCAGGTCGCGGCCAGGCTGGGAGCCTCGGCCGGTGGCGCGGCGTGACGTGCCGCCGCACGTGCGGCGGATCTGGCCCCTGTGCGGCCCGCCCAAGGGCCAGAACCGCCGCACGTGTCCGGGTTGTCGCCATCGACCGGGTGCGCAGAGGGCGAGAAGTCGGACACGTGTGCCGTACGCGGTCGCGAGGAGGCCCTGACGCGGCGGCCCGTCCTGCGAAGGGTGGCCGCGCCGAAGGCGTGTCAGGGGCTGCTGAGCCGACGCCAGCCACCTCGACGGTTGTGGTCGACGATCTCTCTCAGGATGCCGATCACGGCGTCGCGGTCGATCTCGTCGTGCTCGTAGACCTGGATCGCCCGTGCGGTCTGGTTGCCGTGTCCCTGGTTGATGACGCCGTGGGGATCGCTGACGGTCGGGTCGTAGAGGAAGAGGTTGATGTGGTCCTTCGTCGCCAGGAGGGCACAGACGTTGCCCTCGAGGACGAAGTAGGGCTGCACGGTCCGCTTGATCGTCTCCTCGATGTCGGGATCCGTCGCCCACACGATCTCGCGCAGCTG
>JAYSEC010000044.1:0-18799 GCA_041914085.1 Nocardioides sp.
GGAGGCCGTCGCGCAACCCCCGAAAGGAGCCTTGCCAGGCGCAGGCGGCCGGGAGGAGGTACCCAGCACGCATCGACCTCGGGACCGGTTGCGTGATCCGTACGGCCCCGGGACTGGTGTGCCCCCACAACACATCTCGGAGGTTCCATCACATGGAGCGCATCCGCCTCGGGGCGATCGCACTCGGGTCCGTCGCCGCCCTCGGCCTCGGCCTCTCCGCACCCTCGGTCGCCGCTCCGGAGGCCGGCACCACCGTGCCGACGTTCCAGGAGTTCAAGGCGTCGACGTTGTACGACGTCGACAAGCAGTACATCGTCAACGGTGACGAGCCGGCCGGCACCAACGCCGACCTGCGCGAGTTCTACGACCGGATGGTCGGCAGCGACGCCCCGACCAACGGGCTCATCGTCAACACCGTCGGCGGTGCGGACGACAAGTGGTCCGCCAGCCAGGCGCTCAGCCTGACCTACTGCGTCAGCAACAAGTTCGGCACCGCCAAGACCAACGTGGTCAACGCGATGAACCAGGGTGCCGCGCTCTGGGAGGGTGCGACCTCGCGGGTGAACTTCACCTACGTGCCCGCCCAGGACGCCAGCTGCACGACCCGCAACAACGCGGTGCTGTTCTCGGTGGAGCCGACGAACACCACGCAGTACATCGCCCGCGCGTTCTTCCCCAGCACCGCCAAGCGCAGCCGCAACGTGCTGGTCAACGCCTCGTCGCTGATGAGCTCGGGGTCGTGGACCCCCGGCAACATCATGGGCCACGAGCTCGGCCACACCCTGGGCTTCCGCCACGAGCACACGCGCCCCGAGGCCGGGACCTGCTTCGAGGACAACAACTGGCGTCCGCTGACGGCCTACGACAAGGCGTCGATCATGCACTACCCGCAGTGCAACGGCTCCTCGGACGACCTGTCGATGACCGAGACCGACCGCGCCGGGGCGCGGGCGCTGTGCGGCTCCTGATCCATCCCGGGTCCGTCTGGTCCTCGGGTCCGGCCCGTAGAGTCGGTCCCAGGTGGCGATCGCCCCTTCTGTCCCGAGCGGAGGGGGCGATCGTCATGTCCGGGCCACCCGGTCGGTCGGGTCCTCGGTGGGTGACGGCGGGTAGCGTCTGCCCGTGCCCAACCCCGCCCGGTCCTCCTCCACCGTCCTCTCCGCGCGCGACCTGGAGTTCATGCTCTTCGAGTGGCTGGACGTCGAGCGGCTCAGCGAGCGGCCCCGCTTCGCCGAGCACGACCGCGACTCCTACGCGGCGCTCCTCGCGCTCTGCGAGGAGCTCGCCACCGAGCGGTTCGCGCCCCACTACCGCCGCAGCGACACCGAGGAGCCGTCCTTCGACGGGGAGCGGGTGCACCTCATCCCGGAGATCGCCGAGGCGCTCGAGGCGTTCGCCCGCGCCGACCTCCTGACCCTGACCCTCGACGAGGAGCTGGGCGGCCACCAGGTCCCACACGTCGTCGCCGCGGCCTGCATGGCGTGGTTCACGGCCGCCAACATCGGCACGGCGGCGTACTCCTTCCTCACCATGGCCAACGCGGCGCTGCTGCTCGAGCACGGCACGCCCGAGCAGGTCGAGCGCTACGCCAGGCCGATGCTGGAGGGCCGCTTCTTCGGCACGATGACGCTCTCCGAGCCGCACGCCGGGTCCAGCCTGGGCGACGTCGCGACCCGGGCGGTGCCCGCCGACGACGGCACCTACCGCATCTTCGGCTCCAAGATGTGGATCTCCGGCGGCGACCACGAGATGGGCGACAACATCGTCCACCTGGTGCTGGCCAAGCTGCCCGACGCCCCCGACGGCACCCGCGGCATCTCGCTGTTCGTCGTCCCCAAGCACCTCGTGGCCGAGGACGGCTCGATCGGCGAGCGCAACGACGTCGCGCTGGCCGGCATCAACCACAAGCTGGGCAGCCGCGGAACGGTCAACACGGCCCCGGTCTTCGGCGGCGGCGCGTTCACCCCGGGCGGCGCGCCGGGCGCCGTGGGCTACCTCGTCGGCGAGCCGCACCGCGGGCTGTCCTACATGTTCCACATGATGAACGCTGCGCGCCTCGGGGTCGGCATGTCCGCCACCACGACCGCCTACACCGCCTACCTCAAGTCCCTGGCGTACGCCCGCTCCCGCCCGCAGGGCCGCCGGCTGGGCGCGGCCGACCCGACGGCGCCGCAGGTGCCGATCATCGAGCACGCCGACGTGCGGCGGATGCTGCTGGCGCAGAAGTCCTACGTCGAGGGCGCACTGGCGCTGAACCTCTACTGCTCGCGCCTGCTCGACCTCCAGGCCACCGCCCACGACGACGACGAGCGCACCGAGACCGGCCGGCTCCTCGACCTGCTCACCCCGATCGCCAAGTCCTGGCCGTCCCAGTGGGGCCAGGAGAGCAACAGCCTGGCGATCCAGGTGCTGGGCGGGTCGGGCTACACCCGCGACTACGACGTCGAGGCGCACTGGCGCGACCAGCGGCTCAACCCGATCCACGAGGGCACGCACGGCATCCAGGCGCTCGACCTGCTCGGCCGCAAGGTCCTCGGCAGCGGCGGCGCGTCGCTGCTCGCGCTCGCCGCCCGCATCGAGCGGACCGTGGCGAGGGCGACCGCGCTCGGCGGGGAGGCTGCCGAGCACGGTGCGGCGCTGAAGGCGATGGTCGACCGACTGGGCGAGGTGACCATGGCGCTGGCCGGGCTCGGCGACCCCGAGCGGACGATGGCCAACGCGACGGTCTACCTCGAGGCGGCCGGCCACGTCGTCGTCGCCTGGATGTGGCTCGAGCAGCTCGTCGCCGTCGGCGAGCGCAGCGGCGACTTCTACGACGGCAAGCGCGCCGCGGCACGGTTCTTCTTCCGCTGGGAGCTGCCGAAGGTGGGGCCGATGCTCGACCTGCTCTCCGCCGGTGACACCACCACGCTGGAGATGCGCGCGGACTGGTTCTAGACGGGCTGCACGCCCCTCTGCACGAAGGGCGTCAGGAGCCCCGGCGTGGCCCGGTCGGCCAGCGCCACGGCGACGTCGAGGCCGACGTCCTTGACCAGCACCCGTTCGTGGCCGGCCGCCGTCGTCGCGGTCAGGTCGGCCAGGCCGATGCGCCGCTGCCACCACGACTGCTCCAGGACCCAGCCGATGATGCCCTCGGTCTCCAGGACCGTGCGGACGCGCGCGAGGTCGCCGCTGCCGGCGACGAGGTGCCGGTCGGTGAGGGTGTGCCCGAGGTGGCGGTACGACGCCTCGCCCACGAGAGCTCCCGCGACGAGCAGCACGACGGCCAGCGCGGCGACCCACGCCCACGAGACGTCGAACCACCAGGCCGCGACCGCCGCGACGACGACCACCACGAGGGCGGCGCGCAGCTGCCGGAACCACGCCCGGCGGCGGGCGGTCGGGCCGTGCGCGACGAGCGGTGCGGTCAACGGGCCGGCGCTCTCCAGCACCGCGCCGCCGACGCCGACGGCGACCTCGCGCGGGCACGGCGGAAGCACGTGGGTCACGCCGTCCTCGACACCGGTCGCGAGGGTCGCCAGCTCGGCCCCGCCGACGATGCGCAGCAACGCCGGCTCCGTCAGCTCCACCCCGCGGACCTTGGCCTCCTCGACCGTGATCGACCGGGTGGTGAACAACCCGTGGGTCAGGTGGAGCGAGCCGTGCTCACGGACGAGCAGGAAGCTCCACCACTGCACGACGTAGCCGCCGACCGCGACGACGACCCACCCGACCAGGCTCCCGAGGAACAGCACGAGGACGACGGCCACGACGGCGAACTGGGTGATCCAGCTCCACACGGAGGTCGCGGTCTCCTCGTTCCAGATGGGCAGCTCGTCGGCGAACTGCGAGAAGACGCCCAGCGCGCCGGCGACGATCACCAGCCGGCTCAGGCTGAACGGGGCGAAGCGCAGCCACGACCAGTCGATCCGGGCGAGGACGGCAGGCGCCGGCGGGGGGACCGGTGCCAGGTCGGGCGCCGCCTCCGTCGGGCCCATCGCTGCGGCCGGGTCGCCGACGGGTGGGGTCTCGCGCCGGCGCAGGAGCGTCGTACGCAGCGCTTGGGCGTCGGCGGCGGCGAGGGCGTCCAGCGTGATCCGGTCGTCGTCGACGCCCGTGCCGACCTGCACCTTCTGCAGGCCCAGGATGCGGTGGAGGAGGGACGCCTCGAGGTCGACGCTGCGCACCCGCTCGAGCGGCGCGGTGGAGGTGGTCTTGTTGAGCAGCCCGCTGCGGACCTGGATCTGCGTCTCGGTCAGGCGGTAGTGGGTGGTGAGCCACGGGATCGCACCGAACGCCAGGGGCGCCAGGATGGCCAGCGGCAGGAAGAACGGCCACCAGCGCATGTCGCTCTGGCTCACCCCGACCAGCGCGACCACGACCGGCACCACCGCCTGGCCGACGGCCTTGACCGGGTCGAGCAGCAGCTTGCGGGGGCTGAGCCGGACCCAGCCGTCACCGGGGGAGGGGATCACGTGGCGTCGCCCTCGGTGGCGGCGGTGATCGCGGTGAGGCGTGCGACGACCTCGCGGGCCACGGCGTCGTCGAGGCAGTCGATGGTGATCGGTCCCGCCGCCGAGGCGGTCGTCACGGTGATCGAGGCCAGCCCGAACATTCGCATCACGGCGCCCTGGCGCGAGTCGACGGTCTGCACGCGGCTGATCGGTGCGATCCGGCTCTGGCGGCCGATCCAGCCCTCGCGCGTGTGCACGGCGGTGTCGGAGACCTCCCAGCGGTGCACCCGGAACCGGATGCGGGGCATCACCAGCACGTGGACGGCCGCGAGGAGCGCGAGCAGCAGGACCACGAGCCCGACCCAGCCGGGCACGCCCGGGACGAGGGCGTAGGCGACCGCCGCGCCGACCACCAGCACCGCGTCACCGACGAGGGCCGAGACCGTCCAGTACGGGATCGCCCGCGGCGAGACCTGGTGGCTCGGCGCGCGCAGGACCGGCGTACCCCCGCTGTCACTCATGGGACGAGTCTTGCAGGTGGGGCCACTGCTGCTGGTGTCGCGCCCGAGGCAGAAATGTGCAGTTCGCGTGCGGCGTCCGTGGCTACGGGACTTTCTGCAACTTCGTGCAGTGCACTTTCCTGACCGGGCGTTCACCTTCCGCCACTGGTCTGGACCGGGTTTGTTGGAGGGGCCAACCGAATCCAACCGGAAGAAGTGAAGCACATGCTGAAGAGCTCGATCAGCCGGATCGCGACCGCCACGCTCGGGGCTACCGCCCTGGCGTTCTCGGTGGCGCCGGGCGCCGATGCCGCCCGTGCGCAGGAGGACGTGCCGACCTTCCAGGAGTTCAAGGCGGTGACGTTCCAGGACGTCGGGGGTCAGTACGTCGTCAACGGCGACGAGACCATCGCCACCACCAACGAGCTGCGCGCCTACTACGAGCAGATGGTGAACTCCCGCGACACCGACTCACAGTCCCTCGTGGTCAACACGGTCGGCGGCGCCGACGACGTGTGGTCCGCCAGCCAGGCGCAGAACCTCACCTACTGCGTGAGCGACGACTTCGGCGCCGACAAGGCGGCCATGGTGTCGGCCATGCAGTCCGGTGCCGGTCAGTGGGAGGCCGCCTCGAGCGGGGTGAACTTCACCTACGTCCCGTCCGCGGACGCGAGCTGCACCGTCTCCAACAGCGCCGTGCTGTTCTCGGTCGAGCCGATCGAGACCTCGCAGTACATCGCGCGTGCGTTCTTCCCGAGCAGCCCGTCCTCCCAGCAGAACGTCCTGGTGGACGACTCGATCTGGACCTCGGGCTCCTGGACGCCGTCCAACATCATCGCCCACGAGCTGGGCCACGTCCTCGGCTTCCGCCACGAGCACACGCGGCCCGAGGCCGGCACGTGCTTCGAGGACAGCAACTGGCGCCCGCTCACGCCGTACGACTCGGCGTCGATCATGCACTACCCGCAGTGCAACGGCTCGTCGTCCGACCTGTCGATGACCGACACCGACCGTCAGGGCGTGGCCTCCGTCTACGGCTCCTGACCGAGCCGTCACCCACCGGGGGGAGGGCCCGGCCCGTCACGGGCCGGGCCCTGTCTCGTTTCGTCCGGCGGTCGGCGCCCGCCGTAGACTCCCCGCCCGTGGCTCTCACCATCGGCATCGTCGGACTCCCCAACGCGGGCAAGTCGACGCTCTTCAACGCACTGACCAAGAACGACGTGCTCGCGGCGAACTACCCGTTCGCGACGATCGAGCCCAACGTGGGCGTGGTGGGCGTGCCGGACGAGCGGCTCCCGCAGCTCGCCGAGCTCTTCGGCTCGGCCAAGGTGCTGCCCGCCACCGTGGAGTTCGTCGACATCGCCGGCATCGTCGCCGGCGCGTCGCAGGGCGAGGGACTGGGCAACAAGTTCCTCTCCCACATCCGTGAGTCCGCCGCGATCTGCCAGGTGACCCGCGTCTTCCGCGACGAGGACGTCACCCACGTCGACGGCAAGGTCGACCCGGCCTCCGACATCTCCACGATCTCGACCGAGCTGATCCTCGCCGACATCCAGACCGTCGAGAAGGCGATCCCGCGCCTGGAGAAGGAGGCGCGCGGCAACAAGTCACTCGCCGCCACCGTCGACGCCGCCAAGGAGGCCCTGTCGGTCCTCGAGTCCGGCACCCGCGTGATCGACTCGAAGGTCGACGTCGACCTGCTGCGCGAGCTGTCGCTGCTGACCGCCAAGCCCTTCATCTTCGTCTTCAACTGCGACGCCGACGAGCTCGCGGACGACTCGCTGAAGGACCGCATGCGCGAGATCGTGGCGCCTGCCGAGGCGATCTTCCTCGACGCCAAGTTCGAGGCCGAGCTGGCCGAGATGGACGACGACGACATGGCCCACGAGATGCTCGCCGAGATGGGGATCACCGAGTCCGGCCTCGACCAGCTCGCCCGCGTCGGCTTCGACACCCTCGGCCTCCAGACCTACCTGACCGCCGGCCCCAAGGAGACCCGGGCCTGGACGATCCGCAAGGGCGCCACCGCCCCCGAGGCCGCCGGTGTCATCCACACCGACTTCCAGAAGGGCTTCATCAAGGCCGAGATCGTCTCCTTCGACGACCTCCTCGCCGCCGGCTCGATGCTTAAGGCCCGCGAGCTCGGCAAGGTCCGCATGGAGGGCAAGGACTACGTCATGGCCGACGGCGACGTGGTGGAGTTCCGCTTCAACGTCTAAGCGGTCACTCCGCCGCGGCGACCGCGGCACGCAGCTCGTCGGCGGAGACCCGCCGGGCCGTGGCGCCGCTCCAGGTGCCGTCCGGGCTGCCGTCGTAGGGCAGGCCGTAGGCCGGGGTGCCGGGCTGGAAGCGCCGGCCCTCGCGGAGCGGACCTGCGTCCACGACGTCGTACCCGATCGTGTCGAGCAGCGCGGTCGCTGCTGCCTTGGCCTCGGCGTCGTCACCGGCGATGGCGAGCGCGCTGCGGTCCTCACTGCCTGCGGCTGCCTGGGGGCGGGCGAGCACGCCGAGGTGCTCGAAGAAGATGTTGTTGAAGACCTTCACGACGCGAGCCCCTGCAAGCGTGCGCGCGGTCAGCTCGCTGGAGGTGGACGAGCCGCCGTCGAGCTCGGCGATCTGGCCGTCGCGCTGCGGGTAGTAGTTCCCGGTGTCGAGCACGACGCGACCCTCGAACGCGGTGACCGGCAGGTCGCCCAGCGCCTTGAGCGGGACGGTGAGCACGACGAGGTCGCCGGCCCGGGCGGCCTCCGCCGCGGTGGCGGCCCGGGCGCGCGGGCCCAGGTCGGCGACCAGGTCGGCCAGGGTCTCCGGGCCACGGCTGTTGGCGATGACGACGTCGACTCCTGCGTCCACCGCGAGCCGTGCGACCGTGCTGCCGATGTGTCCTGCGCCGACGATTCCCAGAGTGGTCATGGTCGGCACAACGGCGTCCTCGACGCGCTTGTTCCGGCTGCCGCGTCCGGGCTGTGACCTGACCGGAGCATGGCGCAGGCAGTTCACCTGGCGCCGGGACGTGTCCACGCGGGCCGCACGGACGACCAGAGTCGAACTGCCTACCGGGTGCAGGGAGCGCGGGGCTACCGTGGGGTAACCAGCTCACCCCATCGCGAGGATGTCGGCCATGCCCCAGTTGGCTCCGCACAGCGTCGTGCTCCACGGCCACGAGCTGTCGTACCTCGACAGCGGCTCGGGGCCGGTCGTGCTCTTCATCCACGGGATCCTCGGGTCCAGAGGGCAGTGGCGGCACCTTGTCGACCTCATCGACGACGACCACCGCGTGGTGGTCCCTGACCTCTTCGGACACGGTGACTCCGCGAAGCCGACGGGTGACTACTCGCTCAGCTCGCACGCCGCCACCCTGCGCGACCTGCTCGACCACCTCGGCGTGGAGCGGGTCACCCTCGTCGGGCACTCGCTCGGGGGCGGGATCGCGATGCAGTTCTACTACCTCTTCCCCGACCGGGTGGACCGCCTGGTCCTGGTGGCGAGCGGCGGCCTGGGGCGTGAGGTCAACCTGGTGCTCCGGTCGGCGACGCTGCCCGGGGCGGAGCAGGTGCTCGGCGTGATCGCCTCCGCCCCCGTGCTCCAGCGGGTGGAGGCGTTGGGTCGCGGAGCGCAGAAGGTGGGCTGGAAGCCGGGTGCCGACATCGGCGCGATCTGGCGCGGCTTCACCTCGTTGGGCGACCGCGACAGCCGCCGGGCGTTCCTCGCCACCACACGAGCGGTGATCGACATCGGCGGCCAGAGCATCAGCGCCCACGACCACCTGCAAGCCGTGACGCCCCCGCCGACCCTCATCGTGTGGGGGTCCCGCGACCGGATGATCCCCGCCTGGCACGCGCTCAGCGCCCAACGCGCGGTGCCCGACTGCCGCGTGGAGCTGTTCGAGGGCGCCGGCCACTTCCCGCACCTCGACGACCCCGACCGCTTCGCCCGGGTGCTCCGCGAGTTCATGACCGAGCCCGACACCGGGCCCACCGCGGTGGCCGAGGGCTGAGCGCCGGCGTTGCGGTCGCCCTCAGCGCGTACGCCACTCGTCCGCGAGGAGGGGAGGCCCAGCTGGGTGACGCAGGCACCCGCTGCGACCGGGCAGATCTCGTCGCGGTTGCTGTCACCGACCTTCGCCAGGCGCAGGACGCGGTCGACACGGCAGTCGGCGTCGTGGCCCGGGCCGAGGCGTTCTCACCACTGACGCTCGTGGAAGCTCGCGGTCGTGTGGGCGGGATCCCAGTACGGCGTGCAGCCGTAGCTGCGGTAGACGGCCGCGGAGTCGCGCGGCTCGAGCGACGCGCCGTCCTGGTCCTCGCCGTGGAGCACTGACGCCTCGACGTGGTGCAGGCGGACGTGGTCGCTGACGCGGGCGACTGCTTCCACCGGGACGAGCCTGCGGTGGGCACCCAGGCCGAGGACCCCTCCCGAGGCGACCACCAGCATGCGGGCGCGCCGGTGCTCCTCGTCGACCAGGATGTCGTCGACCTCGCCGACGCGATGCCCGCTCGAGTCGAGCACGACCAGGCCGCGCACGTCGTCGGCGTCGGTGGCGAGGTCGATCGCACCCTGCTCGAGGGAGACGAGGGGAGTGGGGGGAGCGGAGGGCTGGAGCAACGTCATGAGGACTCCTCTGGCAGGCGAGCTCCCATGGTGCCCGGCGCTTGTGACGGCCCGCGTCTGGCCGTCTTGCAGTTCCGTGACAATGCCGGGTGCGCGTCATCCTGAGGCGGCGGTTGACCGACGATGGGAGCATGGCGGAGATGGCTACCCGACTGCTCGTGCTCGAGGACGACGACGGACTCCGTGCGTCCCTGCGGCTGCTGCTCGAGGGTGACGGGTACGAGGTCGCGGAGGCCGCGGACGCCGAGCGCGCGCTCGAGCTCGTGCACGCGGCTCCTGTCCACCTCATGCTGGTGGACCTGATGCTCGGGGGCATGGACGGCTTCAGCTTCATCCGCCGCGTGCGGCCCACCACCGAGGCCCCCATCGTCGTGATCAGCGCCCGGGACGGGGTGGAGGACATCGTCTCGGCGCTCGAGGCCGGTGCCGACGACTACGTGACGAAGCCGTTCGACGTCCAGGAGGTGCGGGCCCGGCTGCGGGCGCTGTTGCGCCGCCCGATGCTGGTGGCCGGCGAGCCCGCGGGCGGGCCCTCGTCGGACGGCTCGCCCCGCGACGACGAGGTCTTCGTGCTCGACCAGGAGGACGGGCCCCTGGTCTTCAACAAGGGCGCAGCGCAGCTGAGCCGCGGGCAGCACGAGATCCACCTGACCATGACCGAGTACCGGTTGCTCTCGGTGATGGCCGAGAACTCGGGCCTGGTGCTGTCGCGGTCCTCGCTGCTCGAGCACGTGTGGGAGGAGGGCTTCTTCGGCGACGAGCGCATCGTCGACGTGCACGTGCGCCGCCTCCGCAAGAAGCTGGAACGTGACCCGAGCGCCCCTCGCACGCTGGTGACGGTGCGCGGGCTCGGCTACCGGCTCGACACCCGTTGAGGGGGTGGCCGGCCCGGAGGGGGCTCCGGGCGTCGGTGACCCTGGTCTTCGCGTCGGGGGCCCTGGCGCTGTCCGCCTCCTTGTCGCTCGGCACCTACTTCTCCGCCCGGCACCTGCTGGTGGAGCAGCGGGAACGCACCGCGCTGCGTCAGGCGTTCACCGACGCCGCGCTGGTGCGTGACCGCCTCCTCACCCCGGGCAGCGAGGGCAGCGAGGTGCTGGGCTCGATCGCCCCGGCGACCGGAGCCGTGATGTACCTCCATCGCGGCGACACCTGGTACTCCTCCTCCCTCGACCGGCCACGGCAGGACGTCACCGACGTCGTCGTCCGGACCGTGGACGCGGGATCGGCGGGGCTGGCGTGGACCGACCTGACCGACCCCCATGCGATCGTCGTCGGGGTTCCCCTGCCCGCCGTCGGCGCCTCCTACTACGAGGTGTCGGTGGCAGAGGAGCTGGCCGCCACCTTGCGGACGCTCGGGTGGGCACTCGTCGTCTGCGCGGCGCTCACGACTGCAGGGGGCGCACTGCTCGGACGGGCCGCCAGCAAGCGGGTGCTGCAGCCGCTCGGTGCGGTGGCCGGTGCCGCGGTGCAGGTGTCCGCAGGGGACCTGAAGACCCGCCTCGACGAGACCACCGATCCCGACCTCGCCGTGCTGGTCGGCGCCTTCAACCACATGGTCGACGCGCTGCACGAGCGCGTCGAGCGGGACGCGCGGTTCGCGGCGGACGTCAGCCACGAGCTCCGCACGCCCTTGACCACCCTGACGACCAGCCTGGGCGTGCTGCAGGGCGTGCCCGACCTGAGCGCAGGGGCGAGCAGTGCCGTGCAGCTCATGGCCACCGAGCTCACCCGGTTCCGCCGTGCTCTCGAGGACCTGCTGATCCTGGGGCGTCTCGACGCCGGCGCGGGCGAGGGTGAGACCGTGACCGTCGGTGCCCGGGAGCTGGTGCGACAGGCCCTGCAGGCGAGCCGGCGCCCCCCGAGCCTGCTCTCCACGGGCGAGGGCACGCACGAGCCGCCCGTCGACCCGCTCCTCGACGTCGACCGGCGTCAGCTGCTCCGGGCGCTGATCAACCTGTTCCAGAACGCCGACCTGCACGGCGGAGGGCTCACCGGCGTCGCGGTCGAGGCCGTCGACGACCACGTCGAGATCCGGGTCCGGGACGAAGGTCCCGGGGTGCCTGCACAGGACCGGGAACGCATCTTCGAGCGCTTCGCGCGTGCTGGTGGTGCCAAGGAGGGGACCGGGAGCGGCCTGGGCCTGAGCATCGTCGCCCGGACGGCCGCCAACCACGGCGGCGACGTGTGGTGCTCGGACGTGCACGGCCGAGGAGGCGCCGAGTTCGTGCTGCGCCTGCCACGAAGTGGCGCCAGTGGGACCGCCGGATGAGAGCCACGTCGGTGGACACCGCCACGCCACGCCACGGGCGCGCCCGTGGCGCCGTCCTGGCAGGCACGGTCCTCCTCGTCGCCGGCTGTGGCCTCCCGGGCAGCGGCGAGGTCCGGCGGGTGGATCCGGAGTCCGTGCCGTACCGCCTGCTGGAGACCGAGACCGGAGCGCAACCCGGACAGACCGAGGGGCCGGTGCCGGCACACACCCCCGTGGTGTTCTGGCTGACGGCCGACGACATGCTGGCGCCGGCGTCGGCGGACGTCGCGTGCTCCGATCCGACCGAGGAGGTCGTGGCGAGCATGCTGTCGGCCCTGGTGGCGTCGGAGCAGGACGACCGTGCCGCGGGGAGGTCTTCGGCCGTCCCGCCCTCCTCGCGCCTCGAGCTCCTCGGTGTCGCGAACGGCGTGGCGGTGGTGGATCTCGAGGCGTCGAGCTCCCTGGCCGCCGACCGCCTGCCGCTGGCGGTGGGGCAGCTGGTCCTGACCCTCACCTCTGCGCCCGGCATCGACGAGGTCCGGGTGAGCACCGGCGGGTCCCTCGTCGAGATACCGCTCCCTGGTGGGGCGCTGACGTCCCGACCCGTGACGGCCGACGACTATGCACCTCTCGTGCCGGGTCGCTACCTGGCGCGCGGCCGGTCCGACCGACTGGCGGAGGACATCGGCTGCCCGGAGAGAGCCAGCGCCGATCCCGGCTGACGACCTCCTCGGTCGAGGAACAGGGCCGTCACTGCGCCGGACCGGCGTCGACGATCATCCACAGCGCGGGCCCCTGGTCGACGCCCCACCGCACCGCGGTGGTGTCCATGATGTCGGCTGACGCGCGAAAAGCCTCGTCGCGCACCTCGTCAGTCACTGCGGCGACAGGCCCGCGCCACTCCACCTCGACCCGCACGTGGTCGAGGTCCGCCCACTGCAGCCGGACGCAGACCCCGTGGGGATCGCGCCCGCCGTGAGGTGCCACGGCGGCGCAGGTCAGCACGCACAGGTCCTCCACCGCCGCAGCAGGGAGCGCGCGGTCCTGCCCCCAGCGACGTACGAGCGCGGCCGCGTCGTCCTCCAGGTCCCGACCGGGGGGCAGGTCGAAGCGGGAGACGCCGAGTCCGTCGTCCACGAGGCGGGCTGCGGAGCCGGCGCGCGTCATGAGCCGGGACCGTCCACCTCGAGTGCGGCGACCAGGCCGGCTCGCCGCAGCGTCGCGACACCCGCCCGGGACACGTGGCGCAGCCGCATCGGGACACCGCGACTCCTGCAGGCCACCCCGGTCCAGAGCAGCGCGGCGACCGCTCCGGACGAGAGCCGCGTCATCCCCCCGAGGTCCACGACCAGCGTCCGCGGAGGGACGTCGAGCAGCGGGGGGAGACGTTCCTTGACGTCACCGAGCAGGTCTTCCGGGTGCGTGGGTCCCCACCCCACCACCACGTCGTCACGCCGTCCTGAAAGGTGGTGCAGCGGATCGGCGCCCAGCCCTCCGGGCACCGCGGGACCCGTCTCGTCATCCACCATGCGGCAAGGGTGCCCCTGCCACATGACACTGAGCCTGATGGAGATGTGGCGGGTTGATGACAACCGTCCGACGACCCTCGGCCACTTCCGTCGGGGTCGTTGTCGCCAGCCGTGCGACGTGTCTTGATGGAGGGACAGAAGTTCTCGGACCGCCACTCCAGGAGGCACGACATGATCACCATGACCTCACGAGCCCGTTCCGTCGTCCGCAGGGTGACCGGCCACCGGGCCCTGTCCGCGCGCTCGGGCCTGCGCATCGCGCGAGGTCAGTCCCCGGAGGGCCCCCTGCAGGTCGAGGCCACGCCCGGACCCGAGCCGCGCGACACGGTGCACGAGCGCGAGGGTGCGCGGCTCTTCTTCGGTCCCGGAACGGCCTCGCGCCTGCGGGGTCGCACCCTCGACGCAGTGACGGAGAAGACCGGTCGCGTGCGCTTCGTCCTCAAGACGCACCGGTGACCGCGTACAACCGGACGGTGCGTCGCGCGGCGATCATCGCCGCGGTCCGTCGACGCGCGCAGCAGGTGGAGAGGCGACACCTCCCGTCGATCCACCTGCTCAGGGTGGGCTGAGGCCGTCCGCCTCGTCGAGCAGCTGTCGCAGGTCGTCGACGCGATCAGCGCAGCCCGCTGTCGGTCGGCTCGGGGTCGCGGTCGGCATACGGTCCCGGGAGGCGGCCGGAGAGCTCCTCGAGCACGTGCGCGACAGCCGGACGGTGGATCGGGATCGCCGCGTCGTGCAGGTCGCGCAGCATCACCGCCAACCGTCGCTGCACGCGGTCCACGTCAGCCGCGCAGTGCGCGATCTCGTCGACGGCCAGGCCGATGAGGTCGCCGAGGGCGGGTTGCGGCACGTGCACCGCCAGCCGGCCGGCGCGGCCGACGCGCTGCCGGGGCTGGAGCGGCCGCGTCGCGAGCCGGCGGAGCAGGTCGTGGATGTGGTCGATGGCCTGCACGGCCGTGCTCGGGTCGTTGATCCCGGGGGAGAGGGCGCGCTCGGCGATGTCCACGAGCTGTCGGATCCCGAAGCCGACGTCCTCGTCGAGCACGCGCTCCTTGCCCAGGTGGACCGCCGACCGCAGCATCCCGTCGTCCGGCGGCCGGGCGCCGTGCACCTCCAGGAGCGGTGCGCGCGCCGGCACGAACTCGCCGACAGCACGGAGCAGGCAGATCGTCACGTCGTGCTCCTCGGCCAGGTCGAGCAGCACCTGGTCGTCGACCTGCTGCACGACGCCCGGCGCGTCCGCAGGGACGCGGTGCCCGCGGGAGTCCGGCAGCGTCAGCAGTGCGCGATGTTCAGCATCCTCCGGGTGCCGTCGTTCGAGCACCTCCCGGGTCTCCTCGCCGATCCGCGTCACGATGGTGGCCGCGCGGATCGACTGGGCGATGTGGTCGATGTAGACGAGGAACACCACCACGCTCGCGAGCACGAAGGCGAAGGCGACCGTGACCGAGACCTGCGGCACCACGGTCTCGGTCTGGGCGGTGCCGCGCACCGCCCGGAGCACGACCAGCGCGTAGACGAACGTGGCGACGAAGACCCCGAGCGCGATCTGGTTGACGGCGTCGCGGAGGAACGTGCGCAGCACGCGTGGGGAGAACTGGCTGCTCGTCAGCTGCAGCACCACGACGGTGATCGAGAACACCAGGCCGGTGAACGAGATCATCGAGGTGATGATGGCGGACAGCAGTGCCCGGGCTCCCTCGGGTCCGCCGGAGAAGAGGAACGGCACGTGCAGCGACGTGTCGAGCCTGTCGTCCAGGACCGTGAGTCCCAGGGCCAGGAGGGCGGAGAGCACCGCGAACAGGACGGGCACGACCCAGAACCTGTCCTGCAGGCGTCGCCAGGCGCGCGTCATGGGTGCCGCGAGGAGCCGACGGGGATGGGCGCGTGCGGCCGTGCCAGCGGTGCGCGGACGGTCGTGACCTCACGCGGGGCCCCGGTCATGGGTCCGTCCTCTCGGGAGTCGGGTCCCTGTCGGCACCCGTGCTGCTGGGTCGGCGCGTCACCGCAGGCGAGTCCTCGGCTGCGCACCCGTTGCCATTCTCGCTCGTCCCGGCCCGAGGAGGTGCGACGTCCTCGCGACACTTCGGCGACAAGGTCGTGACAGGCGTTGAACCCGCGACCGGTCGGCTGGTTGCATCGACGGCCCCCGACGTGAATGTGGTGAACACCATGGCAACCGACGACCAGTGGCAGTGGCTCTCGACGGTCGAGGAGACCATCAACTCCGCCTTCGACCCCGTCGCCAGCGCGGTGACGTCCGTGATCTTCTACGCGCCGACCGTCGGCGGGGTCTCGTTCCCGCTGATCGTGCTGTGGCTGGTGGTCGCCGCGATCGTGTACACGATCCTGTTCAGAGGCATCCAGTTCGTCTCCTGGCGCACCAGCCTCGACCTCGTGCGGGGCAAGTTCTCCCGGGCGAGCGACCCCGGGGAGGTCACCCACTTCCAGGCGCTGTCATCCGCGGTGTCGGGCACGGTGGGCCTGGGGAACATCGCCGGCGTCGGTGCCGCGGTCACGATCGGCGGGCCGGGAGCGACGTTGTGGATGATCATCGCCGGGCTCTTCGGCATGTGCACGAAGTTCGTCGAGTGCACCCTCGGCGTGAAGTACCGCGAGGTGCACGAGGACGGTTCGGTCACCGGCGGACCGTTCCGCTACCTCCCGGTCGCCTTCGAGCGCTTCGGCAGCGGTGCGTCACGCACCCTGACGCTCGTCTTCGCCGTGGCGCTGTTCCTGTTCGGCGCGGTCGGCGGCAACATGTTCCAGGCCAACCAGACCTTCGCCCAGGCCCGCGAGGTGACCGGTGGTGACGACGGCTACCTCGGCTCGTCGGGCTCCGCCCTCATCTTCGGACTCGTGCTGGCGTTCCTCGTGGGGGCCGTCATCATCGGGGGGATCAGCTCGATCGCGCAGGTGACGTCGCGGCTTGTCCCGGCGATGGGGCTCCTCTACCTCGGCACCTGCCTGCTGGTCATCGCCGGCAACATCGTCAACGTGCCCGCCGCGGTCGGGGAGATCGTCTCCGGTGCCTTCGCCCCCGAAGGGGTCGCCGGTGGTGCGATCGGCGTCCTCATCATCGGCTTCCAGCGCGCGGCCTTCTCCAACGAGGCCGGCGTGGGGTCGGCGCCCATCGCGCACTCCGCGGTCAAGACCAAGCACCCGGTGAGCGAGGGCTTCGTCGCCCTGCTCGAGCCCTTCATCGACACGGTCATCATCTGCACCCTGACCGCGCTCACGATCGTGATCGCGGACGCGCCCTACTACAGCGAGCAGCGCGACGTGGTGGCGAACGGCGGCCCGACACCCGATGGCGTGGTCGTCACCTCGCGTGCCTTCGAGACGTTCCTCCCGCAGTTCCCGGTCATCCTCGCGATCGCCGTGGCGCTCTTCGCGTTCTCGACCCTGATCACCTGGTCCTACTACACGATGAAGGCCTGGACCGAGATCTTCGGTCGCTCGAAGCGGAGCGAGACGACCTTCAAGGTCGTGTTCTGCTGCTTCACCGTCATCGGCAGCGTCATCACCTTCACCTCGGTGCTCGACTTCGCCGACTCCATGCTCTTCGTCTGCGCGATCATCAACTTGCTGGGGTGCTACATCCTGCTGCCCAAGGTGCGCGACGAGCTGCGGTCCTTCCGTGAGGGCCGGCGGGACGGCAGGATCACGGAGGTGCCGGTCGAGGAGCGCGCCACGACCTGAGAGGCCCGCGTCATCGTCCCGGGGCAGCACCGGCAGGACGGCTGCCTGCGCCGCCGACCGCCATCGGTCCGGCGAGCTGTGCATACGTGGTGACCGCCAGCGCAGATGCCAGTCCGATCCCGGCCATCACCACCCCCGCGTCGAGGAAGCCGTTCCAGCCGCCTCCCGGGCGGACCCCGACGGCGACCAGGCCGGCGACAGCCAGCACCACGCCGGTGGTGGCGAAGATGCGATGGGGGCGCGCCGGTGCGATGCCGCGCATCCCTCCTCGCAGCAGGCTCCAGACGGCGAGCACGGCAGTACCCCACACCAGGGACACCAGCAGGGCGCCGATGATGTCCGAGGGTCGGTGCCAGCTCGCCACGAGCGTGGCTGCCGCGGTGACGGTGATCGCGCCCGAGCCGACGAGGGAGACCGTGGTGCGGGCTGCGTCGGGGGCGACGAGCAAGGCGGCGAACACCAGCGAGACGACGACGGTCGCATGTCCGCTGGGGAAGCTCTCGACGGTCAGGTAGCCGTGGTCGGGACGGTCGATCAGGGCCTTCATCGCCTGGGTCGTGACGTTGGCACCCAGGACCAGCGCGACAGCCGCGGCGGCCGCGGCGTACCGCTCGCGCACCACGGCGGTGCCCACCAGGGCCAGCACGGCGACCGCGATCGAGCCCAGCGAGACGTTGCCCAGGACGCCCACGAGCCACCGCGTCGTCGCCTCGTCGCCGGCCACGACGTCCATGCCCACCTGGTCCAGCGACTGCCCCAACCGCGTCTGCTGGCTCCGGTCACCCAGCCAGACGAGGGCGACCGTGCAGAGCAGGCCCACTCCGACGCACGCCGCCGTGCTCCTCCAGCGCCGCCAGTGCTCGGTCAACCGCTGCGGTCCTCCGAGGTCCGGGTGCATGCCGCCATCGTGGCACGCGGTGGTGTGCTCGCTGCGTGGTCCAGGAGGTGAGCGAACCTCGCGACGGTTCTCGGCCCTGGCGTCGGGCACGTCTTCGGCGGCCGGTCGGCGGGAGGACCCTCAGGGCGTACGCCACTCGTCCGCGAGGAGGGCGAAGACCAGCTGGGTGACCCACTCGCCCTTGAAGAACGCGCCGTCGACGAACCGAGCCTCCTGGCGGAAGCCGAGGCGGCCGAGCAGGCGGGCGGAGGGGTCGTTGCCCTCCACCACGACGGCGACGATCCGGTGGAAGCCGAGCGTGTCGAAGCCGAGGCGCAGCATCGCGGTGGCGGCCTCGGCGGCGTACCCCTGGCCCTGCGCGTCGCGCGCGAACGCGAAGCCGACCTCGCCCTGCCGGTCGGACGCCCACTTCAGCAGCACCTCACCGACGACGCGGCCGGTGGCCCGCACCTCGACGGCGAGCACCAGCCACTGGCCGTGGGCAACGAGCTCGGTCTGGGTGAGCTTCACCCGCAGCGTCTCCTCGGTGGCCGCGCGGTCGCGGACCGGCCACGGGACGTAGCGCACCACGTCGGGGTCGCCGTGGAAGCGCTCGAGGTCGTCGAGGTCGTCCATGCGGTGCGGGCGGAGGATGAGCCGCTCGGTCTCGATCGGGAGGTCGAGCGCCAGCCCGCTCACAGCGAGAAGTGGCCCGGAGCCAGGCTGCGCAGCACGCAGAACTCGTTGCCCTCCGGGTCGGCGAGCACGGTCCACGACTCCTCGCCGGTCTGGCCGATGTCGGCGCGGGTCGCGCCGAGGGCCAGGATCCGCTCGACCTCGTCCGCCTGCGGCACGTCGACGGGGGAGACGTCGAAGTGGATCCGGTTCTTGGCCACCTT